>NZ_JAYSDK010000020.1:0-95649 GCF_041914405.1 Zoogloea sp.
GATGCGGCTCTGGTCGAGCACGTAGGAGCGGATCTGGTGGCCCCAGCCGATGTCGCTCTTGGCGTCCTCGAGCTTCTGTTGCTCGCTCTGGCGCTTGCGCAGCTCGGCTTCGTAGAGGCGCGCACGCAGCATCGACCAGGCTTCATCCTTGTTGCGGTGCTGGGAACGGTCGTTCTGGCACTGCACGACGATGCCGGTGGGGATGTGGGTCAGACGCACCGCGGAGTCGGTCTTGTTGATGTGCTGGCCGCCGGCGCCGGAGGCGCGGTAGGTGTCGGTGCGTACATCAGCGGGGTTGATGTCGATCTCGATGGAATCGTCCACCTCGGGGAAGACGAACACCGACGTGAAGCTGGTGTGGCGGCGCGCGTTGGAGTCGAAGGGGCTCTTGCGGACGAGGCGGTGGATGCCGGTCTCGGTGCGCAGGAAGCCGTAGGCGTATTCGCCGCCGACCTTGATCGTGCAGCTCTTGATGCCGGCCACTTCGCCTTCGGACTCTTCCAGCAGTTCGACCTGGAAGCCCTTGCGTTCGGCGTAGCGCAGGTACATGCGTTCGAGCATGCCGGCCCAGTCCTGGGCTTCGGTGCCGCCGGCGCCGGCCTGGATTTCGATGAAGCAGGCATTGCCGTCCATCGGGTTGCTGAACATGCGGCGGAATTCGAGTTCGCCCACACGGCCTTCGATGGTGGCCACATCGGCCTCGACGGCCTGCATGGTGTCCTCGTCCTCTTCCATGGAGGCGAGTTCGAACAGATCCTGGCCGTCGGCAATGCCCTGCTCGATTTCCTGCAGCGTCAGCACGACGCCTTCGAGGGTCTTCTTTTCCTTGCCGAGTTCCTGGGCGTGCTTTGCATCGTTCCAGATCTCAGGATCTTCGAGTTGCTTGCTGACCTCGATCAGCTTTTCAGCTTTTGAATCGTAGTCAAAGATACCTCCGAAGTTCGAGCTCCCGCGCCTTCAGGTCGGCGAGCTTGTTGGAGATGGCGTTTAGACGTTCTGCTTCCATGATCGGGGCCCTGGCTGGTGCGGGAAAACCGGGCATTATACCTTCAGGGCGGAGTTGAAGCAGCCTGACGGGGCGGGACGTCGTTCAGCGGGCAGGGGTGGGGCCGCTGTCCGGTAGCAGTGAGCCGCTACCAGCCTTTGGCGCCGGGGTTGCCGAGAACTGGGCTTTGCACGCCTGGTATTTGCGCCGGCACCGGTTAGAGCACAGGAATTCCGAGTTGTAGTCGCCCTGGGGGCAGGCCATCAGGCAGCGGGTGTTGGTTTTGATGCAGTCGGTGAGGCTGCCCGTCGGTGGTGCGTAGGTGCTGCGCTTGGGCAGGCCATCGTCGTCCACCTCCTTCTTCACCTCTTTGCGCATCAGGCGGAAGGTGCCCCTCGGCTTGTCTTCCGATTGGGTGGTGTAGATCGTGTAGCGCCCCTCGAACAGGGCCGACTGGCAGCTACCGTACAGACGCAGGGAGAAGGACGGGGTGAGGGGGATCCGCATGTTGCACTGACCGTACTTGTTGACCCCGGATGAGAGCGCTGCGGTGACATGGAATGGCGCGCCGGTCGTGATCGTGCCGGTCAGCTGGCCACTACGCTCGTGCAACTGGAGGGTGACCTGGATGGCGGACTCGAAGTTGTTGGGGACCAGCAGCCCTTCGTAGGTCTCGTCGAGCTCCGCCCGTGCTGGGGTGCAGGCCAGGCCTATCAGGCCGATCAGGAACACGAGTAGGGCGCGGAACACATGGGGCTGTGGCATCGTCGGTCATTTCGCGAGTGGGATGCTGCGCAGGATGCGGCATCCGCCGCCCGGAGGCGGCGGAGCCCCCGTCGGGGGCAGTCATCGCCGACGATTTTAACCCGCTGGCCGAACGGCGCAGGCGGGCTATGTCACATGCTTGTGGTGGATCGGCTCAGAACAGCTCGTCCGCACCGAGGTAGCGCCATTGGCCCGGCGGCAGGTTGCCGAGCATCACGCGACCGATGCGTACGCGTTTGAGGCCGACAACCTTCAGGCCGACCAGCTCGCACATGCGGCGGATCTGGCGCTTCTTGCCTTCGCGAAGCACGAAGCGCAGCTGGTCCTCGTTGAGCCAGCTGACCTTGGCCGGGCGCAGCGCCTCGCCGTCGAGCGACAGGCCGTGGTTGAGCAGCTTGAGACCGTCGTCAGTGAGTTTGCCCTCGACGCGCACGTGGTATTCCTTCTCGATGGACGAGTCGTCACCGATCAGTGCGCGGGCGATGCGCCCGTCCTGGGTGAATACCAGCAGGCCGATGGAGTCGATGTCGAGCCGGCCGGCCGGTGCGAGGCCCCGGTGGTGGGTGCGCAGGTACCGGTTTTCGGACGGATCCTCGGCCCAGCGGTTTTCGGCGGTGATCAGCACGCTGGCCGGCTCGTAGCCATCCTCGGCCTGGCCGGACACGTAGCCGACCGGCTTGTTGAGGAGGATGGTGACGCGGCTGTCCTGGGCGGTCTGGCCGCGGCGATCGAGTTCGACCTTCTGGCCCGGCTTGACGCGGGAGCCGAGTTCGCTGACCACGCGGCCGTCCACGCGGACCCAGCCCTTCTCGATGTATTCGTCGGCCTCGCGGCGCGAGCACAGGCCCAGCTCGGTCATGCGTTTGGAAAGGCGGATCGAACCGTCGTCGCGTAGCGGGGAGGGCGTCGGTGCCGGGCGGGGTTCGCCGCTCCATTGCTTGCGCTCGTGGCGCGGCGGGCGGGCTTCGGCGGGCTTGGCGAAATCGCCGCGGGGACGGCTGCCAGGTTGCGCTGCGGCCTCGCCGTCGGCGCGGTTGTCGTCGCGACGCCGCGGCGGGCGATCGCCGAAGGGGCGCGACGGGCGCTCTTCGCCCCAGCGCGGACGTTCGCCGGCCGTACGCTCGCCGGACGGGCGGGCCGGCTTATCGCCGAAGGGACGGGCAGGCCGGTCGCCAGCCGGGCGGGGCGGACGATCGTCGCGGGGGCGATCGCTACGCGGGCGCTCGTCGCGGAAGCGGTCGCCGCCTTGATGCGGCGCGTCCCCGTCGCGGGGCGGGCGCGGGCTGCGGCGTTCGGGCTCGGCGTTGGCCTGTTCGGGGAACGAGGCCTTGCGGTTGCGGCCCGGGCTGCCGGCAGCCGGCTTGCGCCAGTCCTTGGCGGGCTTGGGGCTGCTGGGGGCTTGCGGGGCCGCCTCGGGGGTGCCGGCTGCGCGCGGCTTGAGCTTCAGTGTGCCGTCGCGGGTGGGCAGCGGGGCACGGCGGCGGAGCGTATCGGTCATGATCAGGCCTTTCTGGCGGCGGAATGCAGTTGCTGGAGGTCGGCCTCTTCAAGATAGACCCACTGGCCTTCGGTCAGGCCGCTCAAGGGGCCCTCGCCAAGGTGAAGGCCGCCGAAACCACTGCGGTGGAGTTGCTCTACATGGTTGCCGGCGGCGGCGATCATGCGTTTGACGACGTGGTATTTGCCCAGGTCGATGCTCATTTCCAGCGTCTTCTCGGCCAGCAGTCGCGCATGCAAGGCCGGGACGGGCTGGGGTTCGTCGATGAGGTCTACTCCGTCGAGCAGGCGCTGTACGAGGACGTCGGTGCCGGGCTCGGCCAGTTCGGCCCGATAGACCTTGGGCACGTGCTTCTTCGGCGACGACAGGTTGTGGATGAAGGCGCCGTCGTCGGAGAACAGCAGCAGCCCGGTGGTGTCCTGGTCGAGGCGGCCGACGCTTTGCACGTTGCGGGCCACCAACTGTTGCGGCAGCAGGGAATACACGCTGCGGTGGTGCTTGGGTTCGTGGGAGCACTCATAGCCGGCAGGCTTGTGGAGAGCGACGTAAGTCTTCTCCCGGTAGGTCCAGCTGTGGCCTTCGACTTCAAAGACCAGGCCGGCAGTATCGATCTCGGCGCCGGGGTCGTCTACCACCTCGCCGTTGATGCGGACTTCGCCGAGTTCCACCCACTGGCGGCACTGGCGACGGCTGCCGAAGCCCTGGTTCTGGAGAATGCGTTCGAGTTTCACGGGAGTTGCGCTAGAGCGGTGTAACTTTCCATTTTCGCGTCTGACGGCAGTGATGGCAACCCGGCTGCCGGCGTGTGGGTTGCTCCGAATCCATGTTGCGTCGATGACTTCCGGTTTGTCGGAAGGCTGTCAGGCGTGGGACGGTAAGGGTCTCTATCCCATTGTCTTTAAAATGTAATGATCGTTAAAGATTGCGTCGCCAACCCCGTAATTGCAGTGCACAATCGCTGTAATTTCCTTGAAGACATCCCGTGATTTTGTCTCGATCCGCTAGCTGCTCGCCTTTCTGGTTCGTCTCCGGTCGCCCCCGTCTGGGCGGTTCGTCCGCGGAGAACTGAGTGTGATCGCCGTTCATGCAGCCCCGGCGGGTTTCCGCCAGTTTCGTGCCGACTTCCGTTTTACCGCCTGCCTGCTGGCCGTGCTGCGTCCGGTGCAGCGCCATCGCGCCTTGTGTGCGGGTGGCGCGCCACTGGCTGCGGATCTGCCGGCGGCCCAGGGCGATGTGGCGCATGCCATCGGGCAGGCGCTGCAGGCCTGTCCGCAGCAGGTGAGTGGTTCCGACGCCGGCGGGGAGCGGGACTTTGTCGAGATGCTGGCGGTGGCCTGGCAGCAGTTGCTGGCAAGCCGGCAGGGCGAAAGTGATGAAATGCTGTTCCTGCGCCATTGCCGTTTGCTGGGCGAGGTACTCGATCGCGCTGGACGCCTCGCCGACGAATGGTCGGGCCTGGACCGGGAGAAGGGGCGCCTGGTGAGCGCCTATGCTCGCCAACTACCGGCGCTGGCCGAGGCGCTCGGACAGATCCGCGGCCTGTGCTGCGGCGTGGCGGCGGCAGGGCGGTGTTCGCCATTCAAGCGCACGCGCCTGTTCTTCCAGTGTTCGTCGGCCGAGGCCTTGCTGGTGGCGGCCAATCAGCGCTACCGGGATGCTGCGCCGCCGATCGAGGCACTTGTGGCGCGCAATGCTGCCGAGCGGCTGGTGCATGTGGTGCGGGCGGAATTCCTGCGTGATCGGGTCGATTACCCGGTGGATGACTTCTACAGGCTGGCGACGGAGGCGATCGATACGGTGTTCGTGTGGATCGAGCAGGTGGGTAACGAATTGATGGGCAAAGCATGAACGGACGGGCGACATTCGGGGCAGGCAAGGCGGCAGCGCGGATTGCGCTGGTTCCGGCCGCTGGTGCGGTGGACGCGTCGCTGGCCGAGCGGGTACTGGCGGCCCTCGAGGGCATGGTGATCCAGGGGCGGCTGACCGGCGGGGACGGTGAGCGCAGCCTCACCTTCGTCAGCGAAGGGGCGGAGGCCCTGTGTGGCTGGTCCGCCGAGGCCTTGATGCGGGATGGCGGCCTCTTCGAGCGCCTCGTCGTCGCCGAGGACAAGGCGTCGCTGATGGCCCACGTGCTGGAGGCGGCCCAGGCCGAGGGGCGCTACCGGGTCGATTACCGGATTACCCATCGCAACGGTAGCGTGCGCTGGGTCAGTGAGCAGGGTGCCGGGCGCTGTGGCGATGGCGGGGTGCGGTATACCGAGGCGCAGATCAAGGACATCACCGACGAGGTGGCGGCCCAGCAGCAATTGGCCGACGCCGAGCTGCGCTACCGCAGCATCTTCGATTCGGGCAGCGAGGGGTTGTTCCAGACCTCCAAGGACGGGGTCTACCTGGCGGCCAATCCGGCGCTGGCCGCCATTTATGGCTACGACTCGCCGGCCCAGCTGATCGCCGAACTGCGCAGCGTGGGCCGGCAGCTCTACGTGGACCCTGAACGGCGGGATGCCTTCATCGCCCAGATGCAGGCGGACGGCGAGGTGCGGGATTTCGTCTCCGCGGTGCGCCGGCGCGACGGCAGCATCGTGTGGATTTCCGAGAGTGCCCACAGCGTGCGCGACGTGGATGGCAACTTTCTGTATTACGAAGGCTCGGTGCGTGACATCACCGCCCAGCGGGAAGCCGAGAACCGCCTGCGCTACCAGGCCACCCGCGACCAGCTGACCGGGCTGCTCAACCGCCTGAGTTTTGCCGAGCGTTTCGAGGAGGCGGCTCGACGCGCCGACCGGCGCGGTGACAACCTGCTGGTGGCCTTCATCGATCTGGACAACTTCAAGGTCATCAACGATTCCCTTGGCCACCTGTTCGGCGACAAGCTGCTGCTGACAGTGGCTTACCGGCTGTCCCAGTGTTTGCGCTCGACCGACGTGCTGGCCCGCTACGGTGGTGACGAATTCGTGCTGATGCTCGAGGACGACGCCCAGAGCGGCAACGTGGAGGCGGTGCTGGCGCGGGTGCAGGAGGCGATCTCCCGCCCGGTGATGCTCGGTGAGAAGGAAGTGACTGTCACCTCCAGTATTGGCGTGGCCCACTATCCGGAAGACGCCCGCAATCTGCCGCAACTGCTGCAGCAGGCCGATGCGGCGATGTACACGGCGAAAGCGGCCGGCCGGGCGCGGGTGCACCGTTTCACGCCGGAGATCGGTGCCAACGCCACCGAGCGCCTGGCGCTGGAGATGGCGTTGCGCAGCGCGATCGAGCGCAGCGAGCTTTCCCTGGTCTATCAGCCGCGCCTCGGGCGCGACGGCGAACTGCGTGCGATGGAGGCCCTGCTGCGCTGGAATAGCGTGGAGTTCGGCCCGGTGTCGCCGGCGCGCTTCATCCGCATTGCTGAGGAGACCGGCCTGATCGTGCCGATCACCGATTTCGTGATCCGCAGCGTCGCCGCCCACCTGGATGGCTGGCAGCGCGCCGGTCTGGCCTGCCCGCGGGTGGCCATCAACTGCTCGGTGCAGCTGTTCCGTGACAGTGGCTTTGCGGGACGGCTGTTCAGTGTTCTCGAGCGCCATTCGCTGGCGCCGCAGTGCATCGAGCTCGAGATCACCGAGACCCAGTTGATGGCCGATCCGCAGCGCATGATCGACACCCTGGCCGAACTCAAGGCGCGCGGGCTGACGGTGGCGGTGGATGACTTTGGCACCGGCTATTCCAGCCTGGCCTACCTTAAGAGCCTCCCGATCGACGTGATCAAGATCGACAAGTCCTTCGTCGACGGCCTGCAGCCGGAGTCGGAAGACCTGCAGTTCTCCCGAGCGATCATCAGCCTCGGCCACAGCCTGGGGCTGACCGTCGTGGCGGAGGGCGTCGAGACCGGGATGCAACACCAGCTGCTGCGCGACCTGGGGTGCGACGAGTTCCAGGGTTACCGCTTCGACCGGCCGCTGCCGGTGCCCACGGTGCTCGGCAAGCTGCAGCGCATGGATGGCGGCCCTTTGTGGCCGTGGGCCAGCGAGCTGGCCCAGGCTTGATCGCCGGGGCCGGTTGGCTCAGCGTCCGCGCAGGAACAGTTTGTCGAGGTCGGCCATGCTCAGGGCTGTCCAGGTCGGGCGGCCATGGTTGCACTGGTCGGCACGCTCGGTGGCCTCCATCTCGCGCAATAGCGCATTCATCTCCGGGATCGTCAGGCTACGGTTGGCGCGCACCGCGCCGTGGCAGGCCATGGTTGCCAGCAGTTCGTTGCGGCGGGCGGTGACGACCTCGCTGGCGGGATAGTCGCGTAGCTCGGCCAAGAGCGCGCGGACCAGCTCGCTGACCGGCGCCCGCGCGAGCAGGGCCGGCACGCTGCGCACCGCCAACTCCTGCGGGCCGGCTGGGCCGATCTCGAAACCCATGCGGGCCAGCAGCTCGGCGTGCTCCTCGGCGCTCGCCATGTCCTTCGGCCCGACGCCGAACACCGCCGGAATCAGGAGCCGCTGCACGCCGGGCGTGCCGTCGAGCAGGGTTTTGAGGCGTTCATAGAGGATGCGCTCGTGGGCGGCATGCATGTCCACCAGGATCAGGCCGCTTTCGTTCTGGGCCAGGATGTACACGCCGTGGAGTTGGGCCAGCGCGTAGCCGAGGGGCGGCGCCAGGTCGCCAGTGGGCAGCGCCGGGCTGTCCTGCCCGGTGGCCAAGGCGGGCTGGAAGGCGGAGAGGGATGGGCGGGGTTCGTCGACGCGGGGGCTCGCCGGGAGGTCCGGGCGGGCCGAGGCGGCGAAATCAAAATAGGCCCGTGACACCGGCTCCATCGCCAGGCGGCTCTGGTAAGGCTGTGTCGTCTGGGGGCCGGGGTACGGATAGCGGACGCCACTCTGGGCTGTCGCGTCCGGTTGCTGGGCTGCTGCCTCCACCGTCGCCGCTGCGCCGCCGGCTCCGGAGGCTGCCAGCGCCCGTGTCAGCGCGTGATAGACGAACTGGTGCACCGCCCGCGAGTCGCGGAAGCGCACTTCGATCTTGGCCGGGTGCACATTCACGTCGACGCCGTAGGGATCCAGCTCCAGGAACAACACATAGGCTGGATGGCGGCTGCCGTGCAGGATGTCGGCGTAAGCTTCACGGATCGCGTGGGTGACCAGCTTGTCGCGCACGAAGCGGCCATTCACGTAGAAGAACTGAGCATCCCGGTTGCTGCGCGAGTAGGCCGGCAGCGAGGCGTAGCCGGTGAGGCGCAGCAGGCCCGATTCGGCCTCGACGAGGCGCGCGGCGGCAAGAAAGTCGTCGCCAAGCAGGGCGCGTACACGGGCCTCCTTGGTGCCGGACGGCAGCCGGTGGCTGACGCGGCCGTTGTGGGAGAGCTGCATCGCCACGTCCGGGCGCGCCAGCGCGACGCGCCGGAAGACGTCGTCGCAATGGGCGAACTCGGTGCCTTCGCTCTTCAGGAATTTGCGTCGCGCCGGGGTGTTGAAATACAGGTCGGCCACGTCCACCACGCTGCCGTGGTTGAGGGCGGCGGGGGCCAGCTCGCGGGGATCGGCGTCGATGCGCCAGGCGTGGGGGGCGCCGTCGGCGCGGCTGGTGATGCTCATCCGCGACACCGCGGCAATGGCCGCCAGCGCCTCGCCGCGGAAGCCCATCGTGCCGACGTGTTCCAGATCGTCGAGGCTGCCGATCTTGCTGGTGGCGTGGCGCTCCAGCGCGAGAGGCAGTTCTTCCTTCGGAATGCCGCAGCCGTCGTCGGCCACCCGGATGCGCCGCACGCCACCTTGTTCCAGTTGCACCTCGACGACCGTGGAGCCGGCGTCCATGGCGTTCTCCAGCACTTCCTTGAGCACCGAGGCCGGTCGTTCCACGACTTCGCCGGCGGCGATCTGGTTGATCAGGTGGTCGGGGAGAAGCTGGATGGCCATGCTGCGGGTCGTGCTCGGGGGAGGGCAGGCATTGTAATGCCCGGTGGCCGCAAGTCCGACCCCTATGTGCAGCGAGGGGTGAAGGGCGGATGGGCGCTGCGGGAGTGGAGAGGCTTGCGGACTGCGGGGATGCGGTGCCGGGCGAATGAATTCGCCCCCGCAGGGCGTGGGGGCGAGGGCTGAAAGATCAGAAGGACAGGGTATCCAGGCGCTTGACCAGCTGGCCGTTCTTGCTCAGCGTGCCCGGCGTGACGAGGCCTTGCTTGATCGCCGCCTCGACCATGGCCGGCGTGGCGGTGGGGTAGCGGGACAAGTACAGTGCCGCGGCGCCGGCCGCGTGGGGGCTGGCCATCGAGGTGCCCGAGGCGGTGGCGAGTCCGTTGCTGAGATAGGTGGACAGGATGCTGACGCCCGGAGCCCAGATGTCGACGCAGGTTCCGTAGTTGCTGAACGAGGCCTCGGTGTCGTTGCTGGCCGTGGCGGCTACGGTGATTGCGCCGGCCAGCGACCCCCCGATGCGAGCCGGGGATTGGGTGCAGGCGTCCACCGCGCTGTTGCCGGCGGCAATCGCGTACACCACGCCGGAATTGACCGATTTGGTGATGGCGCTGTCGAGCATGGTGCTGGTGCCGCTGCCGCCCAGGCTCATGTTGGCGACGGCTGGCTTCACCGCGTTGGCAGTGACCCAGTCCACGCCCTTGATGACCGTCGAGGTATAGCCCGAGCCGGTGCAGTCGAGCACCTTTACGCCGGTTAGGCGCACGCCGGGTGCCATCCCGACCACGTAGGCGCTGTCGTCCTTCGCGCCGATGGTGCCGGCGACATGGGTGCCGTGGCCATTGCAGTCGTAGTTCTTGCCGTCAGCGACGAGGTTGGTGTGGCCGACGAGATTGAGGTCGGTATGGCTGGCGATGCCGGTATCTATCACGTAGACGTTGACGCCGCTGACCGTGCCGCTGCCGTTGCCGGCCAGCGTGGAGGACAGGTTGTCGCGGGTCTTGGTGATGCCCCACGGAATGCTCTGGGCGCTGGCCGTGACCGGCAGATCTTCTTCGATGGCAAGTACGGTCGGGTCGGACTTCAACTGGGCGAGCTGGGCTTCGGTGAGCTCCGCGGCGAAGCCCTTCATCACATGGCTGAAGGCGAGGCGTGCCCTCACCTTATAGCGGGCTTCCAGATCCTGGGTGCGTTCGACCACGCGCTTGTCCACATAACCCCAGTTCTGCGGATCGGCATCGATGCGGCCATCACGGACGGCATTGCGGACCGGGGCCTGCACGGCCGATTCCTGGAACTGGATGATGTAGGCCTTGGTGCCGGTTCCGGCGATTGCGGGGGCCGTAAGGGCGAGTGACAGCAGGCACGGCAGGGTACGGGCATGCATCAGATTTCTCCTGTTTCTGCTTATTTTGGCAAATTTGACGATGAGCCAGTTTACGTCAGAAAAGTGATTTTTTCCCACGTCTTCGGTTTGCTGTCGTGAGGGAGTCGCGGTTCCTTGCGTTTGGTCAAACAAATGCGAGAAATCGCTTTTTCAGCAAAAAATGGCTGTCCAGATTAATGACATGCAGGTTGTAATCGGGGCATTGAAATGCTTGGCGGCGAAAGTCGTTGCCGGAACTGATAACAGGGGGAGAAAACCATGAATGTCGCAAGCTCCATGCGTGTGTCCACGCGCATCCAGGCCCTGGTCGGCCTCGCCTTGCTCGGCTTGCTGGTGCTCTGCGTGACCGCTCTTTACGAACTCAAGTCGAACATGCTGGAGGAGCGCCAGGACAAGTTGAAGAGCCAGGTCGAGAGCGCGGTGAGCGTGCTCAAGTACTTTCAGGCCCAGGCAAGGGACGGGGAAGGTGTCGGAGGCGCAGGCCCGCCAGAGCGCGCGGGAAGTCCTGCGGGGCGTCCGCTATAGCGGCAGCGAGTACATCTTTATCTATCAGAACGACGGGATCACCTTCCTGCACCCGATCAAGCCGGAGTTTGAAGGGCAGAGCAAATGGGACATGCAGGACACCCACGGTAAGTTCCTGATCCGTGAGTTGATCGGGGCGGCCGGCCGGAGCGGTGACTTCGTCGAATACACCTGGGAGCGGACCAAGGGCCAGCCGCCGGAGCCGCGCCTCGCCTATGCCGCATCCTTCGAGCCATGGAAGCTGACGGTCGGCACCGGCGTGTACATCGACGACATCGATAAGGCCTACGCGGCCATTGCCCGTGTGCTGGGTGGCATCTCGGCATTCCTGCTGCTGGTCCTGAGCGCCCTTGGTTGGCAGCTTGGGGCGAGCATCCTGCGACAGCTGGGGGGCGAGCCCGCCGAGGTCGCCGCCGTGATGCAGCGGGTGGCGTCCGGCGACCTGGGGGCGGAGGTCCGTGCTGCCCCGGCCGGCAGCCTGTTGCACGCCACCGGCACGATGGTCCAGGCATTACGCAGCCTTGTTGCGGAAATCAATCGAGAGGCCAACAGCCTGGTGGATAACGCGGCGCGCATTGCGGCGGCGTCCGACCAGATCGCCGGCGCCGCAGACCAGCAGTCCGACGCTACATCGGCGATGGCGGCGGCCATCGAGGAGCTGACCGTCAGTTCCAGCCACATTTCCGACAGCGCGACCGACGGTTCCCGCTACTCCACGGAGGCGGTCGAACTGGCGGGGGCCGGTTCGACGCGGGTGGATCTGGCGGCCAGCGCCATCCGCAAGATCTCCGATACCGTCAACGATGCGTCCGGGCGGATCCGGGCCCTCGAGGAACGGGCACGCCAGGTGTCGTCGATTGCCAGTGTGATCAAGGATATCGCCGGCCAGACCAACCTGCTGGCCCTCAACGCCGCCATCGAGGCGGCGCGGGCTGGCGAGCAGGGGCGTGGCTTTGCGGTGGTGGCGGACGAGGTGCGCAAGCTGGCCGAACGGACCTCTTCGGCGACCACCGAGATCGAGCAGATGATCATTGGCATCCAGGGCGACACAGGGGGCGCCGTCGAGGCGATGAATGCGGCGCTGCCTGAGGTGCAGGAGGGCGTCGAACTGGCCTCGTCCGCCGTCGAGTTGTTGAAGTCCATCGAGGAGGGGGCCCGCGCCACGCTGCAGCGGGTCGGTGACGTGGCTGACGCAACGCGGGAGCAGAGCGCAGCCAGTACCGCCATCGCCCAGCGGGTCGAACAGATTGCCAGCATGGTCGAGGACACCACCGGCACCATCCGCGATACGGCTGCCGTTGCGCACCACCTGGAGGGGATCGCCACCAACCTCAAGCAACAGATCGGCCGCTTCCGGGTGTCCTGATGCAGGGCTGATGGGGCCGGGCTGTCCGCCGCCGCGACGGATTGTCACGTGAGGCGTTATGGCGCATGGAAATGTGATGGCGTTTTTTTATGATCCTGCGCTTTCGCATTCTCTGTTCGCGCCGGCGAGGACATCGGGGGTACCCATGGCCTCCGGCCATGGCCCATGCTGCATATCGTCTGTATTCCCCGTCTTCATCCGCCAGCCGGGCTGGCGCTGATTGGCCTGAGTCTTGTTTCATCGGTCGTTGCTGCCGAACCTGGCGATGCCGCAGGCGGGCTGACCTCAGCCAGTCCCACGCAGGTGACCCGCTTGGAGGAAGTGCTCGTTACGGCTACCAGGCTGCCGGCAGATTCGTACGCGGCTGCGAAGGCCAGCGTCGGGGGCAAGTCAAACGAGGCCTTGCGGGATATCCCGCAATCCGTGAGCGTCCTCACCCGCCAGCGCATCGAGGACCAGAACCTCATTGAAGCCACTCGGGCACTCACCTGGGTGACCGGCCTGGTGGACGGCCGCTCAAATGAAAGCGATACGCCGCTGATCAGTGCCCGTGGTTTTCGCGTCGATAACGTGACGATAGACGGAAGTCTGGCGGGAGCGACGTTCTGGCAGGTGCCGTCGGATCTGTCGATGTATGAACAGGTTGAAGTGCTGCGGGGCCCCACGGGACTGTTCAACGGCAGCGGCCCCACTGGTTCGGCAGGTGGGGCGATCAATTACCAGCGCAAGCGTCCGCAGGCTACACCGCTGACCCGGCTGGAGTTCGCGGTGGGGCAGTGGGATCACTACCGTGTCACTCTCGATGCGGGGCGTCCTTTGGGGGAGGACGATCGCCTGCGCGGGCGCCTGGTGGTGAGCAGCCTCGATCAGAACGATTTCATTGCTTATACCGGTCGCCAGAACCAGACGATCTATGGTGTCCTGGATTACCAGCTCACCCCGGCCACGCTTCTCACCGTCGGCACCGATTATGACCGGCGTCGCTCTGTTCCCACCTATAAATACGCAACCTTCCGAGGCGACGGTTCCGACCCGCGCTGGCCACGTGAGACGGCCTGGATGGTGCCCTGGGCTCGCTGGGATGGAGACACTACCGGCGCTTTCGCCGAGGTGACGCACCGCCTCAACGATGACTGGCGCATCAAGGCAGCCTACAACTACCGGCAGGAAAAACTGTTCTGGGACTGGGCCTGGGTAACCGGGGTCGTTGATCCCATTCCGGGCAGCACGCAAAAGCCGCTCTACGTGACCAGCCAGCGCCGGGATACAGACGATCAGGTGCATACCTTTGACCTCCATCTGCTTGGCCGCTTCAGGGCCTGGGGGCGTACCCACGACCTTGTGGTCGGCGCCAACGCCGCGCAGCGGGAGCAGGTCACCCATCAACCCACGTCCGGCAAGTATTCCTACAACTGGGGTGGGCCCGACACCTTCTACATTGATCCGACCCGCATCAACATTGGTGAAGCGCCTTGGCGCCCCTCCGCCATGTCCGGCGATCCGACCACTTACCGCTACCAGGACGATGGTGTGTATGGAAATCTCAGGCTGCGCGTTCTCGACCAGCTTACCCTCACTGCCGGCGGGCGCATCAGCACCTATGCGTACAAGGGCTATACGAACAGCACAGCCACCAACAAGGGGGCCTACAAGCGCTCGGGTGTCCTCACCCCCTACGCCGCGCTGACCTGGGACTTCAGTAATAGCACCAGCGTCTATGTCAGCCACGCGGAAGTTTTCAGCGTCACGAACGCCTACAAGGTGACGGGTGAGATGGTTGACCCAGTGGTGGGCAACAACCGGGAGATCGGTCTCAAGTCCGAATTTTTTGACGGAAACCTGCTTGCATCCCTGGCCGCCTATCGACTGACCAGCAAGAACCAGACCCGGATCGACCCGAGCGCGCCTTATCCCTGCCCGGCCTCGCCATTGCCCACTGCCTATTGCTACATCGCCGACAACGAGCAGCAGGTCGATGGCGCCGAGCTGGAGCTGGTTGGTCGCCTGACCAGCAACTGGCAGGTCATGCTCGGCCTCAGCCACATGAAGAAGCGCTACACCCGCTGGCTCGACGGCAACGGGGGGGTGAGCAGCACCCAGGGTGACAGCTGGTGGAAGGACGACCCGGACAATACGGTGAAAGCCTGGTCCAGCTATCGTCTGCCTGGCCCGGCTGCATCCTGGCGAGTGGGGGGCGGTGTCCGCTGGCAGAGCGAAACCTACGCGGAGCGTGCGGCCTCCGGCACGATCCCCGCGGCCCGCGTCACGCAGCCTGCCTTTGCGGTATGGGATGGCCTATTGGCCTGGGAGATCAACAAGACCTGGAGCGCTCAGCTCAATCTCACCAACCTGTTTGACAAGGTTTATTACTCGCGGGTGACCACCTCCTACGGCAGCTACGGAGAGCCGCGCCGCTTGATGCTTACCTTGCGTGCGACGCTCTAGGTTCAAGTCCTTCCATCTTCATTCCAGTGCATCGCCCATGAAAAAGAACCTCGTTCGACGACCGTCGCATTTCAAACCATCGGTGATGGTGGCCATGCTGGCGCTTATTACGAGCCTCTGCGGCGCCCTCCCGGCCTCAGCCCAGCGGACGGCCGACCCACTGCAGGACGCCTCCCCCAAAGAGATCCTTGATCAGATCCGCAAGGATGCACGCGTCAATCCACTGCGCACGGCCCGCTTGCTGGCCGACCTGCGGCCGGAGCGCATGAGCGCCGACGATCGGGCCACCTGGGTGCACCTGTCCCGGGAGGCCGCGCTGCGCAACGGCGACCTTGCGACCCTTTTGGCCCTGAAGGGCCAGCCCGATCCGTTTTCACTGCTGCCCCTGTCCCGTCTCCTGCTGGCCAACGCTCACCTCAATGAGGCCAATCTCCCGGCCGCCCGCGCCGAACTCGACAAGCTGGGGCCGCTGGCTGGGCTCAATACCCGCGACCAGCGGCGCTATTGGGCCCTCCGGGCGCGGCTTGGGCAACTGGAAGGTCGGCCCGACGCGGAGCGCGCGGCGATCGAGCGGATCGTCGAGGAGCTCGCCCACTGGCCCTCTGCCGATTGCCAGTCTTGCCACAATGACCCCAAGGCTCCTCTGGCCCTTCCTTTTCTGGAAATCCGCAATACGTGGTATGGCCAGCGTTTTGTCGAGTTGCTGAAAGCCCAGGGCGATGCCGGACGCGTCCGCCTGCTGGCAGAGCAACGCCTGCTCAGCCAGCCGGACGACATCAAGGCTCGGATTGTCCTCGGCTACGTCTGCTTGGCTGAGGGGCGGCCGGATGAGGCTGAGCGCTACTGGGCGGAGATCCCCTGGTTGGCCCTATCGGATCGTCAGGGCACTCCTGTTCGGATGATGTTTTCATGGCCTTGAATCTGGGATTGTTCTTCGGATCATCTTTCTGTGGGCCAAAGCTGGATGGTTCTGTGGCGTGATCTGACGTAGGAAGTCAGCTCCGAAGGCGGCGCAATGCTGTGGTGCCGTGGCCCGTCCGTATAATGGCGCTCCCATCCCATATCGTTCCTTCCCGGAGCCCGCCATGAAACTCGGTACCCCTCTTTCTCCTTCTGCCCTGCGCGTGATGCTGCTGGGCTCTGGCGAACTCGGCAAGGAGGTGCTGATCGCCTTGCAGCGCCTGGGTGTCGAGACGATTGCGGTGGACCGTTATCCGAACGCCCCTGGTCACCAGGTGGCGCACCGCGCCCACGTGATCCCGATGACCGACGGCGCCGCGCTGCGCGCGCTGGTCGAAAAGGAAAAACCCCATCTGATCGTGCCCGAGATCGAGGCGATCGCCACCGACACGCTCGTCGAGATTGAGGCCGAGGGCCTGGCCGAGGTGATCCCGACAGCTCGCGCCGCGCGCCTGACGATGAACCGGGAAGGCATCCGCCGCCTTGCTGCCGAGGAACTCGGGCTGGCCACGTCGCCCTACCGCTTCGCTGATTCCCTGGCCGAGCTGCAGGCCGCCATCGACGGCACTGACGGCCAGCCGGCGATCGGCTACCCGTGCATAGTCAAGCCAGTGATGTCGTCCTCCGGCAAGGGACAGTCGCTGCTGAAGGGGCCGGATGACGTGCAGAAGGCCTGGGACTACGCGGCCGCCGGTGGGCGGGTCAACCAGGGGCGGGTCATCGTCGAGGGCTTCATCGATTTCGATTACGAGATCACGCAGCTCACCGTGCGCGCCTGTGATGCAACCGGCACGGTGCAAACCTACTTCTGTGATCCCATCGGCCACGTGCAGGTGTCGGGCGACTACGTCGAGTCCTGGCAGCCGCAGGCGATGAGCCCGGTGGCCCTCGAGCGCTCGCGGGAGATCGCCGGTGCCGTCACCGCCAATCTGGGCGGGCGTGGTCTGTTCGGCGTCGAACTGTTCGTGAAGGGCGACATGGTGTGGTTCTCCGAGGTCAGCCCGCGTCCCCACGATACCGGCCTGGTCACCCTGTGCTCCCAGCGCTTCTCCGAATTCGAGCTGCATGCGCGGGCGATCCTCGGACTGCCGGTGGACGTGAGCCTGCGCGAGCCGGGCGCCTCCGCGGTGATCTACGGCGGCATGGAGGCCGAGGGTGTCGTCTTCGAAGGCGTGGCCGATGCGCTGGCCGTGCCACGCACCGACCTGCGCCTGTTCGGCAAGCCGGAGGCCTTTGCGCGGCGCCGGATGGGGGTTGCGGTGGCCAATGGTGCCGACGTGGAAGAGGCGCGGGGGCGGGCCAAGCTGGCCGCCGGCAAGGTCAGGCCGGTACGAAGCGCAGGCTGATCAACCGTCCGGCAGCAGCACGGCCGGCGGGCATGTCGTGGCCGCTCGCGCTATCCGCATCCTTGATGAGGGTTTCGATCTGGCCGATCGCGATGCCGTGCTCGGCAAAGAAGACCTGCAGGGCCTTCAGGCGCAGGCCGAACAGCACCGGGTTGTAGTGGGTTGCCGGTGTGTTGCCGAAGCCGGTCATGATCAGGCGGATCTCCGGGCGGGCCTGGACCATCAAGGCGATCTCCCCGAGCAGCGAGGCGTAGCTGGGGCTCAGCTGCGCTTGCCGGTTCTCGAAAGCCTGGGTGGTGTCGACGGTCAGGTTGATCGCGCGGTCGTCATCCTGCCATGCGGTCTTCAGACCGGCGGCACGAGCCAGGCGGGAGATCTCGCCGGCGAGGCCGCGCCAGCCTGAGGGCCGTACCGCCAGGGCGCTGCTTGCGACGGCGCTGCCCGGGTCAGGGGCGCCTGCCAGACCGCTTTGGGTCAGTAGGAGTCCGCTGGCAGCGAGCAGGCCACAAGCAAGGGGATAGAGGGCGGTGCGAAGGCGGAGCAGGGGGCCGGGGACGATTGCGCGCATGAGGTGTTTCCTGAAAAACCGGGGTGTACGGGGTGCAAATGGAACTGGGGGACGCCGGCGGCCGGAAAAGCCGCGTCTCCTCGAGTAAACTATATTGGTGTAAATATAATTTCCACAAATGAATTCAGCCGACTCTCCACTCGAGGTGCCTGCCACCCGTCCAGCAGAGGAATCTTTGGCCTTTGCGGTCCTCAAACAGTTCCGCCTCATCTACGGTTCGGTAAAGCAGCATTTCCGCGAGATAGAGCAAAGCTGCGGTGTATCGGGCTCCCAGCTGTGGCTACTGCATGAGATCGCCCGCACGCCGGGCGTTGGCGTATCTGAACTGGCCGGCCGCCTGTCTATCCATCAGTCCACCTGCAGCCAGTTGGTGGACAAGCTGGAAACCCGTGGCCTGGTGAACAAGCGCCGCAAGCCGGAGGACCAGCGCCGGGTCGGCCTGCAACTCAGCGATGGTGCGAGGGACGTGCTGCAGGCGGCACCGGGGCCGGCCGAGGGTATATTGCCGGAGGCCCTGCAAGGTTTGTCCGAAGAGGAATTGCTGCACTTGCAGGCCGGGCTGGCCAGCGTCATCGGCCAGTTGAAGACGCGTGACGAGCGGAGCGTCGACAAGCCGCTGGCCGACCTGTAAGACGTTGAGGGGCGCAGGCCCCGAAAGGAGAGCAAGCGTGGCAAGGCACAAGACGATCCGGATCGGGCTGTCGGCCCGCCTGTTCCATCCCAAGCAGGGGGCGACGGGCCTCGAGTCGAAGACCCTGCAGGTGCTCGAGCAATCCATCGCCCAGTGGATCATGTCGCGGGACGTGCTGGTGTTGATGGTGCCGTCGATCCTGAAGGACGGGCCGATCCACCGCAGCAACATCCGCTTGCGCGATTACGCCGAATACCTCGATGGCCTTGTGTTGCAGGGCGGCGCCGATGTGAGTCCGGAAGCCTACGGTGAGCAGCCGCTGAAGGAGGAGTGGACCGGTGACCGGGTCCGTGATGCCTATGAGATGGAGCTGCTGCATGAGTTCGTCGAGCTCGGCAAGCCCGTGCTCGGCATCTGCCGCGGCATGCAGTTGATCAACGTGGCCTTTGGCGGCTCCCTCTACCAGGACATTCCGACCCAGTTCGGTGGCTCGGGGCGTCACCAGGCCGAGGCCTACGACCTGCATCATCACTCGGTGCGTTTCGAGGAGAAGGGCCAGTTCGAGCGCTGGTTCGGGAGCGCCGAAGGCGGGCGTGTGGTGTCCATCCACCACCAGTGCGTGAAGACGCTGGGGCGTGATCTGGTCGTCGAAGCGGTGTCTTCCGACGACGGCATGGTCGAGGCGATCCGTCATACCGGCCGCAGCTTCGTGGTTGGCGTGCAGTGGCATCCGGAGTTCCATACGCCCGGCCGCACGGATCTACTAGATTGCGTGCCACTGCTCGATGCCTTCCACGCGGCGGCTCGGGGACGCTGAAGGCCTTCTTCCTCCGCCCGGAACCAATCCGATCGGGTGGGTTCCACCTGACAGCCCAGTAACGGGACCGACTTCCGGTCCGCTTCAACAGCAGGAATCATTCAATGGCCGGTTTCGAGAACTATCTGCAGGACACCCAGGACATCGAGCGCGAGATCGAGCGCAGGGGCGTGGCCCTCGGAATCGACTGGAGCAATGCGGAGCAGGTGCGGGCGTTGGCGCGGGAGGCGATCGAACACGTCCCGTCGGACATGCAGCGGGCGATGACCCGGCCCATCGACTACCAGCAGCTTGCCAAGGTCGAGCTGTTCGGCCTGGCGGCCCTGATGCTGCGTACGATGCAGGAGAGCGCCAGCATCGGCTTCGAGAGCCACGGCGGGGTGATCTGGAAAACCTTCGCACGTGCCCTGTGGGCTGAGGCTCAAGCCCACGGCACCTTGCAGGGTGGGAAACCGCCAGGTGGCGCTTGATATCACCCGTTAGGGTGTTCGTGGCGGCTGCTGTTGCGCGGGGTCCTGCTGCGGGCTGGGCAGGAAGCCGAGCGCGAGTTGTTGGTAGAGCTCAGGGCTGATGCGTGAGGCGATCGCTTTGGCGATCAAGGTGACGGCCATCAGGCTGATGACCATTCCATGCCCATCGATCATCTCCATGACGATGATCGCGGCGGTAATGGGTGCCTGGGTAACGGCAGCCAGAAAGCCGGCCATGCACAGCGCGATGAAGGCCGGGATGCCGTCGCCGATACCGAGCAGGGATGTCAGGGGGGAGCCGATGGCCGCCCCGATCGCCAGGGAGGGGGCAAAAATGCCTCCCGGAATCCCAGAATAGTAGCTGGCCAGCGTGGCCACGAAGCGGGACGGTGCGGCATACCAAGGGAGTTCCAGCTGGCCGGCGACGACTTGGGCGGTAATCGTATAGCCGCTGCCATACGACACCCCGTCGCTGATGAAGCCGGTCAACGCCACGAGTACACCGCAGCTGCCCGCAAACAGGATCGGGTGCGTTTCGCGCCAGCGCCACAGCGCGTGTTTCCGAAAGTTCATCGGCAGCAGCATCAGCCGGCTGAACAGGCCGCCGAACACACCGCAGGCCATGCCGGCGGCTATTACGGGAAGCAGCAAGGACTGGTCGCTACGACCGTCCCTTACATGCCCGAAATAGTTGTAGTTGCCGAGCAAGGCGATGGCGACCAGACCCGACAGGATGATGGTGCTGACCAGCACGCCGCTGGTCCTGGTTTCCAGGCGTCGTCCGAGCTCTTCAACGGCGAAGACAATCCCCGCGAGCGGCGTGTTGAAGGCGGCGGCGACGCCTGCCGCTCCGCCAGCCAGGATCAGATCCGAGGCGCGCAAGGCGCGGGTATTGGGAAGCAGCTTGTGCGCCGCGTGGAGAATCGAGGCGGCTACCTGCACCGAAGGGCCTTCACGACCGGAGGAAAAGCCGCCTATCAGCGCGAATGCGCCCAGGCTCACCTTGCCGAAGGCGATGCGCAGCGAGACCAGCTGCTGGATGGCCTTTCCCTGCGCGGCAAGGCGGGTTGCCGCAATCACTTGGGGGATGCCACTGCCCTGGGCTCCGGGGAAGCTGCGCCGGGTGAGCCATACGGTGCTCATGCCAACCAACGGGCTCAGCAGAAAGGCCAGCCAGGGCTTGCCTGAAGTGAGCTCGCCGAAGAGGGCGAGCGCCAGTTCAGCCAGCTTGGCGAAGCCCGCTACGACCACCCCGGCCGCCAACGCGGCCAGCCAGAGGGTGATGCGGGTCCGCCAGCGGAGGGTGCTGAGCAGGCCGCTGCGCCGGGCGGTGATCGTCGGACGCTTCACGGCCTGTTTCCCACGAGGAGCCGGCTAACTGCTTACTTGTCCTTGTGCTGGAAGTCCACGCGGCGGTTTTCGGCCCAGCAGCGCTCTTCGGCACAGCTTGCACGCGGCTTCTCGGAGCCGAAGCTGACCGCTTCGATGCGGGCGTCGGGCACGCCCTGCAGCACCAGCGCCTTGCGCACCGACTCGGCGCGCTTCTGGCCGAGGGCCAGGTTGTATTCGCGGCTGCCGCGTTCGTCGGCGTTGCCTTCCACGGTCACCGCGTCGTTGGCGTGGCCGTTCAGGAAATCGGCCTGCTGCTTCACCACATCACGGTACTTGGCTTCGACGGCGAACTTGTCGAAGGCGAAGTACACGCTCTTCTTGGCCAGCTCTTCACGCTGGGCCTTCAGTTTCTGGGCTTCCAGTTCGGCGGCGGACAGGCCGGGCGCGGCAACCGGTGCCGGTGCGGCCTGGGCGGCGGAAGCCGGCTGTTCGGTCGAGGCGACGGGCTTTTGGGCAGTGGTCGAGCAGGCGGCCAGCACGAGGCTGCAGGCAAGGGTGGACAGGACGGACTTGTTCATGGAGAAACTCCAGGGGTGGTGGGAAAGAAAGTCGGGAAATGGACGTGCCTCTGCCATGCTTGCAGCGCGGCGGCAGGCAATTCTTCCGGGCAGACGCAAAGGCCTGGTCGGTGGGCAAACGATCGGGGGAGAGGTACTTCCGGGATACGGACGCATCCGTCACAACAGGGAGCCGGCGAAGGGCACACGGAGATCAGTTGTAGGCTTACATCTATCTATTGATATCAATTGTATTTGTGTAAATGTTTTTGTGGAAGGGTGCCATTGGGCTTTCAGGTGCCCTGAGTAGGGGCCTGTGATGCGGCAGGTCTTGCACCGTGGGTGGTCATCGGCGTGCAATGGTGCACTGCAATAGTGCGTGTCGAGGCAGTTTGGAAGCGGAAATGCAGGGATTTCCGATGGCATGGAACTCGCTTGAAAAAAATTGACCATATGGTCAGGTTTTCAGGAGCGAAGCATGGCGTCCCACATCGTTCTGACTTCCCATCCCCGTGCCAGCCGTGGCCGTACCGTGCCAACCATCCAGTGGGGCGCCGCCACCGCCGCGGAACGGGGGCCGCTGGTGGCGGGCCTGGCTGAACCGGCTGTGCGCAACGTGATCGGCACCCATTCCGGCTCCTACTCGGTGTACCGGGCCCTGGCGGTGGCGGCCGGCAACCTGCAACGCAACCACCGGCCGGACCTTACCAACACGGTGCCGGCCACCGGCATCGGCCCCCATCCCCAGTGGGCCGACGCGGGGCGCATCGTGTCCCTCGACCCGTGGGGGCACCGGGTGGCGCAGGAGTTTGCCGTCGAGATCGCGGCAGGCATGGACATCCGCCCGACCATCGCGGTGACCACGGCGCACATCAACATGCCGGAGTTGCGCGATGCGATCGAGGCCGGTCGGCTGGTGCCGGATGGTGATCTCCTTGAGGCCAGCGGCGACGTGCGTGTCACCAAGGCCGCCATCGACCCGGTGTGGTACCTGCCCGGCGTGGCCGAGCGCTTCGGTATCACCGAGAGCGCCCTGCGGCGGGCGCTGTTCGAGCAGACCGGCGGAATGTTCCCGGAGCTCGTCACGCGGCCGGACCTGAAGGTCTTCCTGCCGCCGATCGGTGGCATGACTCTTTATTTCTTTGGCGACGTGAGCCTGCTCGGCCGTCCAGAGACGCAGGTGGCCTGTCGGGTTCACGACGAGTGCAACGGCTCCGACGTGTTCGGATCGGACATCTGCACCTGCCGGCCCTACCTGGCTCACGGCATCGAGGTGTGCGTCGAGATGGCCCAGCGGGGCGGTGTCGGCCTGGTGGTGTACAACCGCAAGGAGGGCCGCGCCCTCGGCGAGGTGACCAAGTTTCTCGTCTATAACGCCCGCAAGCGCCAGTTTGGCGGCGACCGCGCCGAAACCTATTTCGAACGCACCGAGTGCGTGGCCGGCGTGCAGGACATGCGTTTCCAGGAGCTGATGCCGGACGTCTTCCACTGGCTCGGCATCACCCGTATCGACCGTTGGGCGTCGATGAGCAACATGAAGCACGGGGCGCTGACCGCTGCCGGCATACAGGTTGTCGAACAGGTGGCGATTCCCGACGAACTGATCCCGGCCGACGCGCGGGTGGAGATGGACGCAAAGACGGCGGCGGGCTACTACACGCCGGTGGCACCGCCGAGCGCAGCCGAACTGGCGGTGGCGAAGGGCAGGGGGTTGCACGCATGAACCACGGATCGGGATGGCACACGCCGGTTTCCGCCGGTCATCCGGCGGCGTTGTTGTTGAGTTCGATGGCGGTGCGCGAGCGCTGCCGTGTCGTTACGGCACGGGTGGAAGCGGGTCTGTCGCCATTCTTCACCTGGCATCCGGAGCAACTGTTGCCCTGCGCCGAGTACGTGGCGCAGACCATCCGCCTCAACTATCCGGATCTCGACGTGCCCTATCACAGCCGCTGGCGCCACTTCGAGGCCGGCGGGCGGGACCGCTGGAGCGTGCTTGCCGGCACTCACGGCCTGGACGGCGACCGCCTGGAGCGGGCCCGTGTGGCGGTGGATCTGGTCATCCCCAGCGTGCTGCTGGACGCCGGGGCCGGCGCCGAGTGGCGTTACCGGGACGTGGCCGGCGGCATGGAACTGGGCCGCTCCGAAGGGCTCGGCGTGGCCAGCCTGGCCTTGTTCGCCGGCGGTGCGCTGTCGGCCGATCCGGCCAGCCCTCTACGCTGCGATGCGGCGGCGCTGCAGCGCCTGTCGCCGGAGGTGCTGGCCGCGGCCTTCCAGGTCGGGCCGGCCAATCCGCTGGTCGGGCTGGAGGGGCGCAGTGCGCTGTTGCAGCGCCTGGGGGCTGTGATGGAAGCGACGCCGGCGGTGTTCGGCACACCGGCCCGCGCCGGTACGCTGGTGGATTACTTGCTCGCCCACGCCATCGACGGCCGGATCGCCGCGTCCTTCGTGCTGGGCACGCTGTTGCGCGCTCTTGGCCCCGTGTGGCCGGGCCGCGTGGTGCTGCAGGGCGTACCGCTCGGCGACTGCTGGGCCCATCCGGCGCTGGAGGATGGCTTGCTGCCTTTCCATAAGCTGACCCAGTGGCTCACCTATTCCCTGCTCGAACCGCTGGAAACCGCAGGGCTGACGATCACCGGGCTGGACGAACTGACCGGCCTGCCGGAGTATCGCAATGGTGGCCTACTGCTCGACTTCAGGCTGATCCGTCCGCGCGAGGAGCGCTTCTGGCGTCATGCCTGGACAGTGGATGCGCCGCCCGTCGTCGAATGGCGGGCCCTCACCGTAACGGGCCTGGACCGGCTCGCCGTCGCCGTCCGCGAGTTGCTCGGGCTGGCGCCGGAAGCTTTTCCGCTGGCCCGTGTGCTGGAAGGCGGCACCTGGTCGGCCGGCCGGCGCATCGCCGCCCAGCGCCGCTCCGGCGGCACGCCGCCGGTGAAGCTGATCAGCGACGGCACCGTGTTTTGAAACCACTGCACGCACTGGAGGACTGTATGAGCGCACCCCTTACCGTCATCGACCACCCCCTGCTGCAGCACAAGCTGTCCATGGCGCGCAGCGCGGAGACCACCACCGACAACTTCCGTCGCTTGGTGCGGGAGATCGCCTCCATGCTGGCCTACGAGGTGACCCGCGATCTGCCCACCGAGTTGATCGACGTGACCACCCCGGTGGCGCCCTGCAAGGTGCCGGTGATCAGCGGCAAGAAGCTGTGCCTGGTGTCTATCCTGCGGGCTGGCAACGGCATGCTCGACGGCATGATCGACCTGCTGCCCGGCGCGCGGGTCGGGCACATCGGGCTGTACCGGGATCCGGAAACGCTGGAGGCCATCGAGTATTACTTCAAGCTGCCGGACGACGTGGAGGATCGCCTGGTGATCGTCGTCGATCCGATGCTGGCCACCGGCAATTCGGCCAGCGCAGCCTTGTCGCGCCTCAAGGAGGCTGGCGTGACCAGCCTCAAGTTCGTGTGCCTGCTGGCCGCGCCAGAGGGGCTGGCCGCGTTGCAGGCGACTCACCCGGACGTGCCGGTGACGACCGCCGCGGTGGACAGCCACCTCAACGAGCACGGCTACATCGTGCCCGGTCTGGGTGACGCCGGCGACCGTATCTTCGGCACCAAGTGACGCTAGCGTCGCAGCCCGGGGGCGTGGACGCGCCCGCCCGCGGCGGGCGCATCCGGCGCCAGCACGAGGCCGCCATCCTCGCTGCCGCCGAACAGGTCTTTGCGCGGGCCGGCTTCCAGGGCGCCACGATGGCGGAGATCGCGCTGGCGGCGGGCCTGCCCAAGTCCAACCTGCATTACTACTTCGGCACCAAGGCCGAGGTTTACCGGGCCGTACTGGCGCACATCCTGCGCCTGTGGCTGGCCGAGACAGATCGCATCAATGCCGACGCCGACCCGAGCGAGGCGCTGGCCCACTACATCGAGGCCAAGATGTGCCTCACCGCCGAGCATCCGGACGCCTCGCGGGTCTTTGCCAACGAGTTGCTGCATGGCGCGCCGGAGATCGGCGACTATCTACGCAATGAGCTGCGCCTGCTGGTGGCCGACAAGGCGGCGGTGATCGAAGCCTGGATCGCCGCCGGCAAGATAGCGCCGGTGGACCCGGAGCACCTGTTCATCAGCCTGTGGGCGCTGACCCAGACCTATGCCGACTTCGAGACTCAGGTTTGCGCTGTGCTGAACCGCCGCAGCCTGGGGCCGGCGGACTACCGGCGGGCCACCGCCCATGTGCTGAACCTGGTGCTGCGCGGCTGCGGCCTCGCACCCCCCATTTCGGAAGGAAATTTCCCGTGTTCGACCTGATCCTGCGCAACTGCAACCTGCCCGATGGCCGCCGTGGCATGGATATCGGCATCCGCGACGGGCGCATCGCCGCGGTTGAGGCCGCGCTGTCCGGCGAAGCGGGGGAAGTCATCGACGCGGCCGGCCAACTCGTCACGCCGCCGTTCGTCGACGCCCACTTCCACATGGACGCAACCCTGTCCTACGGCCTACCGCGGGTGAACCAGTCGGGCACGCTGTTGGAAGGTATCGCCCTATGGGGCGAGCTGAAGCCGCTGCTGACTCAGGAGGCGCTGGTGGAGCGGGCGCTGGCCTATTGTGACTGGGCGGTGGCCAAGGGCCTGCTGGCGATCCGTTCCCACGTGGATGTGTGTGACCCGCGCCTGCTGGCGGTGGAAGCCCTGCTGCATGTGAAGGACAAGGTGCGCCCCTACCTGGATCTGCAACTGGTGGCTTTTCCCCAGGACGGCGTGTTGCGCAGCCCCGGCGCGCTGGACAACCTGAAGCGGGCGCTGGACATGGGCGTCGACGTGGTCGGCGGCATTCCTCACTTCGAGCGCACGATGGCCGATGGGGCGGAGTCTGTGCGCATCCTGTGTGAGCTGGCCGCCGAGCGCGGCCTGCCGGTGGACATGCACTGCGACGAATCCGACGACCCGCTGTCGCGCCATATCGAAACCCTGGCTTTCCACGCCCAGCGCCTTGGCCTGCAGGGGCGGGTGACCGGCTCCCACCTGACGTCCATGCATTCGATGGATAACTACTACGTGTCCAAGCTGCTGCCGCTGATGGCCGAGGCGGGGGTCGCGGCGGTCGCCAACCCACTTATCAACATCACGCTGCAGGGCCGCCACGACACCTACCCGAAGCGTCGCGGCATGACCCGCGTGCCTGAACTCCTGACCGCCGGCATCCCGGTCGCCTTCGGCCACGACTGCGTGATGGACCCGTGGTACAGCCTCGGCAGCGCCGACATGCTGGAAGTCGCGGCGATGGGCCTGCACGTGGCGCAGATGACCAGTCAGGACGGCATGCGCGCCTGCTTTGCAGCGGTGACGGCGGCGCCTGCGCGCATTCTGGGCCTGGACGGCTACGGCCTCGAACCGGGCTGTCGGGGCGACCTGGTGCTGCTGCAGGCCGTCGATCCCGTCGAGGCGCTGCGCCTGCGGGCGACACGTCTGCTGGTGCTGCGTGGAGGGCGGGTTGTCGCCCGCAGCCCGGCGGCTGTCGCGGCGCTGGCCCTGCCGGGACGGCCGTCCTGTGTGGATTTCACGCACCGCTCCTGAGCTTTATCCCCGCCCGCCGTGGTCAACCCTGTGGGTAACTTGTGAAACACTCGCTTAGACGACTGATTGGACGGCGTTTTTGCTGTTTGCCTCAAATTTGTGCAACGCACTCTTCAGGTGGAAAACGGACCTCCTGTGGATTCTTGCGGACACTGTGGGTTATCCCCGCGGATCGTGGTCAACCCTGTGGATAAGGTGTGAAGGGTGTAAACAGATCATTGAAAGTTATATGATTTTTATTCCTGCTACAAAATTAGGCAGGTCTTTTGAGGATTTGAAACAGGCTTGCCGGCCGTTTTCAGGGGGCGGCTTGCGCTGTTCGTCCGGGTTTTCAAAGCAGCCTGAAGTGTCGTGTTATCCCCGCCCAAAGTGGTCAACCCTGTGGGTAAGTTGTGAAAGGTGGGGCTAGGCTACTGATCCAGCAGCATTTTTATCGTTTGCTTCAAATTTGTGCAATGCACACGGTGGATGCCCCGGGATGGGGATGTGGATTTGTGGGTGTTTCCCCGGTTTTTTCCCCACCGGACGTGGTCAACCCTGTGGATAAGGTGTGAAGGGGGATTTCATGTCACTGATTGGTCAGTGTTTTTTAATGTTGCTGCAAAATTAGGCAGCGTCTGGCTGGCCTCCGGGGCAGGAAAAATCCGTGAATCGAGGTCTTCCCAGCGCCCCTCAGCAAGGTCGAATTGCCCCAGTGTGGACAGTGGCCCACCGATGTCGGATGCCGCGTAGCACATCAGGCTGAGTTTCGTTACGGTGCAGTGGACGACCTTCTGTGTGCCCGCATCCAGGCGTTCGAGCAGGGGGGCTGTGGGCCATTCACCGTCGTACAGGCCCACCGTGACATGGGGCGTATATGGGCCACCGGGTTCGGAGCGTGGGCCGCACAGGGCATGGCGCAGGCGGCCTATGCCACCGTCCACGTCGCGGACGCTCAGGAAGGGCGCCGACGTGAAGCTCGCCAGCCCGCCGATCTCCATGCGGAAGGGGGCGCCGGCGAAGCGTTGCAGGGTATCAAGCTGTCGTTCCAGCCCGGCTGGGCCGAAGTCGTCGGGACGTGTCGGCTGCAGGGTCGGAAAGCCGCACAGGGCGAGTGTGATGTGCGGTTGGCGGCGGTAGTCGTCGAGCAGTACGTCGTCCAGCAATACCGCTGCCTGTTCAGTCAGGCGGCGTACCGCCGGCAGGTCTACGTCTATGGCCCACAGCGCGTAGTGCGGGCGGCCAAGATGCCATTCGTGGAAATCCCGGCGCACATTGCGCAGCGTTCTGCCGGCTGCAGCGAAATGTGCGCGAGCCAGGTCGAAAACGCTGTCGGGAATGGCGAAGGAGGAGACAGGCTCGGCGCGGGGGGGCATGGGGCAGGAAGTGAAGTTGTCAGCGCGCCAGCATAACCGCTGGGGCGCCGACGATTATCCCATTCCGCCCGCGACGGACTTCCCGCTTGGCCAACTTCCTATTTTGCGGGGGCTGGAGCGGCAGCGGGCGTGCCAAAGCGCAGGCAGGCCCTGCTGCGCGGCGCCGGCAAAGTGATGCCCTTGGCCTTGGCCCGCTCCGCCATTTGCGCATGGTGTTCCGCCATGTAGGCCTGGCATTCCTCGGCGGTCTTCATCGAGCGCATTTTGTCCCGGTGGGCGCGGCGTTCCTCCGGTGTCATCAGTCCCATGCCCGGGGTGTTGCGGCGGTTCATACGCCAGCCGCAGTTGGGGCCCATGTCCGCTTTCGCCGTGCCGTCGGCCTTCATGCACGGCCGTTCGCCCTGCATCATGCCGGGGCCCATGCCGCCCCCGCCCATTCCACCGCCGCCCATGCCGGGGCCCGGCTGGGCTGCCGCTATACCGACCATAAATAGGCTTGCCATGCCGGCAAGGACGCATTGCCTGAACATCTTCATCGTAATCTCCTGATGCGCGCGGGCCATCATCCATCCCCAGGGCTGCCCGTCGGCCATGTGTCGGGGCTGGAACCTTGTTACGCCATCAATATTAGGCGCTGCTGATCTAGGAGCAAGGGCTGTGGGGGAGATTTCCTGTCGGGACTTGCCCCAGGTCAAGAAGCCAGGCGCGGGGGGCGGTCACGGCTGCGACATAGTGTCGCAACTGCCCGTTTCCTGGCCCGTATCAAGAAACTTTAAGGGGCTGCCTTGCTACAGTCCGGGCCCAGTTCCCGACTGACGAGGCCCCTGATGATTTCCGCAAGACTGACCCCCATCGCCGTTGTCGTTTCCATGCTGGCGACGCTTCCCGCCCATGCGGCCGACTCCGGCGACAGCGTGGCGCTGACCCTCGGTGAGGTGGTCGTCAGCGGCAGCGCCGATGGCCCGCTGCAGGCCCGACGTGTGCTGAGCTCGGTGGATATCCTGCCGGAGGCGCGCATCGCGAACCAGGTGGTGGCCAACAACTGGCAGCTGTTCGGCCAGTTGCCCGGCGTGATGCTGACCCAGTTCGGCCAGGGCACTACGTCCGGCAAATTTTCCATGCGCGGCTTCAACGGGGAAGGGGAGATCAACGCGGTCAAGCTCCTGATCGACGGGGTGCCGTCCAACAGCAACGACGGCAACATGCCCTACATCGATCTGGCGCCGCGGCTGGACATCGAATCCATCGAGGTGGTGCGCGGCACCAACGATCCGCGCTACGGCCTGCACAACATCGCCGGTAACGCCAACATCATCACCAAGAGCGGCGGCAACTATGTGCAGGGGCGGGCCACCCTCGGCAGCTTCCAGACTCGCGAACTGCAGGCGGCGGCGGGCATCGAGCAGGGCGCGCTGGCGCAGAACTACGCGCTGGCGGTGAACTCGACCGACGGCTACCGAGCCCATTCCGGTGCCGAGAACGGCGCCTTCAGCGGCAAATGGTTCATTACGCCGGAAGGCGGCAACAGCCGCTTTGGCTTGATCCTGCGCCACTCCACCGCCCGCGCCGATGAGGCGGGCTACCTGACCGATGCCCAGCGCCGCGCCGACCCGGACCAGTCGCCGGCCCACAACCGGACCGACGAAGACCGCCGGATGGCCACCCAGGTGGCGCTGCAGGCGGAAACCGCGCTGGGCAGCCAGCTGTTCTGGACCGGCCAGGTCTACCTGAACAATCTGGATGATCGCCGCTTCGTGACCTTCTCGGCCAATGTCTCCCAGCAGGAGCGCGTCGTCGCGGAAACCCACAGCGGTGCGTCCACGACGCTGACCTGGCGGGCCGGCAAGACGGTCCTCGGCGATCTGTCGGTGATGGGCGGCCTCGACGTGGAGCGCCAGGACAACCGCAGCACCCGCTACAACACCGTCAGCCAGGTGCGCCAGAGCCAGACCCGCGACCAGGCTTTCGAGTTCGACACTGCCGGCGCCTTCGTGCAGGCGGTGCTCAAGCCGCTGCCCGGCCTGAGCCTGACGCCGGCCTTCCGTGCCGACCGCGTTGACGGCACCTACACCAACCGCCTCAACGGCAAGACCTACGACATCAACGACTACGGCACGATCAACCAGCCGAAGATGAGCGCGGTGTATGCGCTGTCCGATGCGTACTCGGTGTACGGAAACTGGGGCCGCAGCTTCCAGGTCGGCGTGGGTACCGCTTCTTATAAGGTGAACCAGACGGCCGACCTGTCGCCGTCGATCAATGAAGGCTGGGAGGCCGGCCTCAAGTTCCGCCCGCTGGCCTGGCTGGAGGGCCGCCTCGCGGCCTGGCGCCAGACCGCTTCCAACGAAGCGCGGCGCAAGCTCAACGACCCGGCCAACGACGCCGAGAACATCGGCCAGACCCGCCGCCAGGGTGTAGACCTGCAGCTCAACGCCCAGCCCACGCGCCAGCTCGGCCTGTGGGTCGGCGCCGCGCTGCAGCGCTCGAAGATCCTGCAGGCCGACGCGGTGTCCGCCGGCACCGTCGGCAAGGAGATCGACCATGTGCCTCACCTGCTCTACAACCTGGGCGCCGATTACCAGGCCAGCGAGGCCTGGCGCCTGTCGGCATGGATAAATGGGCAGAGCAGCTATTACCTGGAGCGCACCAACAGCACCGGCAAGTTTGGCGGCTACGCGCTGGCCAACGTGGCGGCGGCCTATCGCCTCAGCCCGCGCATCAATCTGGAGGTACAGGTGCGCAACCTGTTCGACCGCTACAGCGAATACGCTTGGTGGGATGGCACCCAGTCCCTTCACGCTCCGGGCGCGCCGCGCAGCGTTTACGGGACGGTCGCGGTCAAGTTCTGAGCCTCGATGAAACGCGAACTGCGCCGCCTGTGGGTCAAGCTGCACCTGTATGTCGGCTTGCTGGCCGGCGGCCTGTTCGTGCTGCTGGGGCTCACCGGCAGCGTGTTGGTGTTCTACCTGGACGTGGATGACCTGCTCAATCCGCAGATCCGCGTCAGCGCAGCGGCGCCCGCGCCGTCGCCGGAGGCGGTATTCCAGGCGCTGCGCGCCCGCTACCCGCAGCGCGACGGCCCGTGGCGCATTGAGATGCCGCTGTCGGCGGACGCGCCTGTACTGGCCCGCTATTACAACCCGCCGGAAACCGCCGGGCGCGGCTTTGCGCCGCTGATGCTGAGCCTTGATCCGCGCTCACTGGAAGTCACCAGCGCGCGCTTCTGGGGCGACTACGCGACGACCTGGCTGTTCGACCTGCATTACACGCTGCTGGCGGGCGAGGGCGGCAAGACGGCGGTCGGTATCCTCGGCCTGCTGCTGGCGTTTTCATTGCTCAGTGGGCTCTACCTGTGGTGGCCCAGTCGTGCCCGTCTGAGCGCGGCGCTGAAGCCGGTGCTGCGTAGCGGCGCGGTTCGCCGCACCTACGATCTACACGTGTTTGGTGGCGTCTATGGCTTGCCGGTGCTGCTGGTGCTGGCGCTGACCGGCAGCGCGCTGGCTCTGCCGGACTTCACCCGCGATCTGGTCGCCAGCGCGTCGACACTGCGGGAGGCATACCGGCCACCAGCAGGCCTGCTGGACGATGGCGCTAAGCCGATCGCCCTCGATGCGGCGGTGAGCGTCGCCCGCAAGTCTTTTCCTGGTGCGGAGCTGCGCTGGGTCGAGACCTCCGGCAGCGCTGGGCGGCCGATCTCGGTGCGCTTCCATCAGCCTGGCGAACCCGGCCGGCGTTTCCCGCGCTCCCAGGTGTGGGTAGACCCGAGCGATGGGCAGGTGCTGGCGGTGCGTGATCCGCTGCGGGAATCCGCCGGCGACGGCTTTCTGGCCTGGATGCATCCGCTCCACAACGGTGAGGCCTTCGGGCTGCCCGGCCGTATCCTCGCCTGCGTGGCGGGGCTGCTGCCGGCACTGTTGTTCGTCACCGGTTGGATGCGCTGGCGGCACAAAGTCCGCGCCCGTGCGCAGCGGGAGACCCGGCCGGTGTCGCATACCACCACCCACAGGGTTGGCACTCCATAGGGCGGCATCTGAGGCGTTTCTGGCCTGCCGCAGTGAATTTGCTGGAACGGCTTTTTCCTTACGGGGTCTTTACGCAGTCTTACGAAGGCATCGTGTAGCATTGCGACCGCCTCTCGATGGCTTCGAAATGCCGGCCTGTAGCGGGCCGGCGCCTTCCGGAAAAACGCTCCATGCCCAGCCCTGCCTCTGCTCCGTCCGATTCAGCTTCCCGTCCCCGTCGTCGTATTCTTCCCTGGCTCATCGTGCTGGCCCTCGCGGCCGGCGGGGGCTGGTATTACACCCACCGCAGCCCAGCGGACGGGGAAGGAGGCGGCGGCAAGGCAGCTGACGGGCGGCGTGGCGGTCGTGACGGGCGCGGCGAGCGGCCGATCCCGGTAAGCCTCGCGACAATTGCCACCGGCGACATCCGGGTGATGGTGCCGGCCCTCGGCAGCGTGGTGCCGCGCAACCAGGTGACCGTGCGCTCGCGGGTCGACGGTCCGCTGCTGGCAGTCAAATTCACCGAAGGCCAGCCGGTCAAGGCGGGCGATGTGCTCGCGCTGATCGATCCCGATCCCTTCCGAGCCACGCTGGAGCAGGCCCGCGGCCAGTTGGCACGGGACGCGGCGCTGCTGAAGAACGCCCAGATCGACCTCGACCGTTACAAGGGCCTGCTACGCCAGGATTCCATTGCCGAGCAGCAGGTGGCGACCCAGGAGGCGCTGGTGCGCCAGTACCAGGGCACCGTGCAGGCCGACCAGGCGGCGGTGAAGAGCGCCGAGCTGCAGCTGTCCTACACCACCATCAAGGCCCCGATCAGCGGCCGGGCCGGCCTGCGGGCCGTGGACCCGGGCAATATCGTGAAGGCCTCCGACACCACCGGGCTGGTGACCATTGCCCAGGTGAGCCCGATCACCGCCGTGTTCCCGGTGCCGGAAGACCGCCTGCCGGCGGTCATGAAGCGCGTGCGCGAAGGCAAGGGCCTGATCGCCGAGGCCTGGGACCGGGAGATGAAAAACCACCTCGCCGATGGCAAGCTGTTGGCGGTGGATAGCCAGATCGACAGCACCACCGGCACCGTCAAGTTGAAGGCGGATTTCGCCAACAAGGACGGCAGCCTGTTCCCCAACCAGTTCGTCAACGTACGCCTGATCCTCGACACCCTGGCCGGTGTCGTCACGGTGCCGACCGCTGCGGTCCAGCAGGGTGCCAAGGGCAGTTATGTCTATAAGGTCGGTGAGGGCAACAAGGTCGCGTCGGTGCCGGTCAAGCTGGGGCCGGTGGATGGCGACAAAGCCGTCGTCGAGGACGGCCTCGCCGCCGGTGACCGGGTCGTTGTGGACGGCCTCGACAAGCTGAAGGACGGCGCCCAGATCGAGGCCATCGACCCGAAGGCCGTGGATGCGCCCGGGCGGGAGAGGAAGCGCGGCGGCAACGGCGGCGGTCGTCCGGGGCATTAACGCATGAACCCGTCCCGTCCGTTCATCCTGCGGCCGGTGGCGACCTCCCTGCTGATGGTCGCCATCCTGCTGGTGGGCCTCGTCGCCTATCGCCTGCTGCCCATCTCGGCGTTGCCCGAGGTGGATTACCCGACCATCCAGGTCAAAACCTTGTATCCCGGCGCCAGCCCGGATGTGATGACTTCGGCCATCACCGCGCCGCTGGAGCGCCAGTTCGGCCAGATGCCGGGGCTGGACGAGATGTCGTCCACCAGCTCCGGCGGGGCCTCGGTGATCACCCTGCGCTTCAGCCTGTCCCTGAGCCTGGACGTGGCCGAGCAGCAGGTACAGGCGGCCATCAACGCCGCATCCAACCTGCTGCCCACCGACCTGCCGGCACCGCCCACCTACAGCAAAGTTAACCCCGCCGACGCGCCGATCCTGAGCTTGGCGGTGAGCTCGAAGAGCCTGCCGATCACGCGCATCCACGATCTGGTTGAGAGCCGACTGGCGATGAAGATCTCCCAGGTGCCGGGGGTCGGCCTCGTCAGCATCGCCGGCGGGCGCCGTCCGGCGGTGCGGGTGCAGGTCAATCCGACCGCCGCGGCTGCCTACGGGCTGGGGCTGGAGGACATCCGCACGGCCATCGCCAACGCCAACGTGACCCAGGCCAAGGGCAGCTTCGACGGGCCCCAGCGGGCCTCCACCATCGACGCCAACGACCAGCTGCGTTCCGCCGACGAGTACCGCGGCCTGATCGTCGCCTATAAAAACGGCAACCCGGTGCGCCTGTCCGATGTGGCCAACCTGGCCGACGACGCCGAGAACCTGCGCCTCGCCGCCTGGGCCGATGATCAGGCGGCGGTGATCATCAACGTGCAGCGCCAGCCGGGCGCCAACGTGATCGAGGTGGCCGACCGGGTTACCGCGCTGCTGCCGCAGATGACCGCCAGCCTGCCGGCCTCGCTCGATGTGCGTGTGCTGTCCGACCGCACCACCACCATCCGCGCTTCGGTGCACGACGTGCAGATTGAGCTGATGATGGCCGTGGCCCTGGTGGTGATGGTGATCTTTATGTTCCTGCGCAGCGTGCCGGCGACCATCATCCCCAGCGTGGCGGTGCCGCTGTCACTGGTCGGCACCTTCGGCGTGATGTACCTGGCTGGCTTCAGCCTCAACAATCTCACCCTGATGGCGCTGACCATCTCCACCGGCTTCGTGGTGGACGACGCCATCGTGATGATCGAGAACATCGCCCGCTACGTGGAGGAGGGCGAATCGCCGATGCAGGCCGCGCTGAAGGGGGCCAAGCAGATCGGTTTCACCATCATCTCGCTGACCTTCTCGCTGATCGCCGTGCTGATTCCGTTGCTGTTCATGGCGGACGTGGTCGGCCGGCTGTTCCGCGAGTTCGCGATCACGCTGGCGATCGCCATCCTGATCTCCGCCTTTGTGTCCCTGACCCTCACGCCGATGATGTGCGCGCGGCTCCTCAAGCACGTGCCGGAGGCCGAGCAGGGGCGCTTCTACAAGGTGATGGGTGACTTCTTCGACCGCGTCATCGCCCGTTACGGCGTGATGCTGCAGTGGGTGCTCGACCGCCAGGGCCTGACCCTGGTGGTCGCCGTCGGCACCCTGGCGCTGACCGCGCTGCTTTACGTGGTGGTGCCCAAGGGCTTCTTCCCGGTCCAGGACACCGGCGCGATCCAGGGCATTACCGAGGCGAGCCAGTCGATCTCCTTTTCCGCCATGTCGCAGCGCCAGCAGGCGCTGGCCGAGGTGGTGCTGAAGGATCCGGCGGTGGCCAGCCTGTCGTCCTTCATCGGCGTGGATGGCGCCAACGCGACCCTCAACAGCGGGCGCATGATGATCAACCTCAAGCCGCTCGCCGAGCGGGACGCCAGCGCCAGCGAGGTGATCCGCCGCTTGACGCCGGAGGTGCGCAAGGTGGCCGGCATTACGCTGTACATGCAGCCGGTGCAGGATCTGTCCATCGAGGACAAGGTCAGCCGCACCCAGTACCAGTTCTCCTTGCAGTCGCCGGATTCGGCGGCGCTGGCCGAATGGGTACCGCGCCTCGTCGAGCGCCTGAAAGGTCTGCCGCAGCTGGCCGACGTGGCCAGCGACCTGCAGGACAAGGGCCTGCAGGCGTGGGTGGAGATCGACCGGGCCAGCGCCAGCCGCCTTGGTGTCAGCACCGCGGCCATCGACAACGCCTTGTACAACGCCTACGGCCAGCGCCTGATATCCACCATCTTCACGCAGGCCACCCAGTACCGCGTGGTGCTGGAGGTGAAACCGGAGTTCCGCAGCAGCCCGGCCTCCATCGCCAACCTCTACGTGCCGGGCAGCGGCGGCGCCCAGGTGCCGCTGTCGGCGGTGGCGCGGGTCGTCGAACGGCCGGCGATGCTGGCGGTGAACCACATCGGCCAGTTCCCGGCGGTGACCCTGTCCTTCAACCTGGCACCGGGCGCCTCCCTCGGCGAGGCGGTGGAGGCGATCCGTTCGGCCGAGGCCGACCTGGGCCTGCCAGCCAGCATCGAGACCAGCTTCCAGGGCGCGGCGCTGGCCTTCCAGGCCTCGCTGACCAACACCCTGCTGCTGATCCTGGCTGCGGTAGTGACCATGTACATCGTGCTCGGCGTGCTCTACGAGAGCTACATCCACCCGGTCACCATCCTGTCCACACTGCCGTCTGCGGGCGTCGGCGCGCTGTTGGCCTTGCTGATGGCGCGCAGCGAGCTGGGCATCGTCGGCATCATCGGCATCGTGCTCTTGATCGGCATCGTCAAGAAGAACGCGATCATGATGATCGACTTCGCCCTCGACGCCGAGCGGCGCGAAGGCCTCGCTCCGCGGGAGGCCATCTACCAGGCCTGCCTCCTGCGTTTCCGGCCGATCCTGATGACCACGCTGGCGGCGCTGCTCGGTGCGCTGCCGCTGATGCTGGGCGCCGGCGTTGGATCCGAACTGCGCCATCCGCTCGGCGTGACGATGGTCGGTGGCCTGCTCGTCAGCCAGGTGCTGACGCTGTTCACCACGCCGGTGATCTACCTGGCCTTCGATCGCCTCGCACGGCGGGGGAGGGCGGCATGATGCCCGTGGTGGACGGGGATTCATTTGCCCCGGGTGGGCAGATCGACGTCCGCGGGCGAATGAATTCGCCCCAACAGGGGTGGGCGTGGTGGTTTGTTGTTGGGGCGAATTCATTCGCCCTCCAGTGGCTCCGCAGCGAGCCGGAGTCCGGCGACATGCTCTGGCAGGGCGGCGCGCGATGAACCTGTCCCGCCTGTTCATCTTCCGCCCGGTTGCCACCACGCTGCTCACGTTGGCGGTGGCGCTGGCCGGGGCGATCGCCTTCCGCCTGCTGCCGGTGTCGCCGCTGCCGCAGGTGGATTACCCGACCATCTCGGTGTCGGCCAACCTGCCCGGTGCCAGCCCGGAAACCATGGCGGCCACCGTCGCCGGGCCGCTGGAGCGCATCCTCGGGCAGATCGCCGGCGTTACCGAGCTGACCTCCTACAGCACCCTCGGCTCGACGCGGGTGACGCTGCAGTTCGAGCTGTCCCGCGACATCGACGGCGCCGCCCGCGACGTGCAGGCCGCCATCAACGCGTCCCGCGGCCAGCTGCCGACCAGCCTGCCGAACAACCCGACTTATCGCAAAGTGAACCCGGCCGAGACGCCGATCATCATCCTGGCCCTCACGTCGGACACGCTGACCAAGGGCCAGCTCTACGATGCCGCGTCGACGGTGCTGGCCCAGCGCCTGTCCCAGGTGGAGGGGGTCGGCCAGGTTTCCATCGGCGGCAGTTCGCTGCCGGCGGTGCGCGTCGAGCTGGACCCGGATCGCCTCGCGGCCAACGGCCTCAACATGGACGATGTGCGCAGCGCCATCGTCGGCACCAACGCCAACCGCCCGAAGGGCGTGGTGGAGGACGGCGAGCGGGCCTGGCAGGTCGGCGCCAACGATCAGGCGCGCACCGCCGACGAGTACAAGCCGCTCATCGTGTCGTGGAAGAACGGTGCGGCGGTGCGCCTGTCCGACGTGGCCAAGGTGCGCAACGGCATCGAGAACGACCGCAACTACGGCTACGCCAACGGGCGCCCGGCGGTGCTGCTGATGGTCAATCGCCAGCCTGGCGCCAACATCATCGAGACCGTGGACCGGGTCACCGCGCTGCTGCCACACCTGCGCGCCAGCATCTCGCCGGCCATCGACGTGGACGTGGTGATGGACCGCACGCCGACCATCCGTGGCTCCCTGCACGAGGTGGAGCGTTCCCTGATGATTTCGGTGGCGCTGGTGGTGATGGTGGTCTTCCTGTTCCTGCGCAATTTGCGGGCGACGGTGATCCCCAGCGTGGTGGTGCCGGTGTCGCTGATCGGCACCTTCGCGGTGATGTACCTGGCCGGCTTCAGCCTGGACAACCTGTCGCTGATGGCGCTGACCATCGCCACCGGTTTCGTGGTGGACGACGCCATCGTCGTGCTGGAGAACATCTCGCGCCACATCGACGAAGGCCTGCCGCCGCGCCAGGCCGCCCTGCGCGGCGCGCGGGAGATCGGCTTCACGGTGGTGTCGATGAGCCTGTCGCTGATCGCCGTGTTCATCCCGATCCTGGCCATGGGCGGCATCGTCGGGCGCCTGTTCCGGGAGTTCGCGATTACGCTGTCGGCGGCGATCCTGGTGTCGATGGTGGTGTCCCTCACCGCCACGCCGATGATGTGCGCGCGCCTGTTGCAGAAGCGCCCGCCGGAAGCTGCGCGCGGGCGCTTTGACCGCCTCGCCGGCGGCGCGCTGGATCGCCTGGTGGACGGCTATCGTCGCAGCCTGGGCTGGGCCCTGGCGCACCCGTGGCTGGTGCTGGGCATCCTGCTCGGCACTATCGCTGCCAACGTGCACCTCTACAACACGATTCCGAAGGGCTTCTTCCCGCAGCAGGACACCGGGCGCATCCGCGGCTTCGTCGAGGCCGACCAGGCGATTTCCTTCCAGGCCATGAAGGGCAAGATGGACGTATTCCTGGCCATCGTCGGGGCCGACCCGGCGGTCGCCAACGTGGTCGGCTTTACTGGCGGCTCCCAGCTGAACTATGGCTCCATGTTCATTACGCTCAAGCCGATCGGGGTGCGCAAGGAATCCGCCGACGCTATTGTCGGCCGACTGCGCAAGAAGCTGGCCCATGTGCCGGGCGCCAACCTCTATCTCAATCCGGTGCAGGACATCCGCATCGGCGGGCGCTCCAGCAACTCCAGCCAGCAGTTCACCCTGCAATCGGACAACCTGGACGAGCTGCGCCTGTGGGAGCCGCGCATCCGCAATGCGTTGAGCCGCCTCGACGAGATCACCGACGTGAGTTCCGACCAGCAGGACCGCGGCCCGCAGACCACGCTGGTGATCGACCGCGACGCGGTGGCCCGCTACGGCCTGACCATGCGCGCGGTGACGACGGCGCTCAACAACGCCTACGGGCAGCGCCAGGTATCCACCATCTACAACCCGCTCAACCAGTACAGGGTGGTGATGGAAGCAGCGTCCGACTACCTGCAGGGGCCGGAATCCCTGGCGCGGCTGACCCTGGTGTCGTCCTCCGGCGCCCAGGTGCCGCTGTCGGCGGTGGCCCGCGTGGTGTCCACGCTGGCGCCGCTGTCGGTGAGCCACCAGGGCGGTGCGGCGGCGTCCACGATCAGCTTCGCGCTGCCCGAAGGGCGCTCCATCGGCGAGGCCACCGAGGCCATCCGCGCGGCGGTGGCGCGCATCGGCGTGCCGGTGAGCATCCGCACCAGCTTCGAGGGCAGCACCGGCGCCTTCCAGAAATCCATGAGCACCCAGCCGCTGCTGATTCTGGCCGCGGTGGTGACCATCTACATCGTGCTCGGCATGCTCTACGAGAGCCTGATCCACCCGATCACCATCCTGTCCACGCTGCCGTCGGCGGGTGTCGGGGCGCTGCTGGCGCTGATGGGCATGGACACCGAGTTCAGCCTGATCGCGATGATCGGGGTGATCCTGCTGATCGGCATCGTCAAGAAAAACGCGATCATGATGATCGACGTGGCGATCGCGCTGCAGCGCCAGGGCGCCAGCGCCCGCGATGCGATCCACCACGCCTGCCTGCTGCGTTTCCGGCCGATCCTGATGACCACGCTGGCGGCCCTGTTCGGCGCCATCCCGCTGGCCATCGGTACTGGCGACGGCGCCGAGCTGCGCCAGCCGCTGGGCATCGCCATCGTCGGCGGCCTGATCCTCAGCCAGATCCTTACCCTCTACACCACGCCGGTCGTCTTCGTGATGCTCGACCGGCTGCGCCGCCAGCCCAAGCCCGCGGCGGCATTGCAGGCGGAGAGCGCCCTTTGAAGATGAAGAAGATGAACGCGATGGCCCAACTGGCGGTCGACCCTGTCGGGAAGCGTCCCGCTGGGGGGGCGCCACTGGGCAAAAACTCGGGGGGCAATGGGGGTGGGGGGGCTAAAACATCCGCCCTAGCGGTTTTTATCACGCGCCGGGGGCGAAGGAATTCGCCCCTACGGGTCGTGTTGCCCTGCCTTTTCCTGGCCGCATGTACCGTCGGCCCCGACTACGTGCGGCCGACGGTGGAAACCCCCGCGGCCTTCAAGGAGGCGGCCGGCGACTGGCGCCCGGCGAGCCCGCAGGACCCGGTTTCCGGCGATACCTGGTGGACGGTGTTCGGCGATCCGGTGCTCAACGGCCTGCAGGCCAAGGTGGACATCTCCAACCAGAACCTGCGCGCCGTCGAGGCCCAGTACCGCCAAGCTAGGGCGCTGGCCGATTCGGCCCGTTCGTCGTGGTTCCCGACCATCAACGGCACTTTCGGCGCGACGCGCTCGGCCAGCGCGGCGTCCACTGCCAGCGCCGGCAACGCGCCGCCGGTCAACAGCTTCAGCCTTGGCGCCACCGCCAGCTGGGAGGCCGACGTGTGGGGGCGCATCGCCCGTAACGTGGAGGCGGCCGACGAGCGGGTGCAGGCCAGCGAGGCGGATCTCGCTGCCGCCCGCCTGTCTGCCCATGCGACGCTGGCCCAGACCTACTTCCAGCTGCGCGCGGCGGACCGCCAGAAGGCGCTGCTCGACGCGGCGGTGGCGGCCTACGAGCGCTCCCTTGAACTGACCCGCAACCGTTACGCCGCCGGCGTCGCCACCAAGGCGGACGTGGCCCAGGCGGAAAGCCAGCTGCGCAGCACCCGCGCGTCGGCGCTGGATGCCGGCCTGTCGCGCAGCCAGTATGAGCACGCCATCGCGGTGCTGATCGGCCAGGCGCCGTCCAGCTTTGCGCTGCCGCCGGTGGCGGGCCCGCTTGCCGCCGCGCCGGTCACGCTGACGCTGCCGTCCACGCTGCTTGAGCGGCGCCCCGACATCGCCGCCGCCGAGCGTCGTGTGGCCGCCGCCAACGCGGCTGTCGGCGCAGCCCAGGCGGCGCGCTTCCCGGTGCTCGGCCTGTCCGCATCCACCGGTTTTCGCCGCTCGCAGATCGAGGATCTGCTGACCGTGCCGAGCCGCTACTGGTCCCTCGGCCCGACGCTGGTGGCGACGTTGTTCGACGCGGGCGCCAAGAAGGCCGCGGTGGGCCAGGCTGTCGGCGTCTGGGAGCAGGCCGTGGCGACCTACCGACAGACCGTGCTGGCGGCGTTCCAGGAAGTGGAGGACAACCTCGCCGCGGTGCGCGTGCTGGAGGAGGCCGGCGTCGAGCAGGCCGCCGCCGTGTCCGCCGCTGCCGAGGCCGAGGCCATCGCCCTCAACCAGTACCGGGCCGGCACCGTCAGCTATCTCAACGTCGTCACCGCCCAAGCCACACACCTCAGCGCCCAGCGCAGCGCCAGCGATCTGGCGGCGCGCCGGCTGGTGGCGGCGGTGCTGCTGGCAAAGAACGCCGGTGGTGGGGTGGGCGGGAAGCTGCCGGAGGCGCGCAACTGAGTTAAGCGCGAACTTTCGTCATCGACGGACGTCCATCATGTATGCTGCGGTGCAGCAATACGGGCCGCAGCACCTGAATGGAGGTATTCCGTCCATGTTGAAGAAGCTTTGGAAGAGCCGGGACGTCGCCGCGTCTCCATCATTGAGCCTTGCACTGCAGGGCGGCGGGGCGCATGGCGCCTACACCTGGGGCGTGCTCGACCGCCTGCTGGAAGACGACTGGCAGATCGACGGCATCAGTGGGACCAGCGCCGGCGCCATGAACGCCGTCGCGCTGGCTCAGGGCTGGACCCGAGGCGGCGCAGAGGGCGCGCGGGAGAGCCTGGCGGCGTTCTGGGAGGCGGTGTCCGATACCACGCCGTTCGAGCTGGACCTGCTGCACAGCCTCAATCCCGCCGGCGATGGCTCGCTGCCGGGGCCGGTGGGCATGATGATGGGCCTGACCAAGGTCTTTTCGCCTTACCAGCTCAATCCCTTCGAACTCAACCCGCTGCGCGATGTGGTGCGTGCCCAGTTCGATTTCGAGCGTATCCGCCGGGACTGTCCGCTCAAGCTGTTCATCGCCGCGACCCGTGTGCGTACCGGCAAGGTCCGTCTGTTCCATACCCACGAGCTGAGTGAGGATGCGCTGCTCGCCTCGGCCTGTCTGCCGACCCTGCATCACACGGTGCAGATCGACGGGGAGGACTACTGGGACGGCGGCTTCACCGCCAATCCGGCGATCTATCCGCTGATGTACGAATGCGCCACGCCGGACATCCTGCTGGTGCTGCTCAATCCGCTGGTGCGTCCGGAGGCGCCGCGCAGCGCAGAAGAAATCGCGGCACGCAGCATGGAACTGGGTTTCTCGACGACCTTCCTGCGCGAGATGCGGATGATCGCCCACGCCCGCAGCTACATCGAGGAAGGCAGCAACTGGCTGCCTCAGGGGCGGCTGGAGCGCAAGCTGACCCGTCTGCGCTTCCACATGGTGGAGGCCGAGGAACTGGTGGATGCCGGTACTGCGAGCAAACTCAACGCCACGCGGGCCTTCCTGACCGAACTGCGCGACCTCGGGCGGGCCCGGGCTGCGCGCTGGATCCGTTCCCATCGCCAGGACGTCGGCGTGCGTCCGTCGATCAAGTTGGCCGAAGTCTTTGCCTGAGCTGCAGGCTGGGAGTATGAAAAAAGACCGTTTGCGTTTATTGCAGTCTCAAGACAACCCGTTTTGAGCCGTTATCGGCAAGCTCTCCCTGACTGCAGGGTATGCCGCGCAGTTGCGGGCAGAGAGACCCGACAAACGCCAACAAAAGAATAAAGAGACATGCTCAAGCACAAGCCCCTGGTCCGGCAGGTCGTCCTGCTGTGCACCCTTGGTATCGCCCTGATGGTGGTCGTTCTGGTCGCCACCGTTGCTGTTTTGTCGCGCCAGAGTGCGTTGAAGAAGGCAGAGGAGTCCCTGGCCCAGCAGGCAGACATGACCGTCGCGATGCTGGCCTATGCCCAGGACGCCCTGAAGGCGCGGGCTGCCGATGCCGTCGTGCAGTTTGCCGCCAGCGTGCCCGGAACGCCGCACCTGACCGGCCGCGATATCCAGATGGGAAGCGAGGCCCTGCCTGAGCTGGCTATTGGCGGCACCGTCGTCAGCGCCAATGTGGCGATACTGCAGGACTATTCCAAGCGTTACGAGGATCGGGAGCCGTCCTTCCTGGTGCGCAAGGGCGACAGCTTCTACCGCGCGGTGACCCTGCTGAAAGGCAAGGACGGTAACTACCGGCACGGAGAAAAGGTCGGCGCCGCGGGTGACTATCCGTCCGTCCTGCTGACCGGCAAGCCCTACCTGGGCGCCATCGAGCGTAACGGCAAGATGTTCGTGCTGGCGGCGAATCCGCTCAAGGATGCTGCCGGCAACGTGATCGGCGCGGTGACGATGCGCGTCGATGCGGAGAGCAACGTCAAACTGATCAAGGAAAAGCTGGCGCAGATCCGTGTCGGCAAGACCGGCTATCCGTACATCGTGTCGGTACCCACCGGTGACGCCAAGGATGTGCGCTTCATCTATCACCCCAAGTTCGAGGGCAAGTCCCTGGCCGACCTGGACCCGCGCACCCAGGGCATCATCAAGAGCCTGGTGGAGAAGCGCAACGGTACGCTGGTCTACAAGTGGGGTGATCCGGAGGCCGACAAGATGGTGGTCATCCGCGAACTGCCTGACCTGCACTGGATGGTGGCCAGTGGCTCCTGGGTGGACGAGTTTGTCGAGGACGCCAATGGGCTGCGCAACGATATCGCGCTGCTGGCCGTGGCCTGTGGGGCATTGCTGATCCTGGCGCTGGGCTATTTCCTGCGCCTGCGCCTCAAGCCGCTGACACACCTGGCCGAACTGGTGTCGCGCTTTGGTAGTGGCGACCTGACCGTGCGCGCAGACGTGGATGCCCATAGCCGCAGCGAGATCGACCTGATCGGCAGCAGCATCAACACGGCTGCGGAGTCCATGCGCACGCTGAGCGGCAGCATCCGCCAGACCAGCGATCACCTGCAGCGCACCGCGCAGAACATGTCCGCGGCGTCCGAGGCGCTTGGGGACGCGACCCGTCGGCAGAGCGATTCCGCCAGCGCGATGGCCAGCACCACCGAGCAGCTGACGGTCAGCGTCGAACAGGTGGCCAGCAATGCATCCCATGCGCTGGAACTGACGCAGGAAACCTCACGGGCGGTGCAGGAAGGCGTCGGCTCGGTGCAGAGCAGTGTCGATCAGCTCAATGAAACCGCGCGCACCGTGCAGGCTGCGGCAACGCAGGTCGAGCAACTCGGCCAGCAGTCTGCGGAGATTCATCGGGTGCTCAACGCGATCCGCGACATTTCCGAGCAGACCAATTTGCTGGCCCTCAACGCCGCCATCGAGGCCGCTCGCGCTGGCGAGCAGGGGCGTGGCTTCGCGGTGGTGGCTGACGAGGTACGCAAGCTGGCCGAGCAGTCCGGCCAGTCCGCGTCGCTGATCGATTCCATCCTCAACAGCATTCAAGATGGCGTGGCCTCGGTGGCCAATTCCGCCCGCAAGGCGGTGGAGCAGGTGGATCGCAACGTAGTGGCCTCGCGCCAGGTTGGCGAGGCGCTGCAGTCCATCCATGAGCGCGCCGAGCGCACTTCCCAGGCTGTGGCCGACATTGCCCGTGCGACGCGGGAGCAGACCCAGGCCAGCCAGACCATCGCTGGCGGCATCGACTCGGTGGCCCGTTCGGTCGCTGAAACCAGCCAGTCGGCGGCCTCCAATCGCAGCGAGGCCGCCGAGCTGCTGCGGGTCGCCCGTGATCTGGAAAGCGAGGTCGGGCGACTGCGCGTGTGACCCGAGCTCAGCCCATCACCAGCGGGCTGACCAGCATCCACAGGGCGCTGAGCAGCAGCAGGCCAGAGAAGGCACGATGCATGGTCTTTTCCGGCAGGCGGTGGGCGAAGGCCACCCCGGCCGATACGGTGAACAGCCCGCTGGCAGCCATCGGCAGACCCATCGTCCAATTGACCCGGTGGGCGCCTGCATAGACGAGCAGTGCAATCAGCGAGCTGGGGGTGACCAGAGCCAGCGCGAAGGCCTGGGCAACGGTCTGGCGCAGGCCGAACAGACCGGTCAGCAGCGGCGTGGCGACCAGTCCGCCGCCGATGCCGAGCAGGCCCATGCTGCTGCCGCCGAGCAGTCCGACCAGAGGTACATGGCGTTCGTCTACCCGCGGTGCTGGGGCGGCGCCGCGGGAGCGGCCGGGGACGATGCGTTTGAGCGCCATGGCCAGCAGGAACAGCGAGAACAGTATCTTCAGTGTGGCCGGGTCCAGCGCGTTGGCGAAATGCGCGGTGCCCCAGGTGGTGAGCATGGCGATCACACCGATCGCCAGCGCGCGCCGGAAGGGCACCGGGTGGCGCTGGCTGTAGCGCCACCAGCCGACCATCAGGTTGGGCACCATCATCACCAGCGCCGTGCCCTGGGCCAGCGGCTGCTCCATGCCGTAGCCGATGACGAACAGCGGGATCGCGATGATGCCGCCGCCGATGCCGAACATGCCGCCGAAGAAACCGAGGGCGGCGCCGAGGATCAGGGCTGGAAGAAATGCGAGGAGTTCAGGGATGGGCATGGTGGTTCGGAACGGAAAATCCGGAACCCATCTTAAGGCGTGCTACCGGAGATACAATGCCTTAGAGTTAATTTGATCCGTACCTAAAACGCACGAATGCAGGATTCATCCGATCTGGCCTTCTTTGCCGTCGTCGCCCGCCAGGACAGCCTGGCTGCTGCTGCGGCCGAACTGGGCGTCACCCCGCCGGCGGTGAGCCGCCGTCTGGCGGCGCTGGAGGCGCGCCTCGGCGTGCGTCTGCTCAATCGCACGACGCGGCGCCAGAGCCTTACGCCGGAAGGGGAGCGCTACCTCGACGAAGGCGCGCGGATCCTGCGCGACATCGAAACCCTTGAGCGTGGCCTGTCGGCCAGCCGCGAGCAAGCCCGTGGCCTGTTGCGCGTGAATGCGACGCTGGGCTTCGGGCGTTGCCACCTGGCGCCGGCCATTGCCGATTTCGCGCTGCGCTACCCGGAGGTGGAGGTGATCCTGCAACTCACCGACCGGCCGCTGGATCTGACTGCGACCGCCACCGACGTCGGGGTACGCTTCGGCGCACCGCCGGATACCCGCGTACTGGCCCGGCGGATTGCCGCCAACCGGCGCCTGCTGTGTGCATCGCCGGCTTATCTGGCGGCGAGTGGCGAGCCGGCCGATCCGCAGGAGCTGGCCCGTCACCGCTGCATCGTGATCCGCGAGAACACCCGCGCCTATAACAGCTGGGAACTGGCCAACGGAGAAAAGCAGATCACCGTGAAGGTGCGTGGTGGGCTGAGCAGCAACCATGGCGAAGTGGCGGTGAGTTGGGCGCTGGCCGGCCACGGCATCGTGCTGCGTTCGGAATGGGACGTGGCGCCGCATCTGCGCAGCGGCGAACTGCGGCGCGTGCTGGCGCCTTGGGTCGGGGCGGTGGCGGACATCCACGCCGTCTACCCCCAGCGTCACCTGCTCAGCGCAAAGGTGAAGGTTTTCGTGGATTTCCTGGCCGAGCGTTTTGCCGCCTACCGGCCGGAGGCGGACGAAACGTCTTCCTGGTAGGCGTGGTTCAGGCGACTAGCAGGGTCGGCGGGATGTCCTGCAGCGTGCGGCAGCCGCACAAGGCCATGGCGATTTCCAGTTCGTCGCGCAGCAGGCGGATCACGTGGGCGACACCGAGGGCGCCGGCATTGGCCAGGCCGAAGATGTAGGGCCGGCCGATCAGTACTGCGCTGGCGCCGAGGGCCATCGCTTTCAGTATGTCAGTGCCGCGGCGGATGCCGCCGTCCACCAGCACCGGCAGGCTGTCGCCCACCGCATGCACGATCGACGGCAGTGCGGTGGCGGTGGGCAGGCTGGTGTCGAGGGTGCGTCCGCCGTGGTTGGAGACGATCAGGCCGCCGACCTGCAGGCGCGCCGCTTCTCGGGCGTCCTCCGGATCGAGGATGCCCTTCAGGATGACTGGCAGGCGGGTGTTGGCCTGCAGCCAGGCGACGTCGTCCCAGCCCGGCGCGTCGAGCAGCAGATCGTCGAAGAGGCCACTGGCTCCAGGGGCAAGGGGACGGGCGAGGCGGGGTGGTAGGCTGTCCAGATTCACCGCCCGGACGCCCGGCGGCAGGCGGAAGCCGGCGCGGCGCTCCCTGTCCCGGGCGCCGTGGCAGGGCGCGTCCACGGTCAGTACCAGGGCTTCGTAGCCGGCGGCTTCGGCGCGGCGCACCAGTTCCAGGTTGAAGCCCTTGTCGTGTTGCAGGTAGAGCTGGAACCACAGCGGTCCGCGGTCCGGGTCGTCGCGGACGGCGTCGGCGATGCTCTCCAGCGGCAGGCTGGCCTGGGTGCTGAGCACCAGCCCGGCCCGCTGGGCGGCGGCGGCGCAGGCCGTGGCGAGTTCGCCGTCCGGATGGGCCATGCGCTGGAAGGCCACCGGCGCGAGGAGGATCGGGTGGGCCATTTCGCGGCCGAGGAGCGGCACCCGGGTATGGCCGCCGGCCAGTGGGCGCAGTACGCGGGGGCGCAGGTGCAGGGCGTTCCAGGCTTCGCGGTTGTCGGCGAGGCTCAGCTCGTCGGCGGCGCCGCCGGCAAAGTAGGCCCACGCGTTGGCGTCGAGCACGCTGCGGGCGTGGGCTTCGTGGTCGCCGAGGCTGACTACGCCGGGCGGCAGGGTGTCGATGCGCGGTGCGTTCACGTGTCGGTCCACATGCGCAGGAGGTTGTGATAAGTGCCGGTGATGGCGACCGCTTCGTCGCATTCTCCGTGCTTTTGGCGCAGGCGCATCAGCGCCATGTCCAGGTCGAACAGCAGGCGGCGCTGTTCGTCGCTGCGCACCATGCTCTCGATCCAGAAGAAGCAGGCGATGCGGCGCCCGCGGGTGACCGGCGTGACCTGGTGGATGCTGGTGCCGGGATAGAGCACGGCGTGGCCGGCCGGCAGCTTGACGCTGCGGCTGCCGTAAGTGTCCTGCACCTGAAGTTCGCCGCCGTCGTATTCGTCCGGATCGGACAGAAACACCGTGCACGAGACGTCGGTGCGTACCCGCTGGCCGTCGGCAGTGAAGCGGACGGCGTTGTCCACGTGGGCGCCGTAGAAGGGCGTGTCGCCGCCGTAGCGGTTGATGCGGGGAGTGAAGATCTTCTTCGGCAGTGCGGCGGTCAGGAACAGCGGATGGCGCTCGACGCGGCTCTGGACCAGCCCGCGGATCGCCTCGGCGGCGGCGCAGTCGTGGGGCAGTTGCTGGTTGTTCTTGACCTGGGCGGCCTGGGGGCCGGCGCTTTCGCGGCCGTCGGTCCAGGGCGCGTCGGCCAGCAGCTGGCGGGCCTGGCGGACTTCGTCGCGGCTGAGGACGTCCGGTATCTGCAGGAGCATGGCGGGTTCCCGTAAGGAAAGCGGGCGGACGCGATGTCCGCCCGTGGGGGCGACCTAGAACTTGAAGGTCGAGGTCAGCATGTACAGCCGGCCAGCCCCGGGCACGTAGAACGACGTGTAGAGGGAGTCGGCGTACAGCTTGTTGGTGATGTTGGTGACGTTGGCCTTGAGGATGAACTTCTCGGGGATCACCGCGTATTCCGCCATCAGGTCAGCCGTCGCATAGCCTTCCGAGTACCAGCCCGGGTTGCGGTTGGGCGTCATCTTGCTGCGGAAGTTGACGCCGCCACCGGCACGGAGTTTCTCGGTGAACTGGTAGGTGGACCACAAGGAGCCCGAATGCTTCGGCACCAGCGACGGGCGAGAACCCTGGGCTTCGCCGTCCGGGGCGCCCTTGTCGATCTCGGCGTCCCAGATCCACATGTAGGAGCCCCACAGTTCCCAGCGCGGCGTGATGCGGCCGGTGAAGTCGAATTCGGCGCCGGTGGAGTGGCGCTTGCCGGACAGCACGGACAGGTTGATCAGCGGGTCGGTGTTGCGCTCGTTGAGCTTGACCGAGCGGAACAGGGCGTAGCGGGTGCTGAAGCGGCGGTCGGCGGAGTCGATCTTGGCGCCGAGCTCCAGGTTCATGCTCTTCTCAGGCGGCGTGTTCTCGTTCAGCGTGCTGTACGAGTAGGTGTCGCCGGACGTGTTGAACGAGTTGGCGTAGGACAGGTGGAAGGACTGCAGGGGGCTCGGCTGGTAAAGCGCACCGACCCGCTGGCTCCACTTGTAGATCGATTGCTGGAAGTTGGTGATCGCCTTGGTGGTCAGATTGAACTGGTCGTAGGTGCCGGACATGGCGTCGTAGCGGACGCCGCCGAGCAGCTTCCAGTGATCGGCAACCTGGATCAGGTCCTGGGCGTAGAGGCCGCCGGACAGGCTCTCGAATTCGCTGCTCTTGGCGATGCTGCGGATGCTCTCGTCCACGGTGGCACCATCGAAGGGCGTGCCGATGGTGGTATTGGCCTTGGCTGGCACCACGCCGCCCTGGGCTGCGTTGAGCGCGCCGTAGACCCGCTTGCGCTCCCACGCGAAATCGACGCCGGTGAGTGCTTCATGCTTGAAGCCGAAGGCGTTGAACTTGGAGGACAGGTCGCTCTGGGCGAAGAAGTTCTCCATGCTCTGCATCTTGAGGTTGGTGCCGCGGGTCACCACGGTGCCGTCGCTCAGGGTGGCCAGACTGGCGGCCAGGCTACCGGGCTGGAGCGCGGCGGCGGCGAAGCGCAGGGAGCTGGCCCGCTGGTCGCGCTGGAAGTCACCCTTGCGGAACTTGGTGACCAGCTCGGTATCGGCGGAAAAGCGGTGGGTGTGGATCAGCGTGGCGTAGTTGGCGGTGCCTTTGTTGTAGTCGCTGGCCATCCCGTAGTAGGTCTTGGGATCGAGCGGCAGCATGCCGGTGGATGATACCGGCGAGGTGGCCGTCGGGCGGACCCACGGCAGGCCGTAGTTGATGCCGTTCTTGTTGTCGAGGTGGTAGTAGCCGACTTCGAATTCGTCGGTGGTGCCGATGCCCCAGCGGTAGTCGGCAGCGAAGCCCTGCTTGTCGATGCTGGCGCCGGCGCCGTTGTTGTCGGCGATGGTGCGCATCGCGTTGAAGCGGAAGGCCTCGTTGTCGCCGGTGCGCACGTTGAGGTCGGCGACGGCGCGACGGTAGTTGTGGCTGCCGAGGGTCACGTCGACCTGGTTCTCGCCGTACAGCTGGGCCTGCTTGTTGACCTGGTTGACCGCGCCGCCGGTGGAGCCGCGGCCGAACAGCATGGAGGCGGAGCCGCGCAGCACTTCGAGGCGGTCCAGGTTGAAGGTGTCGCGGTCGTAGAACGCCGGGTCGCGCATGCCGTCGATGAACAGGTCGCCGGTGGTGTTGATCGGGAAGCCGCGCATGCGGATATCTTCCTCGCCGCCCTCGGCCGCCAGGAAGGTGATGCCGGCGGTGGCCTTGAGGGCTTCCTTCACGGTGTCGATCTTGCGGTCGTCGATGAGCTTCTCGGTGACCACGGTGATCGACTGGGGAATATCGCGCAACTGTTGCTGGCCCTTGCCGATGCGGGTGGTGGTGGTACGCAGGCTGTCCTTGCCCTGTTCGGCTTCGGCAGCGGCCTTCACGACTACCGGCTTGAGGGTCTTCACGTCATCCTCGGCGGCGGGCGTCTGGGCCCAGCCGTTCATCGAGGCGGCGAACATCATCGCGCCGAGGGGCAGGATGGCGCGTTCGGCGGTGTTGCTGGTGGCTTGCTCCGGGGCAGTGGTGCAGTGCGGGGGGTGAAAGCTCTGGTGACGGGTTTTAGTGCGTGCCAATTTGGCCTCCTGGGATGAATGTCGCCCGGTGGGGCGGTGGAATTCAGGACCTGAGGCTGGCTGGCTTGGCTAGCGCATGGCTGGCTTGCCCGAAGGATCTGTGTGCAACTTTAACGCAAATGAGAGTTGTTCGCAATTGTGTGCAAGCTCGTCGACAGCTTACTGACGGATTGCCGTAGGGCCGGACTTAGCCCGGCAGGCCGGACAGCGGCGTCATGCCGTGGCGGGCACGGGCTTTGGCACATTGCCCGTCACCGGCCTGGACTTCCCGACACGGCTCCGGGCGCTGCTCGTAGACGGTACAGCCCACCTTTTGTCCGACCTGCCCGGACAGGGCAATGCAGTGAGGGCGGGCGTCATTGGTGCCAGCCATGCAGCTGAACCACGGATTGACCTGCTCGGTCAGCGCCGCTGGGAGGCCGCGGGCCTCGGCTTCCGACCAGTAAAAGGACACGCGGAAGCTGGCGCAGCAGGCGCCGCAGTCGAGGCAGGGGTTGGCGTCGGCGGTGCTCATCGGACGTCGTCGAGAAGTGGGAACAGGCTGTTGTGGGCCGCGATTCTGGCATGCCCGGTAGGCCTTGTGGAGCGCCTCCGGATCACTCGGTGCGCTGCCTGGTCGACTCTTGCTGGACGGCCAGTAGGTAGCGCGCCAGCATACCTGCGCCGTCGAAATGGCTGTCGAGGGCGGCGACGCTGCGGATGCGGTCGAGGCGGAAGCTGCGGAACTCACCGCGCAGCTCGCACCAGGCGCCAAGCGTCCAGGCTTCGCCCCAGAACACCAGGCCGAGCGGCTGGATGACCCGTTCGCTGCCTGCGCCGTCGGCTCGCGTGTAGGCGACACTGACCTTGCGCTGGGCGGAGATGGCTTCGCGCAACTCGGCCATCGGGGCGCGCATCGCGTCGGGGACGTGAAAGCCGGGTACGAGCAGCGCATCGCGGGACGGATCATCGCGCAGTTTTTTCGGCAAGACCGCCTCGATGCGCAGCAGCGCACGCTCCGCCGCGCGGCCGAGTTCGGGGTCGGCCCAGCTGCGCACCATGCGGCTGCCGAGGGCCAGCGCGGCGAGTTCGTCGGCGTCGAACATCAGCGGAGGCAGGCGGTAGCCAGGGCGCATCAGGTAGCCGACGCCGGCTTCGCCGCTGATCGGTACGCCGGAGCGGGATAGATCGGCGACGTCCCGATAGACCGTGCGCTCGGACACCTGCAGAGCCTCGGCCAGCTCACGGGCGGTGACCGCCCGGCCGCGGTCGAGGAGGAGGACGATCTGGAACAGGCGGTCGGCGCGACGCATGCAGAGACTCCGGAAAAAGGACGGCCCCAGACTGTGCCCCGCGCAACCCGGCAGGTGCGTCGGTCGGTCACTGAGGCTACTGACATAAGGCTGTCAGGATACCGCGCCGTGTGGTTGATTACGCCAGGGCTACTGACGGAAGGTTGTCAGGAGCAGGTGGCCAGAATGGCGGCTCCAATCAATCCGCATGAAGGAGCACAGCATGGCCAAGACTTTGATCAACTGGTTCGAAATCCCCGTCGCCGACCTGGAGCGGGCGGTCCGTTTCTACGAGGCGACTTTCGCGGTCAGCCTGCGCCGTGAAGAGATGCATGGCATGCAGATGGCAGTTTTTCCCTACGTCGAGCCGGCGACCGGCGGGGCCTTGCTGGCCGCGCCGCAGGCCCGGCCTGGCGAACAAGGCATCCTGATCTATCTGGACGGGGGCGACGACCTCGCGGTGCCGCTGGCCCGGGCGGTGGAGGCGGGCGGGGAGGTCTTGCTGCCGAAGACCGAGATCAGTCCGGAGATCGGCTATATCGCGATGTTCGCCGACAGCGAGGGCAACCGCATCGGGCTGCACTCGCCGGGTGCCGCCGCTCAGGGGTGATCGTGCTCGCCGTGCTCGTCGTCGTCCATGTCCAGCGCCCACAGCTGGTGGGCGTCGAGGAGCAGGCGGTAGCGGGCTTCGCTCGCGTCCAGGCGGGCCAGGCTGGCGGCCAGGCGCGTCTCGTGGGCCAGGCGGCGGGCGTTGAGGGTGTCGGAAAGACTGCCTTCGCCGAGCTGCCAGGCCCGTTCACTGAGGTCGGCACTGCGCATTAGCGCGTCGGCGGCGGCCTGCTGGCCGAGCCAGCCCGCGCGGGCTGCGGTCGCGCGGCGGTACAGGGCGGCGGCCTCAGCCTCGATGCGGCGCTGGATGCCGGCCTCCCGGTGGGCGCTGGCCTGGGCGGTGGCGACGGCGGCGTCTGCATCGGCACGGCGGCCTTCGCCGGGCAGTGGCAGGCTGAGGGTCAGGCCGACCAGGCGCTCCTCGCCGTCCCGTTCGCGGGCGACACGTACGCCGACGCTCGGGTCGGGGCGCCGTTCAGCTTCGGCACGGGTCGCGCCGATGCGCGCCCGCAGGCTCTCCGAGCGGGCGACGCCCAGCTCATGGTTGTGTTCGAGGATCGCCGCGACCCACTTGGCGGGATCCTGCTCGATCGCCTCCGGCGCCACTTCGGGCACGCTGTCGGGCAGGTTCAGCGCGGGATACAGGCGGCGCAGGCTCTCGGCGGCCACCTGGGCGCGTCCTTCGGCTTGGGCCAGCTGGGCCTCGGCCTGGGCCAGCGCGGCGTCGGCCTGTAGTCTTTCCAGGCGCGGGGCATCCCCAAGTTCGACTCGGCGCTTCACCACGCCGGCCTGGCGGGCCAGCACGTCGCGCTGCTTGCGCCATTGCTCGGCGCTGGACTGCTCGCGCAGCCAGTCGAACCAGCCGGACAACAGCGCCCGGCTGGCCTCGTGCAGCGCGTCGCCGCGGCTGACCTTGGCGCTGGCGACGCCCGCGGCACCGAGCTGGCGGTCCAGCTCGCCCTTGCCGGGCAGGCGCAGCGCACGTTCGAGCGCCACGTCCACTTCGTTGAAGCGTTCGGCCGGTGTCGTGCGCACGCGGCGTTGCTGCTCAGTGACCCGCAGTGTCCATTCGTGGGGGCCGGCGGCGAGGCGCCGGCTGCGTGCCTCTTCGGCTTCCAGCATGGCGCCGGCGGCGCTGACCATCGGGCTGCTGCGCAGCACGCTGGTCACCTGGGCTTGGGGCGGAAGGTCCGGCGCGTCAGCGGCCGGGCCGGCGAGGGCCGCAAGAGGGAAGAGCACCACCAGTAGGGGCGAATTCATTCGCCCACGGATGTTGAACAGGCGTTGGGCGAATGAAGTCGTCCCCATGGGTGCAGTGGCCGCCTCGGGAGAACAATGCGTGTGCTGCTTCATGCGAGCCTCCCGCTGGCCATGACCGGAACCATCCAGAAAAACACCCGGTTGGTGCCGAAGCGTTCGCGCAGGATGTCGAGCAGGGCCTGTGCGTCGCCGAGCGGGGCGACCAGCTCGACCCGGCAGCAGGCGGCGCGGCCACGCACGTGCTCGGCAGTGCCGATGAAGGTGACCCGCTGGCCCTGGCCTTCGACGCGCTGGGACGTGAAGCCCGGCGCCAGCGTCGGGTGTTCGAGCAGGGTTTCAAGCAGCGCGTCTTCCACCTCGATGGGCAACACCAGGGTCAGCACGACATGGGATGGGGTATCGACGATCATTGACTTGCAACCTCGGGGGCGACGGGGGCGATGCCGAAACGGCGGTACAGGACGGGGAGCAGCAGCAGCGTCAGGGCGGTGGCGCTGACCAGCCCGCCGATCACCACGACGGCCAGCGGACGCTGGACCTCGGAACCCGGGCCGGTGGCGAACAGCAGTGGCACCAGGCCGAGGGCGGCAATGTTGGCGGTCATCAGCACCGGGCGCAGACGGCGCTTGGCGCCTTCCACGACGACTTCGGCGATGGGCATGCCGCGGGCGTGGAGCTGGTTGAAATAGCTGACCATCACCACCCCATTGAGCACTGCGATGCCGAGCAGGGCGATGAAGCCCACCGAGGCGGGTACCGACATGTATTCGCCGGATACTGCCAGCGCGAGCACCCCGCCGACCATCGCGAAAGGCACCATCGACAGCACCAGCAGCGCCTGGCGCACGGAGCCGAAAGTGGAGAACAGCAGCACGAAGATCAGCCCGAGGGCGATCGGCACCACCACGATCAGGCGGGCGGCGGCACGCTGCTGGTTCTCGAACTGCCCGCCCCAGGCGAGGCGGTAGCCGTTGGGTAGCGGCACCTTGGCGGCCACTGCGGCGCGGGCTTCCTCTACGAAGCCAACCAGGTCGCGGCCACGCACGTTGGATTGGATCACCGAGTAACGCTGGGCATTCTCCCGATCCACCTTGACCGGACCGTCCACCCGCTCGACCTTGGCAATGCTGGATAGCGGCAGGCTGTGGCCGTCCGGTGTGGTGACGCGCAGTGCGGCGAAGGCCTCCGGATCGTTCTGCAGGTTGGCCGGGCCGCGGATCAGCAGCGGCACGCGGCGGGTGGATTCGATCACGGTACCCGCGATGCGCCCTTCGAGCAGGCTGCGCAGGGTGTTCTGCACGTCCTCCACGTTGAGGCCGAAGCGACCGGCGGCCAGGCGGTCCACCTGGATCTTCAGGTATTGCACGCCCTCGTTGCGGATGGTGACGGTGTCCTCGGCGCCGGGCACAGCCTTCACGACGCCTTCGATCTGCGCGGCGAGGTGGTTGAGGGTGTTCAGGTCCGGGCCGTAAAGCTTGATGGCCAGGTCGCCGCGCACGCCGGTCAGCATCTCCGACACGCGCATGTCGATGGGCTGGGTGAAGGTCAGCGCGATGCCGGGGAAGTTCTCCATCACGGCCCGCAGCTGGTCGGTCAGCCAGTCCTTGTCCGGCTTGCGCCATTCATCGCGGGGCTTGAGGACGAGGAAGGTGTCGGTCTGGTTGAGGCCCATCGGGTCGAGGCCCAGTTCGTCAGCGCCCGAGCGCGCCACCACGGCCTTCACTTCCGGTACTGCCTTGAGCACGGCCCGCTGAACGCGCAGGTCGGTGTCGATGGTCTGGGCCAGGCTGATCGAGGGCAGCTTTTCGAGCTGCATGATGATGTCGCCTTCGTCCATTGTCGGCATGAAGGTCTTGCCGAGGGTGACGAAGGCACCGGCAGCCACCAGCAGCGAAACGCCGGCCACCGCGGCGACCAGCTTGGCGCGGGCCAGCGCGAATTGCAGCAGCGGCGCGTAGGCCGCCTGCAGCTTGCGGATCAGCCAGGGCTCATGGGCCTCGCCGCGCTTCAGCAGGTAGGATGCCAGCACCGGTACGACGGTCAGCGACAGCAGCAGCGAGGCCGACAGCGCAAACACGATGGTCGTCGCCACAGGGCCGAACAGCTTGCCTTCGAGGCCCTCCAGCGTCAGCAGCGGCAGAAACACGATGACGATGATGAGGATGCCCGAGGCGACCGGCGCGGCGACTTCCCGGGTGGCGCGGAAGACCAGGTGGAGCAGCGGCTGGCGGCTGGCGGCGCCGCCTTCGCCGAAATGGGTCTCGATGTTCTCGACCACCACCACCGCGGCGTCCACCAGCATGCCGATGGCGATGGCCAGACCGCCGAGGCTCATCAGGTTGGCCGACAGGCCCACCTGGCGCATGGCGATAAAGGTGGCCAGCGCTGCCAGCGGCAGCATCAGCGCCACCACCAGCGCGGCACGCAGGTTGCCGAGGAAGGCCAGCAGCAGCACCAGCACCAGCACGATGGCTTCCATCAGCGCCTTCGACACCGTATGCACGGCACGGCCGACCAGCTCGCTGCGGTCGTAGAAGGGCACGACTTTCACGTCCGGTGGCAGTTGTGGCGCGAGTTCGGCTAGGCGCGCCTTGACACCGTCCACCACCTTGCCGGCATTGGCGCCGCGCAGGCCGAGGACCAGGCCTTCGACCGCCTCGCCCTCGCCGCTGCGGGTGACTGCGCCGTAGCGGGTCAGCGCGCCGATGCGTACCGCGGCTACGTCGCCGACGCGGACCACGTTGCCGCCGTCGCTCTTCAGCACGATGGCGCGCACGTCGTCCAGGTTGCGGATGGCGCCTTCGGCACGCACCAGCAGGGTTTCCTCGCCTTCGCTGAGACGGCCGGCGCCGTCGTTGCGGTTGTTGGCTTCCAGCGCAGCCTGCAACTGGGCCAGCGTCAGGCCGCGGGCGGCAAGGGCCGCCGGGTCGGGGGCGATCTCGAAGCTGCGGGCCTCGCCGCCGAGGCTGTTCACGTCAGCCACGCCGGGCACCGTGCGCAGGGCCGGGCGGATCGTCCAGTCGAGCAGGGTGCGCTTCTCTTCGAGGGAGATCGGCCCTTCGATGGTGAACATGAACATCTCGCCGAGAGGCGTGGTGATCGGTGCGAGGCCACCGCTTGCGCCCGGCGGCAGGTTGCCCATTACGCCGGCCAGGCGTTCGCCGACCTGCTGGCGGGCCCAGTAGATGTCGGTGCCGTCCTCGAAATCGAGGGTCACGTCGGCCAACGCGTACTTGGAAGTGGAGCGCAGGATGCGCTGGTGCGGAATGCCCAGCATTTCCTGCTCGATGGGCACGGTGATCCGGGTCTCGACCTCTTCCGGCGTCATGCCCGGGGCCTTGATGATCAGCTTGACCTGGGTCGTCGATACATCGGGGAAGGCGTCGATGGGCAGGCCGTTCCAGGCCTGCACGCCGGCGCCGATCAGCAGCAAAGTGGCGACCAGCACCAGCAGGCGCTGGGTCAGGGAGAACTCGATGAGGCGGGACAGCATGTTCTTATTCTTTCCCGATGCCGAGCCAGTTGGCTTTCAGCGCGGCAACGCCGGTGGTGACCACCGCCGCGTCTGCCGGCAGGCCGCTGATCAGCGCGGCATCGCCGACCCGGCCGCTGATGGTGATCGGCACGGCGCGGTAGCCGGTGGCCTTGCCGTCGCTGGCGGCGATGAAGACCCACTGCTTGTCCTGGTGGCGCAGCACTGCCGCTGCCGGCACCTGCACACCGGCAGCGCCGGCATCGGCTGGCAGGTCGAGATCCACGGCGGTGGCCTGGCCGGGGCGCAGGTTCTGCGCACCGCGGGTGATCAGGCCGCGCAGCAGCACGCTCTGGCTGACCGCATCGACGGCGCGGCCGACCGCCACCAGTTCGCCGCTGGCGCCGGCGGCGGGGATGCGCAGCGGTGTGCCGACGCGGGCCCGGGCTGCCACTGCGAGGGGGGCCTGGATCTCTACCGACAGGGGATCGAGGCGGGCAATGCGGTACAGCGGTGCGGATTGCTCGACACGCTGGCCGACGCTGACTTGTTGTTCCAGCACGCTGCCGGCAATCGGTGCGACGAGGCTGAGGGTCTGCCCGCCGCTGTGTTGGGCGAGGCTCAGTTCCTGGCGGCGCTCGGCAGCCTGGGCAGCGGCCTGGGTGGCGTTGGCGCGGCTGGCCTGCAGGCGGGATTCGGCGATCAGGCCTTCGCGGAACAGCTGTTCGTCCCGGTTGAGACTCTGGCGGGCGAGGCTGGCCTGGGCGTCGGCCTGAATGCGGTCGCGCTGGAGTTCAAGGGCCTGGGGGCTGGCGATGCGGGCCAGCACCTGGCCCTTCTTAACCGTCAGGCCGGGGGCGGTCTCCAGGCTCTCGACGACGCCGGCCAGCGGCGCGGCAATGACCCGGACCTGGTTGTTGGGAATGCTGACGCTGGCCGGAAGGCCGGCCGCTGCGGGGTTCCCGTTGCTGCCGGCCTTGCGTGTGCCGATGCCGAGGGCCTGGCTCTGGGCCGGGGTTAGCGCGACGAAGTTGGTATCGGCGGCCCGGGCGCCGTCGTATGGAAGGCTGGACAGCAGGGCAGCCAGCAGGCTGGCCTTGATCGACAGGGACAGGGGGTGGGCAGCGGAAGGCGAGGGCGACATGGAGACTCCGGCACGAGGCATGGTCTTCATTATCGCCCAGGCTGCTTAAGCGCGGCTTAAGCCTGCCCAAGGCGGGCAGGCTTTGGCGTGGTGCCTCACAGCAACAGGAAGTCCTGCGCCTGCAGCGGCTCCGGCAATGTTTTCAGGCCACGGTACTCGCCCAGGTCGATTTCGATGATACGGGTGATCGCATCAAGGGGCAGGTCGTTCTGGGCCGTGCCGAAAGGCTCCTCCAGTTCGTCGCCGAGGGCATCCAGTCCGAAGAAGGTATAGGCCACCAGGGCGGTCATCAGCGGGGTTGCCCAGCCCAGTGAATGGACCATGCCGATCGGTAGCAGCACGCAGTAAAGGTGCGCGGTGCGGTGCAGCAGCAGGGTGTAGGCGAAGGGCAGCGCGGTGTAGCGGATGCGCTCGCAGGCGCCCTGGATGGCGGTGAGCTGGTTAACGTGTTCGGCCAGGGCGGTGTAGGTGATCGAGTCCAGACGACCGTGCCGGTGGGCGTCGAGCAACTGCCCGGTGAGGAGGCGCAGGATGCTGTCTGGCACATTGCGGCTGGCGCTGACCGTGGCGAGCTCGTCGACACTCAGTTCCGCGTTGGCGGCTGCGGCCACCGGACGGTCGCGCAGGCGGGCGGTGAGGGCTTTGGTGAAGGCGGTGCAAAGGCGCAGCACGTCCTGGCGCTGGGCCCGACCGGCGTCATCGCCGTCGAGCAGCTGGCTGTCGCGGGCCAGGCTGCGCATCACCACCAGCAGGTTGCCGTAGTGCTTGCGGGCCTCCCACCAACGGTCATAGCAGGCGTTGTTGCGGAAGCCGAGAAATAGCGACAGGGACAGGCCGAGGAAGGTGAAGGGGCCGGTGGCGAAATCCGGGAAGCGCGGCCCGGTGAGGGCCGCGATCAGCGTGACGATGGCGGCGATCACGGTGACGAAGATCACCTGGGGCAGGATCAGCGGGATGATGGAACCCTTCCAGATGAAGAAGAGTTCCCGCAGGCGCGGGCGGGGGCGAACGATCATGGCAGGGCGGACAAGTCGCGAAGTGGACTCATATCGGTGGAGGGCGGCCTAACTTGATGGAGGTGCGAATGCTGCATTGCACAAGCCGTGTTTGCAAGCCCTGCCTTTCCATCCGCCGGCTGCCGGACGCGACGTCGTTTGCCGACGACGACTGCCTGTGAGTGTGAAATCCGTCACGCTTATCTGCCTGGCATCCGTGAAATAAGAACTTGCGATAGGCATGATGTGTTGACGTTGTCCTAATGCGAATGTTCTTGATCTACATAGGAGGTCTGCCCGTCATGATGCGTCGAATTACCCCCAAGATTCTTGTTTCTATTGCTATCGGCATGGCTGCCGGAACGGCGGGTGCCGCCTGTAGCCAGGTGGCCGGCTCGGTTCGGCTCGTGCCCGACGCCACCTGTCAGATCGCGTCGAAGATTCCGGGGCCGACGTACATCGGTAGCTGCTTCAATGTCCATTTGTCCCTCATCGGGCTGCCGACGGGCACCGGCTATGCGGGGGTGACTTCCGAGGCGCTGGTTGGCGCGAACGGGGTCGGCACCGCCTCGCCGGCTGTCATTCCGTCCGATGCCAGTCCGATGGTTCCGCGCCAGATCGTCCAAACCGCCCGCAGCGCGATTACGCTCGGCAGGGGGAGCAGCCAGACCACGCTGTACAGCAACGACGTCGTGGTGATCCAGCCTACTTTCGATGCGGCGGGGCAGATGGGGCAGCCGGCTGCGGTGAGCGAACAGATCATCATCACTGGCAGCGACAACAGAGGTGCCTACGCCAAGGTGACCGGCAGCCTGACGGTGATCGGCAACAGCATTGGCCAGACCGTGCCGGTACTGGGCAAGATCTGTCTGCCCTGATTGCGCGATTTTGAAGATGACCGGCGCCCCGCTTGCGGGGCGTTGTCTTTTGGGGCCAGCCTGAGTGCGGGCTTCAACGGTTCTCGAGCCGGCTGTAGTCGAGGATCGCCGCTTCCCGTGGGGCGACCTGGTGCCAGTGGGCATGGATGGCATCGCTGACCGACCAGAAGCGCGAGTCGGTGCGGCGGATTGCGAAGCGCTGGGTGAGGCGCTGCACATCCTCGTCGCTGGCGAGGGTCTGGACCGCGCGCACGAAGCGCGGCAGTTCGTCGGCGTCGAGCTGGAAGATTACGTTGGGGTAGGCGCCGACGACCCCATCGAGGACGCTCAGGGTGTCCTCGTCGGGAAGGCGGCGGGCATCCTCGCGGAACAGTTCGGCGACGTTGCTGTGGGCGCTGTTGCGCAGCACCGACACCACGTGGAGGCTGCCATCCGGGTTCGTCAGCACCAGCAGGGCGTGCTCGGGCATCCGGGACGCGGGCCTGCCGGCCACTGTGGCGAGGGCGCGCAGTTGGGTGACCTGCTCGGGGTTGAAGCCGTTTACCACCAGGTCGAGCTGCTTTTCCCGTACCGGCCGCAGGTACTGGGCGACGTTACGGTATAGCTCGCTGAGGGTGTCCGTGCTGCGGTAGCGCATGCCGGTCTCGCCCGGGTAATAGGTGGCCGCATCGGCGAAGTCCCGCACATGCTCGGGCTTGCCCCGGTACCAGTGGTTGAGCACCTTCTGGCGGTCCTTCAGGGGCAATAGGGTCAGAAAGTTCTCTTCCCCCTCCATGCGCAGGAAGTCCATGTAGAGACGGGTTGCCAGCTGGTGGCCGGTGTTGCCATAGACGTCGAAGCCGGCGACCAGCAGGTAGTGCATCCGCTCCAGCAGTGGGTAACCGAGCAGCATTGCGGTTTGCGGCCGCTCGCCGGCCAGGCCGCGGATCACCGAGGCGCTGTCGAAGTGGCGGAACACCGTCAGGCCGGCGGTGGGGTTGTGGCCGTCGCCGTTCCACAGCTCGGCCAGCCGCGGCTGCAGCCGCGGGCTGCGTGCCATGAAGTCGGCCTTGGTGCGCAGATAGGCCTTCTCGGCTTGGGCGTAGCGGCGCCAGGCCAGGATGCCGGTGCTGCTGTCGTCCTCGGCGGGCAGGCGCAGATTCGGCTGGGTGGCATCGAGGAGGCCCTGGATCTGGTGATTGGCTTCGCTCTCCGGCGAATAGAACAGCACCCAGAAGTGGTCGGTGATGACGTTGAGGGCGACCTGGCCGCGGCATACCGGACCTTTCATGAAGCCGGTCAGCGTGAACTGGGCGTCGTCGAGCATGAAGCGGTAGCGGGCATCCACCGGCAAGGCGCGGAAAGCGGCGAAGGGGTTCGTCGCGGTCTTGGGCGAATAGTCGGGCAGCTGGTCCACGGCGATCGGTGCATCGAAGAACCACTTGCGCAGGCGCCCCATGCGCGCCGGGTCGAGGGCCAACGGCATATGGGTTTTGGCGACCAGGGTTTCCTCTAGCGGGCGCAGGCGGTAATACACCCGCTCGACGCCAGGCGCGTCATAGGGGCGGCGGGTCGCGATCACGTCGATGGGCTGGCCGGGCGCGCTGCGGCTGCGGACCAGTTCGAATCGGTAGTCAGGCTGCTCCTCGAAATATAGCTGGCCCACGTACCAGTGCTCATAGATGTAGCGGGCTGCCAGTTGGTCCCGCAGGGTGTTGCCGTTGAGCAGGCGCTCCCATGCCGCGACACGGGCCTGTACCGCCGGGAGCGGCGCCGGGCGTGGTGTGTAGGGCGCGCCGGCCTCGATCCAGTGGGTGAGGATATCGTGGTCCTTCTGGCTGAGGGCCGGCAGACCGTAGGGCATGCCCCATTCCGGATGTTCTGCGACGAAGCTGTCCATGCTCTCCACCTTGGCGCAGCTCTGGCTGCGATCGAGGGCGAAGTCGAAGCGCTCGTCTGGCAGAGGGCCCGTGCTCGGGCCAGGGTTCTGCTGCTTGAGGGCCAGGATGCGGTACAGCACGCTGGCCTCGCGGTTGGCGGTGGGGGTGGCGGCGCGTTCGTTGAGGATCGGGTGGAAGCCCTTGTTACGCCATTCCACGGTATTTCGGGCGTCGAAGCCAAGGCGGGCCGGGCTGGCCGCCAGCAGGCGGGCGTTGGCATACACCGGGTCCGGGTTGGCGCCGCGGGTGATGCCGTCATAGCGGGTCAGTTTGAGCTGGCAGGGGGCGTCGTAGCAGGCGTGGCAGCTCACGCAGCGGCGGTCCAGGATGGGCCGGACCTGCTGCCAGTAGTCAGGGGCCGGCGCGATGGGTACTGCGGGGGCATCGTAGCGGGCCGGGTCCGGACGGCCCAGCTCGTGATCGAGCTGGACCTTGGCGACCACGGTGGAACAGCCGGCGAGGACCAGCAGGGCAAGGCCGAGAAGGGCGCGCATGGGTTACCGGGGATCTAATCTAGTATGAGAGCTGGATGCGGGCGGGCCGCTGCAGGCTCATGTAGCACGCGTCGGAGCCATAGCTGGCCAGGTGTTCGGCCAGCTCAGGTGTCATGGTGACCGGGGCGAAGGCGTGGCGGGCCCACCAGCCGGCCGAGCCCTGGATGGCGATCAGGCTGGCGCGCCCGAGGCGGCTGGCTGCCAGGGCTGTCATGAAGGCCGCAACGAGGGCACCGGCAGCTCCGCTGCCACGGGCCTCCGGGGTCACCGCCAGGTCGTGCAGATGTAGGGTGTCGGCATCGACCGGCGGTTGGCAGCTCTGCTCGTCCAGGTGCGGGGGATCGTCGAAGCGCCAGGGCAGGGACAACAGGTAGGCGACGGGCGCATCGTCGCCCAGGCAGGCGACGAAACAACTGTCCGGCGCGGCCACCAGCTTGGCATCCATCGCACGTGGTGATTCGGGGATGATGGCCGTGTAGCAGCGGGCCTGGATCTGCAGGATGGCGTCCAGATCGCCCCTGTGGGCAGGACGGATGAATAGTCGGGTCAAGAGCTGGGCTGGACGGTCGGAGGGCCCCCGATTATCTCCGATCCCCCGCGCCCGTGTTGCAGCCTGTGTCACCGGTGGTAACTGGCACATGCCTTGCTGTTTCCTACTCCAAAGGGAATATAAGGAGACGCAAATGGATTTGCGCTGGAGACTTTTTGGCTATGTGCTCGGCTTTGCGCTGGCCCTGTCCGTGGCGGCCGTGGCGTGGGTCGGGCTGGCCCTGCAGCAGGACGTGGGCGAGGAAATGGAAGCCTCGACCCGCCTGGCGGACGTAATCCTTGCCGTCGGAAGTGCGCCTGAACAACGCGCGGCCCAACTGCGGGAGCTGCTGGCGGGTGGTCAGTTGCGACACGTTGCGGTGTCCATGGAGCGCTCCAATTTGGAGCAAGGGGGGCGGGCTGTGCCAACGGGCTTACTGGCGACCCTTGCCGATTATTTGCTGGACGGGCGGGTGATCCATGAACGCCGCATCCCGCTTGGGGATGAAGTGCTGGTGATCCGGGCCGACCCCCGTGCCGAAATCCATGAAGTGCTGCGCGACGGTATGCGCAACATGGCGACGCTGGTGGTGTTCTGCCTCGGCATGGCCGTGGTGGCGTGGGTAGCGGCTCACCGCGCTCTGAAGCCGGTCCGCTTGCTCGAACACGGGTTGGCCCGCCTGGGGCGCGGCGAGGAGCAGGTGCGCCTGCCGCCATTCCAGTTGAAGGAGTTCGCCAGCATCGCCCAGGCCATCGAAACCCTGTCTGGCGAGCTGGCCGAGTCGCGGGCGGCGCGCCAGCTGCTTGCCCGGCAGCTACTGGAGCTGCAGGAGAGCGAGCGCAGGGAGCTCGCCCGGGAACTCCATGACGAGCTTGGTCAGGCGCTGACGGCGGTCAACGTGTCTGCCGCCTACATTGAGCGCCAGGCTGGCCGGGCTGAGCCGGCGCAGTTGGCGGCCATTGCCGGCGACATCCGTAGTCAGACCAACGGGATGTTGGCCCAGGTGCGCAACCTGCTGTCCCAGCTGCGGCCTCATGGCCTGGAAGGCCTGCAGATGGTCGACGCACTCAATGACCTCGTGCGCGGCTGGCGTGGGCGCGTGCCGGAGATCGGCATCGAGGCGGAGTTTCCGCCATCGCTCCCGCCTTTGCCGCCCCATGCCGGACTGGCGCTTTACCGCACGCTGCAGGAGGCTCTGACCAACGTGCTGCGCCACAGTGTGGCGAGCCGGGTGCGCCTGTCCCTGCGGACTCGTGGCGAGGCGCTGGAACTGACCGTGGCCGACAATGGCGTCGGCAAGGCTGAAGAGGTGGTGCCGCGTTCCCGCGGCGGCTTGCTTGGCATGCGCGAGCGTGCCGAGATGGCCGGTGGGAAGTGCTGGCTCACCGACGCGCCCGGCGGCGGTCTGCAGGTTCGCCTCAGTCTGCCGCTGCCGTTGGCGCAGGCTTGAGGCCCATGTTTCCCGAAATCATTCCGGGATCCCGCCTGCGTTGCGCCAAAGGGCGGACGCGGGCGACGTTTTCAGGCTGCCGAACGGGCGGCGTGGAGACTTTTTTTAGCCAAGGAGAAACAAGATGAACGCCTTACGCAAGACGGCGCTGCTGGCGGGCCTGGCCCTGGTCGCCACGGCTGCCAACGCCGCGGTGGATGAGGACATGAAGGCGCTGGCCGGCAAGAGCGGCTGCCTGACCTGTCACGCCATCGAGTCCGGCACGCCCGGCCCCAACGGCATGGCCCCGATCGGCCCGGCCTGGCAGGACGTGGCCAAGGCCTACAAGGGCAAGCCGGGTGCTGACACCTTCCTGACCCGAGTGGTGCTGGAGGGCTCCAACCCCTACGGCAGCCACTGGAAGGACAAGGTCAGCGGTCTGGCCATGCCGCCCAACAAGGTTGCCATCAAGGAAGCCGACGCCAAGAAACTGGTGAAGTGGATCCTGACCCTGGCGCCGAAGTAAGCCGGCAATACGCACGGCTGCGGCCGTGAAGGATGCAGTACCCAGAACCCCGGACGTCCCCCCCGTCCGGGGTTCGCCTTTTTGGGGTTAGAGCAGGCTGTCGATTTGCTCGAAGTGTCCGTCCACAAGCCGGCCGTCGGCTGCGAAGACCAACTGCAGGATCACGTCGCTTTTGCCGCCGTACCAGCTGCGGGACAGGGGAATCTTGCCGAATAGGCAAGGGCCGCCCTGAGGCGGAAGCTGTGACACATTCGGGCTGCGCTCGACGAGGGTCTGGCACTCGGATGCCGTCTTCTCCGAGAAGGTGGTGCCGTGGGCGGCCAGCTTCTTGCGGGCGTCGTCGAGGGAAAGGCCCGGCTGGAATTCGGCCGAGAGCTGGTCCGGTAGGGGGCTGGGTGAAGACGTGCAGGCGCCCAGGCTGGCAGCCAGGAAAAGGGCTGCAGCCAGGCATGGCAGGGTTTTGTTGGAAACGGACACGGCCTTGGACAGGAATCGCAAACTCTAAGTATCCCACGCCGGGGCGTGTCGGATCACGAGGCGGACAATTGTCGCAGCTTGCGATAGAGGGTCGTGCGGGTGATGCCGAGCTCCCGCGCTGCCGCCGAGATATTGCCGTTGTGGCGCGCCACGGTGCTTTCCACCAATCGTCCTTCGGCGGCGCGCAGGCTCTGGGCGGCAGGGCGTGGGGCCGGCGTGTCCGGATCCTCCACCAAGTCGTGGGGCAGGTGTTCCGGACTCAGGGTGTCCTCGTCCGGCCCCAGCATGGCCACCGCAAGGCGCAGGGCGTTTTTCAACTGGCGGATGTTGCCCGGCCACGGGTGGTGGCGGATCAGGTCGAGGGCTGCCGCCGACAGGCGCACCGGCCGCCGCGGCGATTCGTCCTGCAGGATGCGCCTGGCCAGCGCTTCGATGTCGCTGCGCTCCCGCAGGGGCGGCAGCGACAGGCTCATCGCTGACAGTCGGAAATACAGGTCGGGACGGAAGTCGCCGCTTTCGCACAGGGCTTTCAGCGATCGGTGGCTGGCGCAGACCAGGGACAGGTCGATCTCTTCCTCCGGGCCGCCGCCGAGCGGCGTGACGCGGCGCGTTTCGAGGACGCGCAGCAGGACTGCCTGCAGCTTGAGCGGCATGTCGCCGATTTCGTCGAGGAACAGGGTGCCCTGGTGGGCCTCGCGCAGCTTGCCGCGCGCGCCCTCGCCACGGGCGCCGGTGTAGGCGCCGGCCGTGTAGCCGAACAGCTCGGCCTCGATCAGGTTGGCCGGGATGGCCGCGCAGTTGATCGCCACGAAGGGACCGTTGCGGCGCTGCCCGCTGGCGTGGAAAGCCTGAGCGAAGACTTCCTTGCCGGAGCCGGTTTCGCCCTGAATCAGCAGCGGGATGTCCAGCCCGAGGATACGCCGGGCGCGCCGGATGGCGTGGCTGACCGTCTTGTCGCCGAGATCGAGCTCGTCGAGGGTAGGGCCGAGGGGCGTCGCCGGTGTGGCGCTTGCCAGCGGTTCCTGGGTGCTGATCGGGCGCATGCGCTGCATGTTGGTCAACAGGATGCGGGCGGCAAACTCTTGCCCCTGGCGGCTGCGCAGGCGGATGGGATGGGCGCTGGTCTGCAGGGCGTGGTCGAGCACGGCATTCCAGCGGGTGTCGAACAGGTCCCAGAAAGGGGGTTTCTCGTTGCGCCGGGTGTCGGCCAGGCCGAGCAGGCGCTCGGCGCGGCGGTTGCACGCCAGCAGCGCGCCCGCTTCATCGAATACCGCCAGTCCTTCGAGGGGCGAGGCCAATGCTTCCAGCTGGTAATGGAAGCGGACCAGCACGGCGGCGTCATTGACGGTCTCGATCAGGCGGTTCTCGATGATCTCCGCAGTGGTCTGCAGCAGGGCCTGGGCGTGGGTCTGGGTGATCTGCAGGTTGCTCGATACATCCAGGATGCCGAGCACGCCGCCGGTGGGGGCGTGGATCGGCGTCGCGACGCAGGCGAGGAACTTGTTGCGCTCGAGGTAATGCTGGTCTCCCATCACCGCTACTGGGCGTTGTTCGGCCAGGGCGGTGCCGATCGCGTTGGTGCCCATCACCGACTCGGCCCAGGAATGTCCCGGCTTCAGGGACACGCGGGCGGCCCGCTCCAGGAAGTCGGAGTCGCCCACCGAACGCAGGATGACTCCCGAGTCGTCGGCAAGCAGGATCGTCGATGAGGAGTGGGCGATCTGCTGGTGCAGGTGCTCCATGATCGGCTGGGCATAGGCGACCAGCCGGGCATTGGCCTCCAGGCGATCGGCCAGGTTGCCTTGCTGGCTGGTGGCCGGCAGGCGCTCGGTCGGGCGCAGGCCGTCGGCCGCGCAGCGTTCCCAGGAGCGCCGGATGGCCTCGAGCGGGAGAGAGGAGGGAGGGTCCTGATTATTCACAAGTGCTGAATAGCACGAAACATACCTACCCAGAAAGTGGCTGTCGTGCACGTCAGTCGAGCCGGGTTTTTGCAGAAGAATCAGGGTTTAAGCCATATAGCCCTGTTTTAAAACGGGTTTTTTGATGTGTCTGGCAGGCGTGAAGTGGAGCAGGTGTTCCAGGTGACGTAACGGGATGGAGCAGGTGTTCCGCCGCGGAACATGCGCAACTGTCGTTTTTAGCACGATGCTGTTGTCAAGTGATTGTCTGGAAAGGATTTTTGTCCTGAACGCGGCTGGGCGGGAGTCCGCACGCTTTTTGCTGCCTATGGTGGGTGAAGCGGTTCAGGGGCGCTGAAGTGCCGTGCCGCATTCCATGACCAGCCTGACCGCTGACTTGATAAACAGTCTGTCGAAAAAGACTAGAAGGAGGAGCTCATGAAATTCGTCAACTTGCTGTGCGTCGTCGCACTCGGCGCTGCTGCTGCGACCCCGGCCCTGGCATCCGAGGAGATCATCAAGAAGGCGCGCTGCGTGGCGTGTCACGCGGTGGACCAGAAGCGCGTCGGCCCGGCCTATAAGGATGTAGCGGCCAAGTACAAGGGGCACCCGGAAGCGGAAGCGATGTTGATCGCCAAGGTCCGTAATGGTGGTACCGGTACCTGGGGTCAGATTCCGATGCCTCCTCATGGCGCAGACAAGATCAGCGATGCCGATCTGAAGGCCGCCGTGGAGTGGATTCTGAAGCTCTGATTGCAGCAAGACGGGGGATGCCCCGTTACAGGTGATCGAAACACCTGCTCCGGATTGGAGCAGGTGTTTCTTTTTGATGCGCTACAAAAACCTGTCTTGCTCCCGCCGTAGGGCGGTGCGGGCAGGAATTAGCGGATGACGACGCCCCACGGAAGCTCCCCGACGGGGATTTCCTTGATGGCTTCGAGGCGCTCGGTATCGATCACCGACACGCTGTTGGAGCGGCCGTTGGCCACATAGAGTTTGCGGCCGTCAGGGGTGATGGCCATGTTCCAGGGGCGTTTGCCGACGGGGACGGTGGCTTCGACCTGATTGTCACTGGTGCGGATCACGCTGACCGTGCCGTCCTTGCCGTTGGAGACGTAGGCACGGCTGCCATCCGGCGCCATGGCGACGCCGTTGGAGAAGTTGCCGGCCTTGATCTCGGCGATCACCTTGCGTTTGCCCATGTCGATCGCGTAGACCGTGCTGACCATCTCGCAGGCTACGTAGGCGCGCTTGCCGTCGGGCGTGAAGCCGATGCCGCGCGGGCGCTTGCCGACCTCGATCGAGGCGACCTGCTTGCGGGCCTTCACGTCGATCAGGTCCACCTGCTGGGCCTCTTCGGCGCTGACCAGCAGCCAGCGACCGTCAGGGCTGAACACCGCGTGTTCGGGGTTCTTGCCCTTGACCTTTATCTCGGCCAGCTTGAGCCGCTTGGCGGCGTCCAGGATTACGACACTGTTGGACTCTTCCACTGCGGCGGCGATCAGTTTGCTGTCGGCCGACACGTTGACGCCTTCCGGTGATTCACCGAGGGGAATGGCCGCAATCTGTTTGCCTTCGGCGATACCCACCACCACCAGGCTGTTGCTGGGTGCTTCGCTGACGAACAGGCTTTGTCCGTCGGTGGCAATGCCGCGTGGGCGCTGGCCCCCAGGCAGGTTGGCAACGACCTCGTCGGTGGCGGTGTCGATCACCGATACCGATGCGGACTTTTCGTTGGGAACGTAGGCGAAAGGAGCGGCGAGGGCGGCTCCCGGCAGCAGGATGCAGCTCGCCAGGAGCTGCCGCAAGGTGAAAGGCTGGGCCATGGTCTCAGAGGGTTGGCTTGACGTAAGTGACGCCGTTGCGGGCGAAGATGGCTGCGACCGTGCCGTTTTTTTCGAGTTCCTTGAGTGCCTGGTCGATGGCGCCTGCCAGCCCGCTTTCCTCGGCCTTGACGGCCATCCCCAGCGGCCAGTTGCTGATCTTCAGCTCGGGCATCTGGACCACCTCGACAACGAAGCGGTTGTCCTTGCCAAGGGCGACTTCGATCTCCGAGCGCGGGCCCATCACGGCAGCCAGTTCACCCGCCTTGAGCTTGTCCACCGCGGCCGCCACGGTGCCGAAATGAACCACGTTTTCCCGCAGGCGGCCGTTCAGTACGCCGAGCAGGAAGGCATCCGCCAGGCTGCGGCCTTCGACGCCAATCTTCTCGCGGGTGAATACCTCCAGCGCCGTGGCAGCGGAGCCGCGGATCGAGCCGATGCGCTGCACCCGCGCAACTGCCACGGTTTCCAGGTGATAGGGGCCGAAGATCTTGACCTTGTCGTTCTTGCCCTGCAGATAGGAGTCCACCGGGACGTGCATCATGACGTCGGACGGTTGCGTGCCCAGGTAGTGCCCCTTCCAGACCATGTTACGCAGGTCGTCGTCCATGTCCTCGTCGGCGTTGTAGCCGATGACCTGGGGGTTCAGGCCGAGTTGCTTGGCAAGAGCTTCGGCGAGTTCCACGTCGATACCTTTGCCCTGGTTGGAGTAGGGGGCGAAATTGTTATAAACGGCAACCCGCAGGCTGCCGCGTTTCCTGATTTCTTCGAGTGCGTCGGCGCGGGCGGGCAGGCTGGCGGCCAGGGCTGCCGCGCCGGCAGCCAGCAGGAAACGGCGACGATCAGTCTTCACGGACGGTCTCCAGCCAGGAGCGGATGGTCCACATGGCTTCCTGGCTCAGGATGCCTTCGAACGGGGGCATGTACACGCGGCCGTCGCGGGTGGCGCCGTGGCGGATGCGGTTCAGGAAGATCTCGTCGCCTTCCTGGCCGGCGGGCAGGTAGCGCAGGTCGGGGGCGATGCCGCCGGAGATCGCGCCGAGGCCGTGGCAGCGGGCGCAGTTCTGGTTGAAGGCCGAGGAGCCGATGCGGATTGCTTCCTTGTTGCCCAGGTAGGGGTTCTTCGGCAGCCAGTCCTTGCCGACGGAGGGCAGCGTCGAGGTGTCAACGGCCTGGGGGGTCACGTCACCGTGGGCGATGACGGCAGTTGCAGCCAGAGTCAGCGCAGCGGCGGAGAGGGCACGGAGGAGGGCGGAATTACGGACAGTCACCTGGGTCACCTTTGGTCATGTGTTTGGAGTTCGTCGAGCGAAGCGCTGGTGGGCGAGTCGCCGTGTGTGCAGACCTTTCAGCAAGGGGCGTGCCAATTTTAGAAAGGCAGCGTCGTGAAATGGGACACCTTTGCCGCAACAGGTTTTTTCCAGTTTTCTTTATAGCTCTATAAACTGGCCTGGGTTTTGCTGATTGAGCGGGAGGGTGGAGCAGTCACATTGCTGAAATGTGGTCCAGCTGCTACATTTTGGCGCAGACTAAAATGCCGGCTCGAGCCGGCAGACAATCCGTCAAAACGGAGGAGGAGAGAGATGATGCAGGTTCCTTTCAGCGCTGAGGCTCGGGCTATGAGTCTCCTGGAGGCGCGGTCGTTGTACTTCGGCCGAGGCGAGCTTCCGGAGGCCTTGCTTGACCAAAGCGTGTTGCGTTCCTGGGAGCGTTGCCGGCAGGCGGGTCTCGACCCCACCCGTCTCGAGTGTGGCGAGCCCAACGTGCGGGCAGTATCGGAGGCACGGGAGCGCAACCGGACGCTGATCTCCCACGCCGAGCCAGTTCTCGAGCATCTCTTCGAGCAGATCCGCAACTCTCACAGCATGGTCATCCTTGCCGACGCCCGCGGCATGGTGTTGCAGACCTATGGCGATCCCGATTTCCTGAGCCACGCCGAGCAGGTGTCCCTGCACCCGGGGGCCAGCTGGCACGAATTCGACCGTGGCACCAACGCTATTGGTACGGCTCTCGCCGAGCGGGGGGCGGTCAATGTCTTCGGTTCCGAGCATTTTTACGAGGGCAACGCCTTCCTGACCTGCAGCGCGTCCCCGATCCAGGATGCGCAGGGTCGCCTGATGGGGGTGCTGGACATCTCCAGTGACTATCGCGCGTTCCAGCGTCACTCCCTCGGCTTGGTGAAAATGTCGTCCCGCATCATCGAAAAGCGCCTCTTCGAATCCGAATTCGCCCATCAGGGCCTGCTTAGCTTCCATGCCCGCCCGGACCACGTGGGCAGCATGTGCGAAGCGCTGCTGGCCATCTCGCCGGATGGCGACATCGTCGGCGCCGATCAGTCTGCCCTCGAACTGCTCGGTCTTCGTCGGGAGGATCTGCCCCGGCGTCACTACAGCATGCTGTTCGACGTGCCGCTGGGCACTTTGATCGATCGCGCACGGCGCGATCCGTCGTCCCTGATCGCGATTGCTGGCCGCAACGGTGAGCGCTTTTATGCGCGCCTGCGCGGCAATTTCGCGTCGATGCCGGTGTCGAGCCCGGTCGGCATGGAAACTCGCAGCGAGCGGCCCGCCCGCCCGGCCCGCGTGGAGGCGGCGGAGCCGGCCTCCCAGGTCCGCCTGACGCTGCACACCCTTGCCACCGGCGACGAGCGCCTGCAGGCCGCTATCGACAAGGGTGTGCGGGTGCTCGGCCGCGACATTCCGATCCTCATTCAGGGCGAATCCGGTGCCGGCAAGGAAATGTTCGCCAAGGCCTTCCACAACAGCGGGCCGCGGGCTCAAGGGCCGTTCGTTGCACTCAACTGCGCGGCGATTCCGGAGACCCTGATCGAGTCCGAACTGTTCGGCTATTCGGGTGGCGCCTTCACTGGCGCCCGCAAGGAAGGTGCGGTTGGCAAGATCCAGCAGGCCCACGGCGGGACGCTGTTCCTCGACGAAATCGGTGACATGCCCCTGTCCCTGCAGGCCCGCCTGCTGCGGGTGTTGCAGGAGCGCTGCGTGACGCCGCTGGGGACCAACAAGAGTATTCCGGTGGACATCACCCTTGTCTGCGCTACCCACCGACGCCTGAAGGAAGAAGTGGCGCGCGGTGGTTTCCGCGAAGACTTGTACTACCGCCTCAACGGCTTGTGCATCAATCTGCCGTCCCTGCGCGAGCGCAGCGACATCGATCGCCTGATCGACAAGCTGATGCGTGAGGAGGCCGGTCCCGACCGCCACGTGGAGGTCTCCCACAAGGTCATGCAGGCCTTCCTGAGCTATCGCTGGCCCGGCAACATCCGCCAGCTCAACAACGTCATCAAGGTGGCAATCGCGCTGCTCGATGATGATGAGCAGGTCATCGAAACCTGGCACCTTCCCGATGACATCTTCGAGGAAATCGGCGAGACGGTGCCGGCGATGGCTTCCATCATGCAGGGACGCGGCATGCCTGCCGGTCTGGCTGACGGACCTGTCGCTGCGGCACCGGCGGCGGGGACGGCTAACTTCGGGCGCCTGGAGGAAATCGAGCGCGACATGATCCAGCGCACGCTCGAGGCCGAGAACGGCAATATCTCGGCGGCCGCACGCCGGCTCGGTATCAGCCGCAACACCCTGTATCGCAAGCTCGGGCGTTTCTGACACTGTTTTCCGGACGCGGAGTCAATCGGCTCCGCGTTCGATCTTCTGTTGCCGGTGGGCTTCGGGCTTGCGTCTGCTCGCTTCGGCATCCGCTCTGAACTCATTTCTAAAACCCTCCTTGCGAGGGTTTTTTTGTTTCTGGATGCGGCGCCCAAAAAGAAAAAGCCCGAGCTTCTGAAAGCCCGGGCTAAATCCACACCAAAGGAGGAGGGGTGGAGGAGACGAATCAATTCTAGTTGTAGTCAGTGCGCAGCATTTTTGAATATTTTTATTGAGTAATAAAACAAATTGTTGCGCTGCGGTCCGGTTGCATTGACGGAGTGCTTCGCATCCCGCGGGCCGCTGATCCTTGCTGCGGCGGGTTCTCCGGCGGATTGTCGTGATCTGGATGTGTCTGGCGGCTTGACGAAATTTGAAACGTATGTATTATTCAAACGTACGTTTTAATTTTATCTCAAACCAACAGGTGTGCCATGACCGACAGTCTCGCCAAGGGCCACGGAGATACGCGCAGCCGCATCCTTGATGTGGCGGAGGTTCTGTTCATGGAGCAGGGCTTCGATGGTACCTCGATGCGCAGCATCACCAGCCACGCCGGCGTGAATCTGGCCGCAGTCAATTATCACTTCGGCTCCAAGGAGCAACTCATCCAGGAGGTGTTCCACCGCCGCCTAACCGAACTGAACCACATCCGCCTGACCCGCCTGCGGGAACTGCAGGCCGAAGCCGGCGATTTGCCTATCAAGCCCAGCCGCATCGTCGATGCCTTCTTCGGTACGGCGCTGCGCATGGCGTCCGATGTGGAGGGGGGCGGCCATACCTTCATGCGCCTGCTCGGTCGGACCTACACCGAGCCACAATCCTTCGTGCGCAAATTTCTCGCCGAGGAATACGCAGAATGCGTCGAGCATTTTCTGGCCGCGCTGTACCAGGCGCTGCCGGAGGTGGATCGCAACGAGATCCTGTGGCGGTTCCATTTCATGATGGGGGCGATGTCCTACGCCATCGCCGGTACGGACGCGCTGCAACTGGTGACCGGCAAATTCGATGACGAGGATCCGTCGCGCCTCGAGTCGCGTCTGATGAGCTTCCTGCTCGGTGGCTTGCGTGCGCCGCTGGCGGACTTCGGGGTTGCACAGTAGGAAAAAAAGACATTGGTATATAAGAGACAGCGCGCTGCCAGGACGGCGCCGAGTAAAGGAGACTTGTGATGTCCTATGTGTTCCTGTTGTCCCTGCCCGTTGTACTGCTTGCGCTTGCCTACTGGCGGGCGCCGTTTGTCGCCTGGTATGGGGTGGGTTTGCCGTGGCTGGTGGTTTCGGTAATCACGGCCGGCTGGTCGCCGATCCTGATGGCTGGCGTGATCGGTGGGGTGGCTGCTGTAGGTGCCGTGTTCCTGCTGCCAGGCCTGCGTCGCAGCCTCGTTACGGCGACGATCTTCAAGGCGTTCCGCAAGGCCCTGCCGTCCATGTCGCAAACCGAGAAGGATGCGCTGGAGGCTGGTACGGTGTGGTGGGAGGGCGAACTGTTCGCCGGTCGGCCGGACTGGCGGAAGCTGCTGGCTTACCCGGTGCCGAAGCTCAGCACCGAGGAGCAGCGCTTCCTCGACGAGGACACTGCAGAACTGTGCCGCCTGACCCGCGACTGGGAGATGACCCAGCGCCAGGACATGCCGGCCGAAGTGTGGAAGTACATCAAGGAGCGCGGCTTCCTCGGCATGATCATTCCCAAGGAATACGGTGGCAAGGGTTTCTCGGCCTACGCCCATTCCCAGGTCGTGACCAAGTTGTCCACTCGTTCTTCGGCGCCGGCGGTGACGGTGATGGTGCCCAATTCGCTCGGTCCAGCGGAGTTGCTGCTGCATTACGGCACGCCAGAGCAGAAGCAGCACTACCTGCCACGGCTGGCTACCGGCCTTGATATTCCGGCCTTTGCGCTGACCAGCCCGTGGGCTGGCTCGGACGCGGCATCAATCCCTGATGCTGGCATCGTCTGCCGCGGCCAGTATCAGGGGCGCGAAGTGCTGGGCATGCGGGTCAGCTTCGACAAGCGCTACATCACACTGGCGCCGGTGTGCACCGTGTTCGGCCTGGCCTTCCGTCTCTACGATCCGGATCGCCTGCTCGGCGATGTGGAGGACCTGGGCATCACCTGCGCGTTGGTGCCCCATGATCATCCTGGAGTGGATATCGGCCGCCGCCACTTCCCGCTCAACGCAGTGTGGATGAATGGCCCGATCCGTGGGCGCGACGTGTTCATGCCCCTCGACTTCATCATCGGCGGCCCGCAGATGGCGGGGCAGGGCTGGCGGATGTTGATGGAATGCTTGGCGGCGGGGCGTTCGATCTCACTGCCCGGTTCCAACACCGGCATGCTGAAGATGACGGCCCGCGCGGTCGGTGCCTATGCCCGCGTACGCTATCAGTTCAAGACCGCCATCGGGCGCTTCGAAGGGGTGGAGGAGGCGCTGACCCGCATCGGCGCCAACGCCTACCTGTGCGACGCGGCGCGGGTGATGACTGCCGGAGCGATCGACCTCGGCGAGAAGCCGGCGGTGGTGTCGGCCATCGTCAAGTACCACGTCACCGAAAGGGCCCGCCAGGCGGTCAATGATGGCATGGACGTGATCGGCGGCAAGGGTATCTGCCTGGGACCGCAGAACTTCCTTGGCCGGGCCTACCAGCAGGTCCCTGTGGGTATTACTGTCGAGGGGGCAAATATCCTGACCCGCAGCCTGATCCTCTTCGGCCAGGGGGCGATCCGCTGCCATCCCTACGTGCTGAAGGAAATGGATGCGGCGCGGAGTGGTGACCTGACAGGCTTCGATCGGGCCTTCTGGGGCCACATCGGCTACACGGTAAGCAATGCAGCGCGGGCGTTGGTGATGGGCTTGACCGGTTCTCATTTCGTGGCTGTGCCGGCTGAAGTGGCGCCGGAAGCCCGCCGCTACTACCAGCAGCTCACCCGTTTTTCCGCGGCCTTCGCGCTGATTGCCGACGTATCGATGGGAACCCTCGGCGGCGCACTGAAGCGCAAGGAGAAGCTGTCGGCCCGCCTAGGCGACATCCTTTCGCTGATGTACCTGGCCTCCGCAACCCTCAAGCGCTACGAGGATGAAGGGCGCCAGTCTGCCGATGCGCCATTGATGCATTGGGCGATCTGGGACTGCATGTTCAAGGCGCAGAACGCCTTCGAGGGCGTCATCGCCAATTTCCCCAACCGGCTGTTCGCAATGCTGCTGCGGCGCCTCGTGGTCTTCCCGCTCGGGCGGCCCTATGTGGTGCCGTCGGATGCTCTCGGACATAAGGTCGCCGGCCTGCTCATCGAGCCTTCGGCAACCCGCGACCGGCTGACTTCCGATGTGTATCTGCCGAAGGATGTGGAGGAGCCGGTCGGGGCGCTGGAGGCCGCGCTGCACGCTACCGTCGCGGCGGAGCCGGTTGAGTCCAAGGTGCGCCGGGCGATCAAGGAAGGCCATTTCAAGCCCGGTCTGCTGGTCGGTGGTGGTGTCGATGCGTTGTATGACGCGGCGGTGGCAGGTGGCATCATCTCGGGCGACGAATACGCGCTGATCAAGCGCCGCGGCGAATTGCGCGACAAGGTCATCCGCGTGGACGATTTTCCCTATGATTTCGGCCTGCGCGACGCGCTGGCGGACGTTACCGAACCCCAGCACAAGGCCGCCTGAGCGCTATCGGGCGCGCCAGCAGAAAGGGAGCTGTGCGCATCATGAACGAGCCGATCTACGTCATCGACGGGGCGCGAACGCCTTTTCTGAAGGCCCGCAGCGGCCCGGGGCCGTTCGCCGCTGCCGACCTCGCGACGGCGGCGGGCAGTGCGCTGCTGCTGCGCCAGCCCTTCGCGCCGGATCAGCTCGACGAGGTGATCCTCGGCTGCGCGAGCCCGTCGCCGGACGAGGTGAATATCGGCCGGGTGGTGGCGCTGCGCATGGGCTGTGGCCTCAAGGTGCCGGGCTGGACGGTGATGCGCAACTGTGCCTCGGGCATGCAGGCCCTGGATTCGGCGATCGCCAACATCCGTTGCGGTCGCTCGCAGCTGGTGCTGGCGGGGGGCGTCGATGCCTTGTCCCGCGCACCGCTGTTGTTCTCCGATGAGATGGTGCGTGTCTTCGCCGGCTGGATGGCGGCGCGCGGCTGGGGCGAGCGGCTGGCCGCGCTGAAGGGCTTCCGCCTGAGGCACCTGGCGCCGGTGATCGGCATCATGAAGGGGCTCACCGATCCCATCGTCGGCCAGCTGATGGGGCAGACCGCCGAGAACCTGGCCTGGAAGTTCGGTATCACGCGGCAGGACATGGACGCCTACGCGGTCGAGAGCCACCGGCGTGTCGCGGCGGCACATGACAATGGCCGTTTCTCCGCCGAGCTGGTGCCGCTGATCGGTGCTGACGGAACGGTCTACGACGTCGATGACGGCTTGCGCCGGGATGCGTCGATGGCCGGCATGGCCAAGCCGAAGCCCTTCTTTGACAAGAAATACGGTCGCGTCACCGCTGCCAACAGTTCCCAGATCACCGACGGTGCCACCTGGTTGGTGCTGGCTTCTGGCGCCGCGGTGGAGCGCTTCGGCTTGCAGCCCATCGGAAGCATTGTCGACAGCCAGTGGGCTGGTCTGGAGCCGGACCAGATGGGGCTCGGTCCCGTTCATGCCGCGACGCCGATCCTGCTGCGCCACGGGCTTGATCTCGACGACGTGGACCTGTGGGAGATCAACGAAGCCTTTGCGGCGCAGGTGATCGCCTGCCGGCGGGCCTGGCAGGACGGTGAATATTGCCGCGAGCGGCTTGGCCTGTCCGGCGCGCTGGGGGCCATCGATCCGGCCCGTCTCAACGTTGATGGCGGTGCGGTGGCGCTCGGCCACCCGGTCGGGGCCAGCGGTGCGCGCATCGTGCTGCATCTGCTGCATGCACTGCGCCGCAGCGGAGGCCGGCGCGGCATCGCCAGCATCTGCATCGGCGGCGGGCAAGGTGGTGCGATGCTTGTGGAGGCCCTGTGATGGAACTGCTGAACTGGAAGCTGGAAAGGGACGCCGACGGCATCGCCTGGGCGACCCTTGATGTGCCGGGCGCCGCCGCGAACACGTTGGGCAGCCGGGTGATGACGGAACTCGAGGCCATCGTCGATCAGCTCACCGTGCGTCCGCCGAGTGGGCTGGTGATTCGCTCCGGCAAGGCTGCCGGTTTCATCGCCGGCGCGGACATTGAAGAGTTCACACGCATCGATTCCGCCGACGGGGCACGCAAGCTGGTGGAGCGGGGCTGGAGCCTGTTCGAACGCTTGGCTGCGCTGCGTTTTCCGACCCTGGCGCTGGTGCGCGGCCACTGCATGAGCGGCGGGCTGGAGCTGGCGCTGGCCTGCCGCTACCGGCTGGCGGTGGACGAGCCCGGCACACGCCTGGCCCTGCCCGAGGTGATGTTGGGCATCATGCCGGCGTGGGGCGGCATGCTGCGCTTGCCGCGGCTGATCGGCCCGGCAGCGGCGCTCGACATGATGCTGACCGGCAAGGGTGTCGATGCGCCCAAGGCGAAGCGCCTGGGCCTGGCCGATGACTGCGTGCCGACACGGGTGATGGACGACGCTGCGCGGATCCTGCTGATGTCCGGCTGCCCGCCGCGCAGGCCGTCCATCGGGCATGTGCTGATGAATGGCCCGCTGCGTGGCATTGTCGCGGCCAAGGCGCGCAAGACGGCGGAAGCCAAGGTGCGCCGCGAGCATTATCCGGCGCCCTTCGCGATCATCGATACCTGGGCCAATCACGGCGGCAACGCGCTGGCGGTGCCGGCGTCCTCGCCATCGTCGCTGGGCGCGATCTTCCGCTCGCCGACGGCGCGCAACTTGGTCCGCGTGTTCTTCCTGCAGGAGCGCCTGAAGGGATTCGGCAAAGATGGCGATTTCCGGCCGCGTCATGTGCATGTGGTTGGCGCCGGCGTGATGGGCGGCGATATCGCGGCCGAATGCGCGCTGCGTGGCATGACGGTGACGCTGCAGGACCAGTCAGTCGGGCGCATCGCGCCGGTAATCGCCCGTGCCGCGCAGCGCTTCGGACGCAAGTTCCGCAGCAAGCCGAGGGAGGCCCGTTTCGCGCTGGACCGCCTGATTCCAGATCCGGCCGGCCATGGCGTGGCGAAGGCCGACGTGGTGATCGAGGCGATCTTCGAAGACCTGGAGGCAAAGCGGGCGTTGTTCGCCGACATCGAAAGGCGGGCCCGTCCGGACGCGCTGCTGGCATCTAACACTTCCAGCCTGCGCATTGCCGATATCGCGACGGCGCTGACGCGGCCTGAAAGATTGGTTGGCATCCATTTCTTCAACCCGGTGGCAGTGCTGCCGCTGGTTGAGGTGGTGCGTGCCGCGCAGTCCGGCGATGAGGCTTTCCGGCGAGCGGCTGCCTTCGTACGCCGGCTCGACAAATTGCCGTTGCCGGTGAAGGACGAGCCGGGTTTCCTCGTCAATGCACTGCTCGGCCCGTACATGTACGAGGCGCTGCGCTGCGTGGAGGAGGGCATTGCGCCCGAAACCATAGACGCCGCACTGGTGGCTTTCGGCATGCCGCTGGGACCGATTGAGCTGGTTGACACAGTGGGCCTGGACATCGCCGTGGCAGCTGGCAAGGCCCTCGCCGGCGCTGGGGCGGTGATGCCGCGGACGTTGGCTGAGCGGGTCGAGCGAGGCCAGCTGGGCAAGAAGAGCGGGCAGGGTTTTTATGCGTGGAGGGACGGCAAGGCCCGCAAGGGCCGGCCGGGTGCGATTCCGCCAGGTCTGGCGGAGCGGATCATGGCGCCCCTGCGGGCCGCCGCCGAGGCCTGCGTGGCCAAGGGTGTGGTGGAGGATGCTGATCTGGCGGACGCCGGGGTTATATTCGGGGCCGGCTTTCCGCCCTTCACCGGCGGACCCTTCCACCAATCCCGCGCGGCCGCGTCATCCGGCGGCCGGCGCTGACAGGAGTTCCGATGAGCAACACCCCCACTCAACTGCCCGCCGGCAAGATCCCCGTGCTGCGAGTCATGCCGATGCCCCGCGACCTCAATCCGTCGGGTGATGTGTTCGGCGGCTGGATCATGTCCCAGGTGGACATCGCTGGCGCGGTGCCGGCCCACAAGCGTTCCCGTGGCCGGGTGGCGACCATCGCTGTCAATTCCTTCCTGTTCAAGCAGCCCATTTCGGTGGGCGACATGGTCAGCTTCTACGCCGAGATCGTGCGCATCGGTAAAAGCTCGATCACCGTCGACGTCGAAGTCTATGCGGAACGCAACCCGGAGAATCCGGTGGTCGTCAAGGTCACCGAGGCAACACTGACCTATGTGGCGGTGGATGCCAACGGCGTCAAGCGCGAGGTGCCGCCGGATATTGTTGCATGAATCCAACAGAGCTCCGATTTGCTGCGTAGCGGCAGTCTGCCGGGGCTCTAGAATCGCCGCGGGTTCGCGCGCCCCGTGGCTAGCACACAAGTACAGCGCTCTCGTGAGGAGACACAGGTATGAAGATGAAGACCATCGCCCGATTGATGCCCTTGCTCACCCTTGGCCTGGCCAGTGGTCAGGCTGCGGCTGCCGGCTTCCAGTTGCTCGAGCAGAATGCCAGCGGGATTGGTAACGCCTATGCCGGTTCTGCGGCGGTGGCGGAGAACGCCAGCACGATCTTCTTCAATCCGGCTGGCATGACCCAACTGAAGGATCGCGAGGTGTCGGTCGGCATGGCCATCGTACGTCCCACCTTCAAGTTCTCCGACCGGGGTTCCAGCACCGGCGTGCTGGGCGGCGCCGGCAATGGCGGTGACGCAGGGAGCTGGGCTTTCCTGCCCAATGCCTACCTGTCCTGGGCGCTGAGCAAGGATCTGTATGCCGGCGTTGGCCTCGGCGCTCCGTTCGGCCTGATCACCGAGTACGACGATCCTTGGCTCGGCGGAGCCCAGGCGATCAAGTTCGACATCAAGACCTATAACATCAACCCGAGCCTGGCTTATCGCTTGAACGACAAGGTGTCCATCGGCGGCGGACTGAGTATTCAGCGCATCGAAGTGGATTACCGTCGTCAGGCAACGGTGACCTCGGCGGCTCTAGCGGCTACCCATGCTACCTTCTCGGCTGATGATGTCTCCCTCGGCTGGAACCTTGGCGCCTTGTTCACGCTCAGCCCGACGACTAAGGTCGGGGTGTCCTACCGCTCCGAGGTTCGCCACAAGCTCGAAGGCGATCTGAAGATCGACGGCCCTGCTGCGGGCGCCAATGCCGCGCTGACGACGGGTTCCGCCAAGGCCAACGTGGATTTGCCGGCGACCTTCATCCTCAGTGTCACGCAGAAGCTCAACGAGCGTTGGGAGATGCTGGGCGATCTTTCATGGACCGGCTGGAGCAGTATTCCCAAGGTGGATATCGTGCGTACTGCCGGGCTGCTAAATGGCGCCACGGTGCAAACCCTGGACACCGATTTCCGTGATACCTGGCGCTATGCGCTGGGGGCCAACTATCGCTACAACGATGCGGTGAAGCTCAAGTTCGGTGTGGCCTACGACCAGAGTCCGGTGCGTGATCCGCAGCACCGCCTGGTGTCCCTGCCGGATAACAACCGTACCTGGTTTACCACTGGTGCGCAGGTCAAGGTGAACAAGGATTCGGCAGTCGATGTCGGCGTGGCGTACCTGTACGTGCCGGAATCGCACATCGACAACAACCAGACGGCGCTGGGCCGTGGCCGGGTGACCGGCGTCTATGATGCACGGGTGTGGATCTTCGGCGCCCAGTATTCGATGGCGTTCTGATCGTTCCCGAGCGTTCCGTTTTCAATCTTCCCCCGGTACGCCGGGGGCTTTGCTGCTGACTTTCAATGGGCCGTTCCGATTCTTCCCTGCCTGACGTCAAGACCCGCATCCTCGATGCTGCCGAGCGGTTGTTCATGGAGAACGGCTATGCGGCCACCTCCGTGCGCATGATTACCGGTGCGGCCGGGGCCCCGGTGGCGCTGGTCAACTACCACTTCGGCTCAAAACAGGGCTTGATGGAGGCTGTGTATGAAAGGGCGCTGGGAAGTCGTAGCGGCAGCCGCGTGAGCTACCTCGACAAGCTGGAGGCCGAGGCCGCTGGCGCACCGATTCCGGTGGATGTGCTGGTGGATGCCTTCCTCTCGTCTGCCCTGCGTCTGACCCGCAAGGACAGCATTCCCGGCGAGGTCTTCAAGCAGCTCATCGGGCGGGCTTTCTACGAACCAGGGCCGGGTACGGAGGCCTTCTTTCCGGCGGAATACAAGGAGGCGGTGGACCGCTACCGTCAGGCCTTCATGCGCACGCTGCCACAACTGTCTCAGGATGACGTGGTGTGGCGCATGTACTTCTTCGTCGGCATCGTGGCCTATGCGATGGCGGGCAAGGACGTGATGCGGATGACCGAGACTTACGCGCTGGCCGATGCGGGCGAGCCGGAAGCCATCATGGCGCGGTTGCGACCTTTCATCGTCGCGGGTTTCCAGGCGCCTGCCGGTGTGCCGCCGATTGGGCTGGCAAGCACCTGATTTTTAATCCATGTTGTACCTGAAGGAATCATTGCGCTAAGATTTGAACGATTGTTCAAATTTGACTGCGGCGATGTCGTCCGCGGTTCATGACAAAGGTCCGGGTCACGGGCCGAGCCAAAAGGAGACGCATGTGAGCAGACTGATCATTCGCAAGGTGGCCGTGTTGGGCGCCGGCGTGATGGGGGCGCAGATCGCCGCCCATTGCGCCAATGCCGGCGTGCCGGTTGTCCTCTTCGACCTGCCCGCCAAGGAGGGCGACCCCAACGGTATCGCGAAGAAAGCCGTCGACGGCCTCAAGAAACTGGAACCAGCGCCGCTGGCCACCAAGGACCGCGCCCAGTTCATCGACGTGGCCAACTATGGCAGCGACCTGGAGCAACTGCGCAGCTGCGACCTGATCATCGAGGCCATTGCCGAGAAGATGGAATGGAAGCTCGACCTGTACGCGAAGGTCGCGCCCTTCATCCGCGCCGATGCGATTTTCGCCTCAAACACCTCCGGCCTGTCCATTGAGACCTTGTCCGCAGGCATGCCGGCAGCGCTGCGCAGCCGCTTCTGCGGCATCCATTTCTTCAACCCGCCGCGCTACATGGCGCTGGTGGAGTTGATCGCCACCGGCTCCACCGATCCGGCGACCCTCGACGCTCTGGAAAGCTGGCTGACGACCCGCCTCGGCAAAAGCATCGTGCACGCCAAGGACACGCCCAACTTCGTTGCCAACCGCATCGGCGTGTTTTCCATCCTGGCGGTGATGCACCACACCGCGCGGCTGGGCCTTGGTTTCGATGAAGTGGACGCGTTGACCGGCCCGCTGATCGGCCGCCCGAAGAGCGCGACTTACCGCACCGCCGATGTGGTCGGCCTGGATACCCTGGCTCACGTGATCGGCACTATGCAGGCCACGCTGCCGGACGACCCGTGGCACGCCTTCTACCACAGCCCCGATTGGCTGTCCGCACTGATCGCCAAGGGCGCCCTTGGCCAGAAGACTAAGGGCGGCATCTTCCGCAAGGACGGCAAGGCCATCGTCGTACTCGACCTGGCGAAGCAGGATTACCGCCCGAGCGCCGGCGAGGTGGCGCCGGAAGTGGTGGCCATCCTCAAGAACCGCAACCCGGTGGATAAGTTTGCCCAGCTGCGCGCCAGCAGCCATCCGCAGGCGCAATTCCTGTGGGCGATCTTCCGCGACGTGTTCCATTACTGCGCCTTCCATCTGGCCGACATCGCCGACAACGCCCGCGACGTGGATTTCGCCATGCGCTGGGGCTTCGGCTGGGCGCAGGGGCCCTTCGAAACCTGGCAGGCCGCCGGCTGGCAGGCTGTTGCCGACGCGGTGAAGGCCGACATCGAGGCAGGTGCCGCGATGAGCGCCGCGCCGCTGCCGGCGTGGGTCTTCGATGGCCGCCAGGGCGTACATGAAGCGTCGGGCTCGTGGAGCGCGACGGATGCGGTGCTCAAGCCCCGTTCCGCGCTGCCGGTGTATGGCCGCCAGCTCTTTCCGGAGCAGGTGCTGGGTGAAACCGCACCGGATGCCGGTGAGACCCTGTGGGAGAACGAAGGCGTCCGCCTGTGGAATCTGCCGGCGAAGGACGCGCGTATCGGCATCCTGTCCTTCAAGTCGAAGATGCACAGCATCGGCGACGAGGTGCTGGACGGCGTGCTTGAAGCCGTCGCCCGCGCCGAGCGCGACCTGGACGGGCTGGTGATCTGGCATGAGGCGCCGTTCGCCGTCGGCGCCAACCTTCAGCAGGTGGTGGAGGCCTGCAAGGCCGCCCAGTTCGACATGCTCGAGAAGACCGTCGCCAAGTTCCAGCAGGCTTCGATGGCGCTGAAGCACGCGATGGTGCCGACCGTCGCGGCGGTGCAGGGCATGGCCCTCGGCGGCGGCTGCGAGTTCACGATGCACGCGACCCACCGTGTGCTGGCGCTGGAAAGTTATGTTGGCCTGGTGGAGGCCGGTGTCGGCCTGATTCCGGCCGGCGGCGGTTGCAAGGAGTTCGCGCTGCAGGCCGCGAGCCTGGCCAGCCGGACGGCGGGCGGCGACGTGTTCCCCTTCATCCAGAACATGTTCCAGACCATCGCGATGGCCACGGTGTCGAAGAGTGCGCTGCAGGCCGTCGAACTGGGCTTCGCCAAGGCCTCGGACGACATCGTCTTCAACGCCCGCGAGCTGTTGCACGTGGCGCTGCACCGGGCGCGCGCACTGGCCGAGTCGGGTTACCAGCCGCCGCTGATCCAGCGGGCGATCCCGGTGGCTGGCCGCAACGGCATCGCCACCTGCGAAATGATGCTGATCAACATGCGAGAAGGCGGCTTCATCTCCGCCTGGGATTACCGCGTCGCCAAAGCGGCGGCCACCGCCCTGTGTGGCGGCGAAGTGGATACCAATGCCAGGGTGTCCGAACAGTGGATCCTCGACGCGGAGCGGGCCCAGTTCGTGGACCTGCTGAAGACCGAAAAAACCCAGCAGCGCATCGTGCACATGCTGGAAACCGGCAAGCCGCTGCGCAACTAATAGGACGGAGACGAAGTGATGAGCAAACAGATTCAGGACGCCTACATCGTCGCCGCCACCCGGACGCCGGTGGCCAAGCGCAACGGCATGTTCCGTAACGTGCGGCCGGACGACATGCTGGCCCATGTGCTGCGCGCGGTAGTGGACCAGGTACCGGGACTGGACGCCAATGAGATCGGCGATGTGATCGTCGGCTGCGCGATGCCGGAAGCGGAGCAGGGCATGAACGTGGCGCGCATCGGTGTGTTGCTGGCCGGCCTGCCCAACACCGTGCCGGGTATCACCATCAACCGTTTTTGTTCTTCCGGGCTGCAGGCGGTGGCGGATGCCGCGGCGCGGATCCGCCTCGGCGAGGCCGACGTGATGGTTGCCGCTGGTACCGAGAGCATGACGGTGATGCCGCAGATGATGGGCAACAAGGTGTCCCTCAACCCGGCCATCTTCGCCAGGGACGAGAACCTCGCCATCGCCTTCGGTATGGGCCTCACCGCCGAGAAGGTTGCCCAGCAGTGGCAGATCGGCCGCGACGAGCAGGATGCCTTCGCGGTGCAGTCCAACCAGCGCGCCGCCGCGGCGATTGCCGCCGGTGCGTTCAAGGACGAGATCACGCCCTACACCGTGCGTGCCCACCTGCCCGGCGAGGGTGGCGCGGTGCGCGTCGTCGAGCGGATCTGCGACACCGACGAAGGCCCGCGGGCCGACGCCTCGTCGCAGAGCCTCGGCAAGCTGCGCCCGGTGTTCGCCGCCAAGGGCTCGGTGACCGCCGGCAACAGTTCCCAGATGTCGGACGGCGCCGGCGCCGTGCTGCTGATGTCCGAGGCGGCGGTGAAGCGCTACGGCGTCACGCCGATCGCCCGCTTCTGCAGCTATTCGGTGGCCGGCGTGCCGCCGGAGATCATGGGAATCGGCCCGGTCGAGGCGATTCCCCGCGCCCTCAAGGCGGCGGGCATCGGCAAGGGCGACCTCGACTGGATCGAGCTCAACGAAGCCTTCGCCGCCCAGGCGCTGGCGGTGATGAAGCAGCTCGACCTCGACCCGGCCAGGGTCAACCCGCAGGGCGGCGCCATCGCCCTCGGCCACCCGTTGGGTGCTACCGGGGCGATCCGTGCGGCGACGCTGATGAGCGCCTTCCGGCGCACCCAGGCCCGCTACGGGATGATCTCCATGTGTATCGGCACCGGCATGGGCGCGGCGGGCGTTTTCGAGAAGCTCTAAGTACGTCTGGTCGGGACGACGGGCGTACTTTCCGTCGTCCCTTTTTTGCGGACAATGATGTCACCGAGATCCAACCAAAACGTCATCGCGAGAATGAGATCATGACTGCGCCCATCCTGCTCGACATCGATGCCGGTGTCGCGACCCTCACGCTCAATCGTCCGGCTTCCCTTAACGCGTTGTCCTTCGACATGATGGCGGCTCTGTCCGAGGCTACCGGCCAGCTGGCTCGCCGCAAGGACTTGCGGGTCGTGGTGGTCGCCGGGGCGGGCGAGCATTTCATGGCTGGCGGCGACCTGAAGGATTTCGCCAGCCAGCTGCACCTCTCCCCGGAGATCCGGCTGGCCAGTTTCCGGGCTACCATCGAGCAGCACATCAATCCGGCCATCGAGGCCCTGGTGAACCTGCCTGTGCCGGTCGTCGCGCGCGTGCAGGGCGCCTGCGCCGGCTTCGGCCTGTCTCTCGCTCTGGCCTGCGACCTCGTGGTGGCGGCCGACAATGCCTACTTCACGACCGCCTACGCGAGCATCGCGCTCAGTGGCGACGGTGGCGTGTCATGGCTGCTACCGCGCATCGTTGGGCGGCACAAGGCCTGTGAGTTGCTGCTGCTTGCCGAGCGCTTCGATGCGGCGGAGGCGCTGCGCCTCGGGGTGGTTAGCAGGATTGTTCCGCTGGAGGGGCTGGACGAGGCTGTCGGCGGCCTGGTGCGTCGCATCGTCAATGGTCCGCGGGAGACCTATGCGGAGATGAAGCGGCTGCTTGGTCATTCCGCATGCCACTCCCTCGACGCCCAATTGCAGCTTGAGGCGGAAGCCTTTGCCCGCAGTGCGGCCCGGCCTGACTTTGACGAAGGAATCCGGGCCTTCCTCGACAAGCGCAAGCCGCGCTTCAACGGCTGAGGCGGTAGGCCAGCAGCCCCAGCCATTCGTGCACGGCGTACCAGCCGGCATAGGCAGTGTTCATGCTTGGCAGCATGGGCAGCCCCTCATCGCCGTCCGCTGGGCCGGAGAGATTGGCTGTCGGTGCCGGTATGACCTGAAAGCCTGCATGTTCGAAAGCCTCCACCGAGCGTTTCATGTGCGCCGCGTGGGTAACCAGCACGATGCGACGGATGCCTGCTGGAAGCAGCGCGGTAGCGCTGAGTTCGGCGTTCTCCCGGGTGTCCTGCGAGCGGGCTTCCATCCATTTCACCGGAATCCCGAAGTCGTCCTCAAGGGCTGCCTTCATCAACACCGCCTCGGGTGTCTGTGATGGGCGCGTCGCGCCGCCGCTTACCATCACCGGCAAGCCCGAGTGGCGGGCCAGGCGGGCGCCGTAGCGGAGGCGTTCGAGGGTAAGCCGGTTGACGGTGCGGCCGCCGAATTCGGGCGCGTAGTTCCGCGCGCCGCCGCCAAGGATGAGGATGGCGTCGGCCTGGCGTAGCCGTGCTTCGTCCACCGGCGCAAAGCACCCCTCCAGGCCGCGCACCAGCGGCATGACGGAAATCGGCGTGACCAGCAGCAGGGCCGCGAGCAAGCCGCCCCAGGCCAGGATCTTTCCTGTGCGTGGGTGGCGTCGCAGCAGCAGAAGCCCCAGTGCAACCAGCAAAAGAGGGCCGAGCGGGGGCAAAACGAGGGCCGAAAGCAGCTTTTTCAGAAAGAACATGGGAAAAGGGGGCGGGCCATGGGGCTGCCGCATTGTCGGTGAAGGTCGGCGCGGCTATTATCCAGCGTCATCGCCGGTCGTACAGACTGGTTGCCACCAGGGGAATCATCATTATCTGCATCGGGTTTGAATCGGACGGGTACGACAGGGCTGCCGGGGAGCATGCGCAATGATCCAGATCGGAGTGCGCGAGGGGATCCTGGCGCTGGTTGCCGTGTTGAGCCTTTACCTGGTGGTGGTGCTGGTCCGCTTGGCCCGGCACCGTCGAGATACCTCGTCGCCGGTGGAGCCGGAGCCCGCGTCGGCACCCGTTGCCCCGCTTGATGCCGTAGCGGCGAAGCCCGGGCCGAATCCCGAAGAGGCTGCAGTCTCCCGCGAATTGCTCAATGAACTGGAAATCCAGCAGCTGCGTCAGGACGTGACGCAGCTGCGGACCGATTGCGATTTCCTGCGCCGTGAACTGGCGGTGATGCGCCATGACGTGGACCAACTCGGTGAGCAGGCCCGCAGCGAGCAACAAGCCGCCCAAGCGGCGCGGGAACGGACCCAATACACCCGCCCGGTATCGCCGCAGCACTCGGAAGCCATGCTGCTGGCGGGGCGGGGCATGAGCGCGGCGCAGGTTGCCGAGCACTGCGGAATCTCGGTCGCCGAGGCTGAACTGGTCTGTGCCCTGGCGCGGGCGGAGAGCGGATCATGACGGAACGCAACACCGACGTGGCCGAGGAGGTGGCAGGCGACGAGGATCCACGTAAGCAGTTGTTGATTCGCGCCGGCGTGGCAGGTGGCTTGATCGCTGCATTGCTCGGTGGCCTGGCGGTTTTCGATTATGTATCGCGTCCGCCGGTGCCCGCGGAGGCGCCGTTGCCGACTCGACCGATCGCGCCGGCCCAGGTGACCCCCGATGTGGGGCGTGATGCCCCACCGGACGTGCTGCGGGCTGGGAGCGAGGCCAGTGCGCCTGACACCGCTGCGCCGCAAGAGGAGTCAGCACCGCCGATGCTGCCTGGCGGCGGCGTGGCTGCTGAGTCCGAGGTGCCGTCGGGGGCGATGCGGAGCGGCCGGATCGGCGAAGCAAGCCGGGCGGTGCCACCCCATGCGGCGGGGAACGTGGCACAGCACGCACCAGTCTCTCCGACTCCCGCGCCTGTGAGGCAGGGCGTCGCTGCTGCTCCCTACGGGCAGGCGCCGGCGGCCCCGGCTCCGGCGGCACCCGCGCCAGCCAGCGCGCGCCAGCCGGTTGTTCAGGAGGCGCCCCAGTCTGCGCCGGCCACTACGCCCCAGGCGCAGCGTGCTGCCGTGTCAGCGGCACCTGCAGCGGCGGGCATCGTGGCGCCGCGTCAGGCGGCACCTGCCGCCAGCCCGACTGTGCCGGCTCCGGCGCAGGTCGCCGTCACTCCCGCGCGTGGCGAGGCATTGCGTCCCTACGCGCTCGAGTACGGCGTGTTCTCAAATCCCGCAAGTGCGGAGGCGCTACGGGCGCGGCTGGCTCAGGCTGGCATTCCGTCCCAGCTCGAAATCCGGGTGGTGGTGGGACCCTTCGCCGATCGCAAGGAGGCCCTTGCCGCACAGGCCCGCCTGCGTGAAAAGGGCATTGATCCGGGAACCCTGTTGCAGATTGGGCGCTGAGCCTTCCGGCTCCCTCCGGCTTGTGTCGGGGGGCTTATTCCGTTTCTATGGTCAGTGCGTGACCGCTGCGGCAGCGTAGCGCCAGTCCCGGGCGGCCGGCGCTGGCTTCGGCCGTCCATACGGCAGCAGCCTCGCCGAGGCTGCGGGCAATTTCGTAGCCGCGCTGTTTCAGCCAGGACGGGTCCACGTGGCGCGCCACCAGGCGCCGCGCGTCGGGGTGGCGGGGTGAGGCGAGGACGAGCCTGTAGATTCCCATGGCAATCTCCCGAGAGTTTTGCAATGGGGCCAATCTAGCCGCGGAGTGTGACGGTTGTTGGTGGTGTGCCCTGCCGCCGCGCGGGCGGTCAGCCGAACTGCAGGCTGTCGGCGAATGCCAGTGCTTCGAGGTGTGCGCGGTTGATCTGCTCCGCCGACAGGTGCAGGGCTTCCGCCTGGGCGGTGAGATTCTTTGCGTCGAAGCCTTCCAGCGCGCAGGCCAGCTTGAGGAAGGGGGCGTACACGCCATCGCCACCGAGCAGCGCATCGGCGATGCCTGCTGGCAGGTGCATTTCGTCGAGTGCGGATTGCAGGCTGGCGCCGAGCAGCAGGTGCAGCATGGAGAAGGCGCCGGTGATGAACAGGTTGTCCAGTTCGCCCTTTTCGAAGAAGGCCGCGCCGATCTTTTCCATGAAGCGTCCGCGGGCGATGGCGGTCTGCATCAGGGCTGGCGCAGACGGGTCGCGGCTGGCGGAGACCAGCAGCACCGACAGCCACTTGTTGAGCTTCTCGTAGCCGAGGATGGTCACCGCGTGGCGGAAGGACTGGATCTCGCACATCAGCCCGAATCCTGCCGAGTTGATGTAGCGCAGCAGCTTGTAGGACAGGGCCACGTCCTGCTTGAGGACGGTCTCGATATCCTTCACCTCGGCGTTCTTGCGCACCAAATTCATCAGCCGGACGATCTGCGCATGGGACGGAGCGAGCTTGCCATCGGTCTTGATGCCGCGCAGGAAGAACCAGCCGGAGGCGCCGTCGTAGCCCTGGATGACTGCATCCTTGAAGCTGGGCACGTCGGGCAAGCCCCAGGCCAGGGACAGGCCTGGCGGATCGGCAGGAAGGGGCTGGCGCTTGGCGTCGATGATCACGAAGCGCCAAGGCACATTGGGCGGAAGCACCGTATCGGGCTGGTACCAGGTCAGGTTGAGGCTGACGCCATTGGCCTGCAGTTGGGGAAGGAGTTGCAGGGTCAGCGGATGACCGATCGACTGGGTCGGGATCTCGATCATCGCATTGGACGGCGCGATCCATTCCAGCAGGTCGGGGGTCGGTACCAGCTTGTAGAGGCTGACGAACACCGGATGGGCTGCGGGCCACACGTCGGCGAGGCCGTCGAGGACTTCCACGGCCTGGGCCACCGAGGCTGCATGGACCACCAGCCGGTTGGCGGTGATCTTGTACTGCTTGTTGATGACAGGTTCGCGGGTGATCAACGCTGCATTGCTCATGGACACGGGGCTCCGGTGCGTGGGCTCAGGCCGTCTTGGCGTCGTTCGAGAAGCTGAAGGCGTCGGCGAAGAAGGCCTCGACCGGCAGGCCACAGTTTTCGGTAAGGTCCTGGCGGGCCGCGTCGATCATCGCCGGCGACCCACAGGCATAGACCTCGTGGCCGGAGAGGTCGGGCAGGTCGGCCATCAGTGCTTCGTGGGCGAGGCCGGTGCGACCGCTCCAGCCGTCGCTGTCGGATGCCTCGGAGAGCACCGGCACGAAGCGGAAGCCTGGTAGGCGTTCTTCCCAGCTGCGGGCGATTTCAAGTTGGTACAGCCCGGCCAGGTTGCGGCTGCCCCAGTAGAGGGTCATCGGGCGGCTGAGGCCGCTGGCGATGGCGTTCTCGACGATGCTCTTGATCGGTGCAAAGCCGGTGCCGCCGGCGAGCAGCACGACCGGCTTCGGCGACCCTTCCTGCAGGCGGAAGCTGCCCAGCGGGCCTTCGAAGCGCAGGATGTCCTTCTCCTTGAGCTTCTCGAAGACGTGGGTGGTGAACTGGCCACCGGGAACGAGACGGATGTGCAGTTCAAGGAAATCGGCGCCGGTTGGCGCGTTGGCGATGGAGAAGCTGCGTCGCTTGCCGTCGGAGAGCAGGAAATCGATGTACTGGCCGGCAACAAACTGGAACTTCTCGCTGGCCGGCAGCTTGATTTCGAGGACGATCACGTCGTCGGCGGCGCGGTGGATCTTCTGCACGCGGCACGGCAGTTTCTTGACCGGGATGTCGCCGGCGCGGGTCACCTGGCGCACCTCGATGCTCAGGTCGGAGCAGGGGTGGGCGCAGCACAGCAGCGCCAGGCCGCGCTCGCGTTCGTCGGCGGTCAGGGTGGATTCCGAATAGCGCCCGAGGTCCACCTCGCCGGTCAGGACCTGGCTCTTGCAGACGCCACAGGCGCCGTCGCGGCAACTGTAGGGGAGCAGAAGGCCAGCCGCGAGGGCGGCCTCGAGAAGGGTTTCGTCAGCGTTGGCGGAATACTGGAGTCCGCTGGGTTGGAGGGTGACCTGGAACGACATGATGGGTGGCCGTGAGATAATCGATTAATGAAACGTCGAAATATGAAGAAAGTGCTGATTGTCGGCAGCGGAGACGTGGCCCGCCGCATCATCCCGTGGCTGGCGCGGCGTTTTTGCGTGCGCGCGGTGGTCCGCCGGGTGGAAGAGGGTGCCGCACTGCGAGCCCTTGGTGCGCTGCCCATCGTGGCCGACCTGGATCAGCCGGGCAGCCTGGCGCGTCTTGCGGGAATTGCCGATTACATATTGCATTGCGCGCCACCGCCCACCGCGGGGCGGGACGATCCGCGTACCCGACATCTGCTTGCAGCCCTTGTGCATCGCGGGAGTCTACCACGACGGCTAAGCTATATTAGTACCACTGGCGTATACGGAGACTGCGGTGGCGCCTGGGCCGACGAGACGCGGCCCCTGCGGGCCGGCTCTCCGCGCGGCTTGCGGCGCGTGGCGGCGGAGGCGCGCCTACGGGCCTTCGGGAGGCGCACGGGATGCCGTGTGAGTATCCTGCGGGCTCCGGGAATCTATGATGCGGCAGATCGCCTGCCGGTGGCCCGGCTATATAAGGGTGACCCGGTGCTGGTGCCGGCGGACGATGTATTCACCAACCACATCCATGCCGACGATCTGGCGCGGCTGCTGGTGCTGGCCCTGTTCCGTGGCGGCCCGAACCGGGTTTACAACGCTTGCGACGACAGCGCGCTGCGGATGGGTGAATATTTCGACCTGGTCGCCGACACGCTGGGCCTACCACGCCCGCCGCGCCTGCCACGCAGCGAGCTGAGCGGACGCCTGTCGGAGATGACGCTATCTTTCATGGCCGAGTCGCGCAGACTGAAGAACGAGCGCATCAAGCGGGAACTGCGCGCGCGCCTGCGCTATCCGACGGTTGCCGATGCGTTGCGGACGCGTGCCGCGGCGACTTCCTGAATACTTTCATCCTTCGAGTCGACACCATGCTCTACCTGAGTATCAAAGCCCTGCACATCATCTTCGTGGTCAGCTGGTTTGCCGGCCTGTTCTACCTGCCGCGCCTGTTCGTCAACCACGCGATGGTCAGCGACAAGGCCACCATCGAGCGCCTGACGCTGATGGAGAACAAGCTCTACCGCTTCATGACGCCGCTCGGAATCCTGGCGGTCGGCCTCGGCATGTGGCTGTGGTTCGGCTTCGGCCTGGCCGGCGGTTGGCTGCATGCCAAGAGCGCGCTGGTGACCCTGCTGATCGTCTATCACCTTTACTGCGGCCGCCTGATGCGGGCCTTTGCCGAGGGCCGCAACACGCGCAGCCATGTGTGGTACCGCTTCTTCAATGAGGTGCCGGTGCTGGTGCTGTTCGTGGTGGTGTTCCTGGTCGTCCTGAAGCCCTTTTGATTTTCCGAACGGATTGAAATCTTGAATTTCTTTGCTCCCTGTCCCCGCGGCCTTGAGCCGCTCCTCGCCGATGAACTCCGCGCCCTCGGCGCTACCGACGCGAAAGACATTCCCGGCGGCGTGCAGTTTTCCGGCGACTGGGCGCTGTGCTATCGCGCCAATCTGGAGAGCCGCCTGGCGACCCGCGTGCTGTGGCAGATCAGCATGGGCCGCTACCGCAGCGAGGAAGATGTATACCGCATCGCCTATGCGCCGACCTGGGCGCGCTGGTTTACGCCCGACCAGACCATCCGCGTGTTCGTCACGGCGCACAAGTCGCCGCTGCGCAGCCTGGAGTTCGTGACGCTGAAGATCAAGGATGCGGTGTGTGACCATTTCCGCACCGTCGCCGGCCGGCGTCCGAACGTGGACACCCAGACGCCGGACATGCGTATTCACGCCTTCCTGTCGGCGGATACCGTCACCCTGTATCTGGATACGTCTGGAGACCCGCTCTACAAGCGCGGCTTCAAGCAGGCTGCGGTGGAGGCACCGCTGAAGGAGAACCTGGCCGCCGGCATCCTGCGCCTGACCGGCTGGAAGCCGGGCGAGGAGGCCTTGTACGACCCGATGTGCGGCAGCGGCACCTTCCTCATCGAGGCGGCCCAGATGGCCCTCGACGTGGCGCCGGGCCTTGGGCGCCACTTTGCCTTCGAGCGCTTCAAGCACTATGAGCGGGACACCTGGCTGCCGATCCGCAAGGCAGCAGAGGCGCGCCGCCAGGCGCCGCGCAAGCTGGCAATCTATGGTTCGGACATTCTGGAGTCGCAGCAGCGCAAGGCCTATGTGAACCTGCGCAGTGCCGGCCTGGAGGGCTGCGTGGAAGTGGGGCGCGCCGATCTGCTCGATGTCAAGGCTCCGGCGCCGTCCGGTGTGCTGGTCGCCAACCCGCCCTACGGCGTCCGTCTATCCGACACAGCCGAGCTGGAAGCCTTCTACCCCAAGCTCGGCGACGCGCTGAAGGCCAACTGGACCGGCTGGCGCTGCTACTTCTTCACCGGGGATCCGGCGCTGCCGAAGGGCGTCCGTCTCAAGGCCAGCAAGCGCACCCCGCTGTTCAACGGCGCCATCGAATGCCGCCTGTTCGAATACCTGATGATCGCGGGCTCCGCCCGCAAACCCAAGCCGTCAGAAACAGAAAACTAAGACCCTCGAACTGAAGGCGCCAGAACGGGGGCAGAAAGCGTAGCGAGCGCTTCGAGGCTGCGACGAGAAGCACAGCCGTACAAGAGTACGGCGAGCATCGCAGTCGCAGGATCAGAGCGCGCAGTAGCTTTATGCCCCCGTTCAGACGATGTCGAGGTTTTGGATGCCGGAGAGCATATCCCGGTCGCCGCGGCGGCTCTTCAGCTTGATCTGCAGGCGCAGGTCGTTCATCGAGTCGGCGTTGCGCAGGGCATCCTCGTAGCTGATCAGGCCGCGCTCATACAGGTCGAAAAGGCTCTGGTCGAAGGTCTGCATGCCCAGTTCGGACGAGCGCTTCATCACTTCCTTGATGCCCGGGATCTCGCCCTTGAAGATCAGGTCGGAGATCAGCGGTGAGTTGAGCATCACCTCAACCGCAGGCACGCGGCCCTTGCGGTCGCACATCGGCAGCAGGCGTTGGGAGATGAGCGCCCGCAGGTTGAGGGACAGGTCCATCAGCAACTGGTGGCGGCGCTCTTCAGGGAAGAAGTTGACGATCCGGTCGATGGCCTGGTTGGCGCTGTTGGCGTGCAGGGTGGCCAGGCAAAGGTGGCCGGTTTCGG
>NZ_JAYSDK010000021.1:0-94425 GCF_041914405.1 Zoogloea sp.
GTGGAATTCGAGATCGAGTCCTACCTGCGCTACCAGGGCGACAAGTTCGCCGGCTTCTTCGACGCCAACACCTACCTGCTGACCACCAAGGCCCTCGACTACTACGACCCGGCCTTCGACTACGACGGCGACCTGGTCGCCGCCCTCGGCCGCGCCAAGGCCGACTACCTGGTGGTGTCCTTCAGCACCGACTGGCGCTTCGCCCCGTCGCGCAGCCGCGAGATCGTCTACGCGCTGATGCACAGCGACCGGCGGGTCAGCTACGCCGAGATCGACTGTCCGGCCGGGCACGACTCCTTCCTCCTCGACGATGCCCAGTACCACTCCGTGCTGCGGGCCTACATCGACAACATCAAGCTGTGAGGGCTAAAAGATGAGCTTCCAGCGTTACGACTACGATGTGATCTCCAACTGGATCGAGCCCGGCGAACGGATCCTCGACCTGGGCTGCGGCGACGGCAGCCTGCTGCGTTACCTTCAGGATCGCCGCCAGGTCCGCGGCTACGGCGTCGAGAAGAGCCCGGAGGGCGTGCTGGCCTGCGCCCGCAACGGCGTCAACGTGATCCAGATCGACCTCGAACAAGGCCTTGCCGGCTTCGACGACGGCTTCTTCGACCACGTCATCATGAGCCTGTCCCTGCAGGCCATGCGCAATACCCAGGGCATCCTCAAGGAGATGCTGCGCGTTGGCCACGAAGCGGTGGTGAGCTTCCCCAACTTCGCCTACTGGCGCCATCGCCAAGCCATCCTCAACGGCCGCATGCCGGTTTCCAAGAACCTGCCCTACCAGTGGTACGACACGCCCAACGTGCGCTTCTTCACCATTGCCGATTTCGAGGCCCTGTGCGAGCAGGAAGGCATCGCGATCCATGAACGGCTGGCCTTCGACGAGGACAAGGTGATCGTCGAGGAGCCCAACTTCCTGGCCAGCGTCGCCCTCTACCGCCTCGGCCGCAACGGCTCGGCGGGCGGCTGACGGCCCGGCGGGGATTGCTCTATCATCGCCGGCGAAGCGAACAATACCCGGAGAGAATCATGAGCACCCCGCAAGCCGGCATCCTGCAGCCGCTGCCGCCCCTCGCCCGCTACCTGTCCTTTTCCCTCCAGCCCGACAGCGACGTGTCCGCCGGCCTCGCGGCCCTGCAGGCAGTCGTGGACGGCGAGCGCACAGTGGCCGGCATCGGCCTGGCCCCCGTCACGGCCCTTGGCAAAAAGGTCGCCGGCCTCAAGCCCTTCCCGCCGCTCAACGGTCCCGGCGTGGAGCTGCCCTCAACGCCCTTCGCGCTGTGGCTGTGGCTGCGGGGCGAGGACCGCGGCGAGCTACTGCACCGGGCCCGCCATATCGAGGAAGCCCTCGCCCCGGTGTTCCAGTTGGAAGAATCCTGGGACGCCTTCAAACATGACGGCGGCCGCGACCTCAGTGGCTACGAGGATGGCACCGAGAACCCCACCGACGACGCTGCAGTTGAAGCAGCGATCGCTGCCGACGGCTCCAGCTTCGTCGCTGTGCAGCGCTGGATCCACGATTTCCGCCGCCTCGAAGCGATGGCGCCGGAAGAGCGTGACGACTGCATCGGCCGCCGCCGTTCCGACAACGAGGAACTCGACGACGCCCCCGCATCGGCCCACGTAAAACGCACCGCCCAGGAGAGCTTCAGCCCGGAGGCCTTCGTACTGCGCCGCTCGCTGCCGTGGGCGGAAGGCCGCGACGCCGGCCTGATGTTCGTCGCCTTCGGCCACACCCTGGATGCCTTTCAGGCCCAGATGCGCCGGATGGTCGGCCTGGAGGACGGCATCGTGGACGCGCTGTTCCGCTTCACGCGGCCGCTGTCCGGCAGCTACTTCTGGTGTCCGCCGATGTCGAACGGCAAGCTGGACCTGTCCCGCCTGCAGGACTAAAAACAGCCGAAGGGCCCAGTCCGCTCAGTTCCCGCCCAGCGCCTCGAGCCGGGCGGCCTCCTCGCGGGCCCGCCGTTCGGCGTCCTCATCCTTGGCCGCGTCGATGACCTGCATGACTTCATCCAGGTCCACGTCCCGCGCGGCCTCCTCGAAGCGGCCCGTCAAAGCGCTGTCCGGATGGAGCGCCCCAGTCTCGTAAAGAGACCAGATTTCAGGGCCGTAGCGGGTCTCCAGCAACACCGGGGCGAACTGGCCGAAATAGCTGGCCAGGTTGTCTACGTCCCGCTCCAGCATCCGTTTGGCGTTGTTGTTGGCCGCGGCATCCACAGCCTGGGGCAGGTCGATGATGACCGGACCGTTCGCATCCACCAGCACGTTGTACTCGGACAGGTCGCCATGCACGATGCCCGCGCACAGCATGCGCACCACCTCGCGGATCAGGGCCGCATGGTAGTCGAGCGCATCCTCCTCGCTCAGCGCCAGATCATTGAGGCGCGGCGCCGGCTCGCCATCCTCGTCGGCCACCAACTCCATCAGCAGCACGCCCTCATGGAACTGGTAGGGTTCGGGCACCCTCACGCCAGCCGCGGCGAGGCGGCGCAGTGCATCCACCTCGGCGTGCTGCCAGGCGGCCTCCTGCTCCTCGCGGCCGTAGCGGGAACGCTTGGCCATCGCGCGGGCCTGGCGGCTGTTCTTCACCTTGCGGCCCTCGGTGTAATCCACCGCGGTGTGGAAGCCACGTTTGTTGGCCTCCTTGTACACCTTGGCGCAGCGGACCTCATCGCCGCACTGGACGACGTAGACCATGGCTTCCTTGCCACTCATCAACTGACGCAACACGCCATCCACCAGGCCGTCGGCGACCAGCGGCTCGATCCGGCTCGGCGTCTTCATACGCGCCGCTCCGGGTGCGGCCTGGCGCCGGCCGCCCGCGACAAGGTGACGATGGAGGATTCGATGGGGGCATCCTTGCCGGGGATGGAGCTTTGGAATTGCATGGGGAGATCCTGCGGGATGCTGCGTGAAAAAGGCTGCCGACAGTGCTGCCGGATGAACGACCGGCAGATGCGGGAAGAGACAGGAGAAAAATGGCGGGGCGCAGCGAAAGCATGCAGCGCCCGAATAAAGCGTGAGGCGGCGATTATCCCGCATCCGGCCCTATTCGACACGCCCCCGGCCAGCCTTGACGGCACTGCGGCGCGCCTTGCCCTCCAGCCGGCGGGTCACCGAACCCCGGGTCGGCTTGGTTGCGCGCCGCACCTTCGGCACCACAGCGACGCTATCGACCAGCGCCTGCAGGCGGCCCAGGGCCTCGGCGCGGTTCTTGTCGAGGCTGCGGTATTCCTGGGCCTTGATGATGACCACCCCACTCTTGCTGATGCGCTGGTCACCCAACTGGAGCAGACGCTCCTTGATGGCGTCAGGGAGCGACGAGGCGACAATGTCGAAACGCAGATGCACCGCCGTCGACACCTTGTTGACGTTCTGCCCGCCGGCCCCTTGGGCGCGGATGGCAGTGAATTCGATCTCGTCGTCGGACACACGGAAAGAGGGGCACATCGCCGGCACTTTAACCGATGCGCGGCCCCCGGCACCCCGTCACGACGCCACGGTCACCATCCACAGCACCCCGAAACGGTCCGTCACCATGCCGAAACAGGGTGACCAGAAAGTCTTGCCGAGCGGCATCTGCACCTGCCCGCCCTCCGCCAGGGCCGTAAAGAATTTCTCGGCCACCGCGGGATCGGCTGGCGCGACGGACAAGGCGAAGCCCTGGAACGGCGTACCGCCCTGGCAGCGCCCATCGGAGGCCATCACCAGCGCGTCGCCGATGCGGAAACTGCAGTGCATAACCTTGTCTTCCGAACCGGGCGGCAGCATGCCCGGCGGCGGCGGTTCGGGGTTGTCCCGGTTGCGCATCAGCATATCCACCTGGGCACCGAGCGCGTGCTGGTAGAACTGCACGGCCTCTTCGCAGCGGCCATCGAAGAACAGGTAGGGATTCACTTGCATCGCATGCCTCCTTGTAAGGGTTTGGGCCGGAGGCCCAATGGTCAAGGTGTAGGCGATGGCGGCACCGGCGTCCACCGAGGAAGCGCTCATCGTGGTCGATGCGGATGCCGCGGTATCGACCCAGTTGCTATCATTCGCCCCCTCATGCGCATCGAACACCTCCGCCAACGCCTCGCCGACCTGGGCGCCAAACCCGTGCACATCCAGCGCGTGCTGCGCGCGTGGACCCACGCCCTGCCTCTCGACGCCGGCCCCACGCGGCGCGGGCCGATGCTGCCGCAGGCCATCTTGGACGCCCTGCCGGCGCTCACCGAAGAACTCGCCGGGCTGGCCCAGGTGCGCTCCGAACACCCCGGCGAGGACGGCTCGGCGCGCCTGCTGGTACAACTCGCCGACAAGCAGACGGTGGAGAGCGTGCTGCTGCCGCGGGACGGCCTGTGCGTGTCCAGCCAGGTCGGCTGCGCGGTGGGCTGCCGCTTCTGCATGACCGGCCGCGACGGCCTGCTGCGCCAGGTCGGCAGCGCCGAGATCGTCGCGCAGGTGGTGCTGGCCCGCGCCCGCCGCCACGTGAAGAAGGTGGTCTTCATGGGCATGGGCGAGCCGGCCCACAACCTCGACAACGTGCTCGAAGCGATCCAGCTCCTCGGCACCGAGGGCGGCATCGGTCACAAGAATCTGGTGTTCTCGACGGTCGGCGATCCGCGGGTCTTCGAGCGCCTGCCGGAAGGCCCGGTGAAGCCGGCACTGGCCCTGTCCCTGCACACCACCCGCGCCGACCTGCGCGCCGACCTGCTGCCCAAGGCGCCGCCGCTGACGCCGGACGAGATCGTCGAACTCGGCGAAGCCTATGCCCGCGCCACCGGCTACCCGATCCAGTACCAATGGACACTGATCGACGGCCTCAACGACACGCCGGAAGAACTCGACGGCATCGTGCGCCTGCTGGCCGGCAAGTACGCGATCATGAACATGATCCCCTACAACGCGGTGCCCGACCTGCCCTACCGCCGGCCCGACTGGGACAAGGCTGCGGACATCGCGCGCCAACTCCACCGTCGCGGCATCCTCACTAAGCTGCGCAACTCCGCCGGCCAGGACGTGGACGGCGGCTGCGGGCAACTACGCGCCCGCGTCATCGCCGGTGAAACGCCGGTACGCATGGTCCGCAAACCGGCGGCCTGACGCCGCCTCCGCAACACCTCTCCCCCACCTGCCCCAACCACCGTTTTCCGCGCCCCCACGCGGAAAACGGTGGCCTCCTTGCGCCCTCTTCACAAACCAGCACGCGCCCTGCGCTGTACGAATCGGATTTACCGGGCTTGCAAATGAGAATAAACATCATTTACAATTTTCACAGCCTTACCGAATTTCACACTGTTTAACACCCGGGCTTTCAGCCAGCCAGTGCCGCCTGATACCGCGACCAGCCAGCCACGCCGGATCTCATTCCAGGTCTCGAAGGAACCGACATGGCACTGCAACGACGCCCGCTGGCGCTGGCAATCTCCCTCCTGTGCAGCTCCGGCGCATGGGCCCAGCAATCTACCGAATCCGACGGGGGGCCGACCTTGTCCGCGGTCAAGGTCAGCGGCGGTCGTGAGCTGCCGCCGACCTACAACCCACCCACCGCCACCAGCGCTACCAAGATCGACGCGCCGCTGCGCGACATCCCGCAGACCGTCAATGTGGTGCCCCAGAGCCTGCTGCGCGACCAGGCCGTTCATTCGCTGCAGGATGTGTTGAAGTCGGTGCCCGGCGTCGGCCTGTCCACCGGCGACGGCCAGCGTGACCAGGTGACGATCCGCGGCTTCTCGGCGATCGCCGACCAGTTCATCGACGGCCTGCGCGACGACGCGATGTACTTCCGCGACCTGTCCAACGTCGAGCAGGTGGAAGTCGTCAAAGGCCCCGCCTCGGTGCTGTACGGGCGCGGCTCGTCGGGCGGCCTGATCAACCGGATCACCAAGAAGCCCGGCATCGACCGCAGCGAGGTCAGCCTGCAGGTCGGCAGCTGGAACCAGCGCCGCGGCGAGGTGGACCTGGCCCGCAAGTTCAACGACAGCGGCGTGGCCTTTCGCGTCACCGGCGCCGTCGAGCGCGGCGACAGCTACCGCAATATGCAATTTCTGGAACGCGAGGCCTTCGCACCGTCCCTGTCCTTCCAGCTCGGTAGCCAGACCAAGTTGCTGATCCAGGCCGAATATCTGTCCGACCGCCGCTTGACCGACTTCGGCATTCCGGCCTACCAGGGCCGGCCGGTGAGTGTTCCGGCCAGTACCTATTACGGCGCCGCCAACGCCCGCGACGCGGACTACACCCAGACCCGCGTGTCGGCCATCGGCTTCACGCTGGACCACCGCTTCGACGAGGCCTGGTCGGTGCGCAACGCCTTCCGTTATTACGACTACACGCTGGACCGCAACAACACCCTGGTCGGCGCCGTCAATGAGAAGGCCCTGACCGCCTCCCTCAACCGCAGCAACGTGCGGCGCCAGGAAGACGGCTATTTCAACCAGGCCGAGCTGGTTCAGAAGACCACGCTGGCCGGCATGCCCCACCAGCTGTTGTACGGCGTCGAGGTCAGCCAGCAGACCAAGGACCAGCTGTTCCGCACCCAGAACAACATCGCGACCGTGTCGCTGTTCAACCCGGTGCTGCCGGTGCTGCCCTTCAACGTGACCGCCGCACCGTCCACCAACAACGTCGGCATCATGTCGGTGAGCAGCGCCTACATCCAGGACCTGGCCACCCTGTCCCAGCACTGGAAGGCCCTGGCCGGCCTGCGCTATGACCGCTTCCAGCAGACGACCCGCGAACGCCGGGCCGGCCAGTCCAACCTGGAACGCACCGACAGCGCGCTGAGCCCGCGCGCCGGCCTGGTCTATCAGCCGACCGAGGACCGTTCCTACTACGCGTCCTGGAGCAAGTCCTTTCAGCCGTCGGGCGAGAGCTTCCCGCTCGCTGCCAACAACGCCAGCATCGCGCCGGAGGAAACCACCAATCAGGAGATCGGCGCCAAGTTCGACTTCTTCAATGGTCTGGCGTCGGCCACTGCGTCGGCCTTCCGGCTCGAACGCACCAACATCAAGACCACCGATCCAACCACCAACGTCCTGATGCCCCTCGGCGTGCAGCGCACCAACGGCATCGAGCTGAGCTTCTCCGGCGATCTGCCCCACGGCTGGCAGCTGTGGTCCGGCTACGCCTGGCTGGATGCACGCATGGTGTCGTCGATCGCCACGGACGCCGGCCAGGCGGTGCAGGGCAAGCGCCCGACGCTGACGCCGGAACACAGCGCCAACCTGTGGCTGACCAAGGCCCTGGGCGGCGGCTTTGGCGCCGGCGCCGGCCTGAACTACGTCGGCGACCGCTTCGCCAATCCGGGCAACACCGTCACGCTGCCGTCCTACACCACCGTGGACGCGATGGCCTATTACCGCGTCAAGGGCCTCGACCTGCAGCTCAACCTGACCAACCTGTTCGACCGCAAGTACATCGTCGCCGGCCACGGCAGCAACGCCAACCTGAACCTGCCGGGCGCTCCGCGCGCAGTGCAGCTCACCGCCCGCTACGCCTTCTGAGGACTGCCCGATGCCTTCCAGCGACACCGTCGCCGTCCTCGACGGCCAGCCCTCCGCTGCCACGCCGCACGCAGCCCGTCCGCGGCGGCGCAGCCGGCGCGCGGTGTTCCTCGGCCGGCTGCGCAAGATCCATCTCTACGTCGGGCTGTGGGGTGCCGCGCTGGGGCTGCTGTTCGGCGCTAGCGGCATCCTGCTCAACCACCGGGCGGTGCTCAAGATCCCGGTGGAGAAGACCGTGCAGACGACCGTCCAGCTGCAGTTGCCGCGGAGCTTCACCAACCCGGACGAGCTTGCCGGCTGGCTGCGTGATGAGCTTGGATTTGCCGCGGGACAGGTGACCCAGGTGAAGACCCAGCCGGCCCGCACGGTGATCTGGGCCGACCGGGACGTGGCCCAGCCGGAGCGCTGGACCGTCGGCCTGCAGACGCCGACCCGCGGGGTCAGCGCCGAGTATTTCGTCGGCAACCGTTTCGTCAAACTGGAGCAGTCGGACGCCACACCGATCGGCACCCTTACACGGCTGCACATGGCGGTCGGCGCCAACGCCTTCTGGGTGCTGCTGTCCGACACCATCGCCGGCAGCCTGATCCTGCTGTCGATCACCGGCCTGCTGCTGTGGACGCAATTCCACCCGCTGCGCACCACCGCCGTACTGACCAGCCTCGGCGCCCTTGGCGCCGCCGGCTGGTTCATGTGGTCGCTGTAGGGCTTATTCTTCCAGCAGCAGTTTCTTGAGGCTTTCCGGCACGTTGGTCAGGACCAGCGTGTTGCTGGCCTTGTCGTACTGCACGGCGCCGGAGCGCAGGCCGCTGCGTTCGAACTCCAGCTTCCAGTCCTCGGCGCTGGCCCGGAAGCGGATCAAGGGCTTCAAGGCCCGCTTGTCCGGCACGAAGCCGCTGGCCAGGTCGAGGGCTTCGTCCTGCAGCGTTTCGCTGAGCTTCTGCGGCGCGTCGGGGAAGATCTGGCTCGCCACCGACTGCAGGTCGAGGGCCGCGCCGCTCTCGCCCATCTCCTCCAGCACCAGGTGGGCACGTTCGAGCAACTCGTCGCGCTCGCGGGTTTCCAGCTGCTGGGTGTCGGCAAAATGGCTCAAAGTCTCGACCAGCTTCTTGGTCTCCTTGAGGGCGATCACCACGTCGGTGCAGCCGAGGAAGCGCTTGAACCAGCCGGCCAGGTCGCCGCGCCCCTTCAGGAAGGCGATGTAGCGCTCGGCGCCGTTCTGCCAGGCCGTGATGTCGATGCGCCCGGCCACCTGCAGCGCGCCGAAGTCCAGGTGCGGGCTGTCGTGGATGCTGAGGCCGTCGCCGATCACCGTGCCGAGGGTCTCCTGCAGCAGGGCCACGTACAGGCAGTCGGCGCCGAAGATGGTGGCGCGGGCGATCAGCACATAGCCGCCGTCGTCCACCTTGTCCTCGTCGAGGCGCTGCTGCAGGTGGGTCACCATCTCGCGGGACAGGGTCGCGAAATCCATGCTTCCATCCACCGCGTGCTCGCGCACCAGGCGCGGCATCGGAAAGGCCCGCTCGTCCTTCTCGAACCAGCCATAGCCCTTGCCCGGCCGCTCGGCGAAGTGCCGGCACAGGCGCTCCATCAGGCGCGCGGCAGGTTCATCGACGGGGTTGGAAGCCGGCCGCAGCTCGACCGTGGACGCACCTTCGGCGGCCCGGATCAGGCGGTGGATGACGAGGTCGGCAATGGCCTGGGTGGACTCGGACATGGAGGACTCCGGAAACAGGGGAGCGAATTCTCTCACGCCGGGCAGAGGATCACGGCCCGTGGGGCGAATGAATTCGCCCCACGGGGAAGAGGCTCAGAAACGCATCTTGCGGCGATTGCCGGGCAGCTGGCGCAACTGGTCACGACGCAGCTGGCCGGCGGAAACAGGCTTGGCAGGCGCAGGGCTCTGCTGTGCGGCCAGTTCCGGCGGGATGTTGGCGCCCACGCCACGCGGACAGAAGCCGGTGGTGGCGCAGGTGCAATTGACGCAGGGCTTCTTGCCGGATGCAATATTCATGAGGGTATTTCCTGCTTAGCCGAACAGCACCAGCCCCCACACCGCCAGCACATTCAACAGCGCCACGAAGACCGCCGCGCTGCCGATGTCCTTGGCGCGCTTGGCCAGGTGGTGATGTTCGAGGGAGATACGGTCCACCGTCGCTTCGAGACCGGAATTGATCAGTTCGACGATGATCACCAGCAGCACGCTGGCAATCATAAGCGCCTTGCCGATGCCGCTGGCGGGCAGGAACAGAGCCAGCGGGATCAGCACGATAGCCAGCCAGACTTCCTGGCGGAAGGCGTCCTCGTTGCGGTAGGCCGCGCCGAGCCCGGCCATCGAATAGTGGAAGGCGTTCCACACACGGGTCAGGCCGGTCTTGCCTTTGAAGGGGCTTTCTTCCATGGCGGGCAAAATGTCCAAGCCTAGCGGCTGCCGGTGACAGGCAGATTATCGAGGCCGGCAATAAAACCACGGACTTCGGCGGCAAAGGCTTCCGGCTCCTCAAAGGGGGCCATGTGGCCGGCGTCGAGCTCCCGGTACGTGGCCAGCGGCAGACGCTCGGCCATGCGGTGCACCACCTGCGGCGTGGATACGGTGTCGTGCGTACCGGCCAGCACCAGCGCCGGCATCTCCAGCGTGGACAGGGCCGCCCGCTGGTCGAAACGGACCAGCGCGTGCATCGCCGCCCGATAGCTGTCGGGCGGGATCTGCGCCATCAGGTCGACCGCGTCATGGACGACCTCGGCCTCGCCACCAGGGCCAACCATCGTCGGAATCACGTCGATGGCCAATTCGCGCATGCTGGCCCCATCGTCCAGCGGCCCCAGGCGACGGTCGAGGAAGGCCTTCTGCATGGCCCCCGACGCGGCCCCGAAGGCCGGCGTACAGCAGGCCAACACGAGACCGGCAACCCGTTCCGGAAAGCGCACCGCCGTCTGCAACGCGATCATGCCGCCCATGCTGTGGCCGACCAGCACCGCGCTGTCGAGGCCGGCTGCGTCGAGCAGGTCCGCCACAGCGCCGGCCAGCGTGTCGAAACTCAAGGGGTCAAGCGGCGCGCTGAAGCCGTAGCCCGGCATGTCCCAGGCCAGGCCACGCCAGCCCGGCGGTGTCATGCGCGGCAGGATGTCGAGGGCGCCGGCCGCGCCACCGCTGACCCCGTGCAGGAAAAGCAGCCCGCGGGGTCCGCTGCCGGTCTCGATCCAGCGCGGTGCGTCCATGGATCAGGCCAGGCGGCGGTAGGCGCCACCCTGGAAAACCAACGGCGTCTTGTCCGCCTGGCGATCGAAGCGCGCCACTTCGCCGATGAACACCACGTGATCGCCACCTTCATGGCGGGCGAACTGCCGGCATTCGAACCAGGCCACACAGCCAGGCAGCAGCGGCACCCCGTCCAGGCCCTCGGTAAAGGGCAGACCCGCGAACTTGTCGTCGCTGCGGCTGGCGAAGCGCTGGGAAATGTCCTGCTGATCATCGGCCAGGATGTTGATCGCGTACACTGCGGCGTTTTCGAAAATGGGCACGCTCGGCAGGTGCTTCGACAGACTCCACACGACCAGCGGCGGCGTCAGGGACACCGAATTGAAGGAGCTGACGGTGAGGCCGATGGGTTCGCCACTCGGCGCGCGGGCGGTAATCACCGTCACGCCGGTGGGAAACATGCCCAGCGTGTCGCGAAAGGCGCGTACCGCCGGATCGTTCTTGGGAGAGGTCATATGAAATCGGGTTGTCCGCGCGCCGTCACGGCGGGCAGGAATCCAGTTTGGGGGGCTGAAATTATCGCCGCCCGGCGGGTCAGCGTCGAGAGGTAACGAAATTGAGTACGTTTGCAGAAACCCTGATCGCCTGGCAGCGCCAACACGGTCGCCACGATCTGCCCTGGCAGACCAATGATGCATACCGGGTGTGGCTATCGGAAATCATGCTGCAGCAGACCCAGGTGGAAACCGTCATCCCCTACTACGCGCGCTTCCTTGAACGCTTCCCGGATCTGCCCAGCCTCGCCGCCGCACCGGTAGAGGACGTGCTGACCCTGTGGAGCGGCCTCGGCTACTACGCCCGCGCGCGCAACCTGCACAAGTGCGCCCAGGCCCTGATGGCGCGCCACGGCGGCGTTTTTCCGGCCGATCCGGCCCAACTCGCCGAGCTGCCGGGCATCGGGCGCTCGACAGCGGCGGCGATCAGCGCCTTCGCCTACGGCACGCGGGCGGCGATCCTCGACGGCAACGTGAAGCGGGTGCTGACCCGCGTCTTCGGCATCGACGGTTTCCCCGGTACCAAGGCCGTGGAAAACCGCCTGTGGGACCTGGCAGAAAGCCTGCTGCCGGAACGGAACGTGGGCGTTTATACCCAGGCCCAGATGGACCTCGGCGCCACCATCTGCACCCGCGGCCGCCCCGCCTGCGCCCGCTGCCCGCTGGCGGAACGCTGCGTAGCGCTGCGCGACGGCCGTGTCACCGAGCTGCCGACCCCGCGCCCGCGCAAGGAAAGCCCCCAGCGCAGCAGCCGCTTTGCCGCCATCCTCGCCAATGGTGCGGTGCTGCTGGAACGCCGACCGCCCAGCGGCATCTGGGGCGGCTTGCTGAGCCTGCCGGAACTGCCCGAAGACGCGGATAGCACCGACTGGGTCGCCCGCCACTACGGCCTGGACGTCCGCAAGCGCACGCCGCTGACGCCCTTCCGCCACGTGTTCACCCATTTCACGCTGACCCTGCAACCCGAAGCACTCGAGGTCGTACCGCCCGCCCCAGCCGTCACGGAAGGCGGCCGCCTGTGGCAGCCCCTCGACCGCCTTGCCGACGCGGCCCTGCCGGCGCCGATCCGCAAACTGCTCGAACAACTGGTGCAGGACGACCTGTTCAGCCGACCCTGAACCGGACCAGGCGGTGGGACTGGCCACTGTTGGGGGGGAACCTCTGGAGCCATCCCACCCCCGCTTCAGACGCTGCCGTCGATCAGCTGGTGCTGCTGCAGGTAGGCGTGGATGATCTCAAGCCGGGAGATCGAGTCGTTCAGTTCGAGCAGGCGCTGGCGAGCCTTCACCGGGATTGGCAGGATCTCGGCCAGACGGTAGCCGACCCAGCTGGCGTCGTCGAAGCGGTGCGGCGGCGGGAACATCTCATCGCCGGCGTCGGCCACGATGGCCCTCAGCAAAGGCAACAAACCGTGCAGATCGGCCGGTACCGCCGCCACCGGCGGCTCGACAGCCACCTCCACATGGGCTGTCTGCAGGCGGTCGGAATGGATGTCCCGCGACACGATGCGGAAACGCTCCCCGCCCCGGCAGGTGATGAACAACAGACCGGGCTGGGACATGTCCCAGTCGGCAATGCGCGCCACCGTGCCGGTCTCGAACGGCACCGCAGGATTACCGACCTCGCCGCCCTCCTGGATCAGGCACACCCCGAAAGGTGTCTTGGTACGCATGCAGCGGGCCGCCATGTCCAGGTAGCGGGCCTCGAACAATTTGAGGGACAGCACCCCGTCGGGAAACAGCACCGTATGCAGGGGGAAGAGAGGAATCTCGACGGTGTCATGCATGGTGTGTCATGTCTCCCCGTGGGGGCGAATTCATTCGCCCTTGATCGGTTACGCGGTGATCCGCGGGCGAATGAGTTCGCCCCTACGCTTCACTCTCTCCCCAGCGGGGCATCAGTTCGTGAGGCACCGCGAGTTGGTCGAGGATGCGGGCGACGACGAAGTCCACCAGCTCGTCGACACTCTGCGGCCGGTGATAGAAGCCCGGATTGGCCGGCAGGATCACCACCCCCATGCGCGCGAGGCGCAGCATGTTCTCCAGGTGCAGCTGCGAAAACGGTGTCTCCCGCGGCACCAGGATCAGCTTGCGCCCTTCCTTGATCGCCACGTCGGCGGCCCGCTCGATGAGGTTGCCGGCCAGGCCCGCGGCAATCGACGCCAGCGAACCCATCGTGCACGGACACACGACCATCGCATCCGGCGGATTGGAACCCGAAGCCGGCGGCGCGAACCATTCCTCCCGGCCAAACACCCGCAGTTGCCCCGCCGCGGCGCCGAACCGCTCGCTCAGCATCGCTTCCACCTCCGCCGGCCGGCCCGGCAGGCTCAGGTCCATCTCCTGCCGCGCAACGATCTGCGCGACTTGGGAATAAAGCAGCCACACCCGGCAACCGGCAGCCAGCAGGCATTCCACCAGGCGCAGCCCGTAGGGCATGCCGGACGCCCCGGTCAGGGCAACGGCGATGGTCTTGGTTGATGGTACGGACGAGGTCAAGGCGGGATCCTGGCAACAAGCGGTTATTACAAAAGACGGCCGGAGCCGCACAAGGTTCCGGGCAGAAGGCAGGACGGGCGACGCTGTCCGCCCTTACTGGCCATGTTTATGCACCGCACCGATGCCCTCATGGGCAATGCCATGGGGTTCGGCCGCGTAGTGGCCGTGGAGCAGGCGGTCATGCACGTGGATGTCGTGATGGACCCGCTGCTTTACCAGCGAGCCGACAACCATCCCCACAGCGCTGGCCACCAGACCAGCCAGCTGGGCCGGCACAAAGGGATCCTCACCGCCGGCCAGATGCACCGCCAGCCACACGCCGATGCCGCAGAAGATGGACACCAGCGCGCCCTGGTTGGTCGCCCGCCGCCAGTACAGGCCACACAGCAGGGGCACGAAGGCCGACACCAGCGTTATCTGGTAGGCGTTCTCGACCATCTTGAAGATGCTGGCCTTGGAGTACATCGCGTAGAGCGTCACCAGCACAGTGAAGCTGAAGGTCACCACGCGCATCCAGAACAGCAGCTTGCGGTCGGTGAGATGCGGCAGCGCCGGCTTGAGGATGTTCTCGGTGAAGGTCACCGACGGCGCCAGCAGGGTCGCTGACGCACAACTCTTGATCGCCGACAGCAACGCACCGAAGAACATGATCTGCGCGACCAGCGGCGCCCTGGTCAGCACCAGCTCGGGCAGGATCATCTGGGAATCAGAGGAGATCAGGCGCCCCACCATGCCCGGATCGATCAGCGTCGCCGAGTAGGCCAGGAACATCGGCACGAAGGCGAACACGAAATACAAGCTGCCGCCGAGCACCGAGCCCCACACCGCGATCTTCTCGGACTTGGCCGACTGCACGCGCTGGAACACGTCCTGCTGCGGGATGGAGCCGAACATCATGGTCACGGCGGCAGCGAGGAAGGCGATCATCTCCTTCGGCTCGGCCGGTGGCAGGAAGGCGAACTTGCCTTCGTTGAAAGCGTGATTCACCACCGCCCCGACGCCACCTGCCATGCCGCTGACCTCGCCACCGATCCACAGCATGCCGATGACGATGATGATCATCTGCAAGAAGTCGGTAACCGCCACCGCCCACATGCCGCCGAACAGCGTGTAGATGAGGATCGTGCCGGAGCCGATCCACATGCCGGCCAGGCGGCTCACCTCGCCGCCCGACACCACGTTGAAGACCAGCCCGAGGGCGGTGATCTGGGCGCCGACCCAGCCCAGGTAGGAGATCACGATGGCCAGCGTGGTCAACACTTCCACCGTGCGGCCATAGCGCCGCTTGTAGAAGTCGCCAATGGTCAGCAAATTCATGCGGTACAGCGGCGCGGCGAAGAACAGGCCGACCAGGATCAGGCACATGGACGAGCCGAAGGGGTCGGCAACCACCCCGTGCAGGCCTTCGTTGAGGAAGGTCGCCGGGATACCGAGCACCGTTTCCGAGCCGAACCAGGTGGCGAACACCGTGGCGGTGACCATGTAAAACGGCAGATGGCGGCCGGCGACGGCGAAGTCCTTGGTGTTGTGGACCCGCGTGGCGGCGATGAGGCCGATGGCCACCGAGATCAGCCAGTAGGCGATGACGAACCAGAACAGCATCGGAAAAAAGGAAAAAGCGTTGGCGAATCCGCGGATTATAGGGACGAGCGGAGTCCGCGGGGGAGCCAAGAAGGCGTAGCCGCGCCGCCTTATGCCAAACGCTCGGCGAAGCGTTCCGCCGCTTCCGCCTTGCCGAAGTGCCAGCCCTGCAGGGAGTCGCAACCCAGATCGAGCAGCGTATCGGCCACCGCCGCGCTTTCGACGCCTTCCGCCACTAGGCCGAGGCCCAGATTGTGACCGAGCCCGACGATGGCGGCGACGATCGCACGGTCTTCCGGGCCGGCATTGATGGCCCGCACGAAGGACTGGTCGATCTTCAGTTTGTCGAGGGGAAAACGCCGCAGGTAGGCCAGGCTTGAGTAGCCAGTGCCGAAATCGTCGATGGCGATCGACAGGCCCAGCGCCTTCAGCTCGGCGAGCTGATGGGCGGCCTGCTCCACGTCGGCCATCACCATGCTCTCGGTCACTTCCAGCGTCAGCAGCCCGGACGGCACCCCATGACGCTGCAGGGCCGCAGCCACGATGGCGACGAAATCGGCACGGCGGAACTGCAAGGGCGAGATGTTGGCCGCCACCGGCACCATGCGCCGGCCTTCCGCACGCCATTCGGCCAGCTGGCGGCACAGGGTGTCGAGTACCCATGCACCGATCGGCAGGATCAGGCCGCTCTCCTCCGCCAGCGGGATGAAGCGGGCCGGCGGCACGTTGCCGAGTTCCGGGTGGGTCCAACGCAGCAGCGCCTCGGCGGCGATCAAGGTGCCGTCGGATGCCACCACCGGCTGGTAGTGCAGCGCCAGCTCGCCCCGCTCCAGCGCGCGGCGCAGCGCATGCTCGAGGGACAGGCGCTCGCTGGTGGCGGTGGCCATGCTCTCGGTGAAGAACTGCACACCGTTGCGTCCCTCCTCCTTGGCCTTGTACATGGCCATGTCGGCCCGGTCGAGCAAGGTCTCCGCGTCCTTGCCGTCATCCGGGTAGACCGCCACCCCGACACTGGTGGACAGGCTGAACTCGCAGCCCGCCAGCTGGAACGGCTCGTCGAGGGCCGCCAGCAGGCGCTCGGCGGATGCCTGCAGGTCCGTCAGGCTGCCCTGCTCGGGCACCACCACCACGAACTCATCGCCGCCGTGGCGCAGGACGCTCTCCCCATCCCGCAGCACCGACTGCAGGCGCCCGGCCACTTCCACCAGCAACTGGTCGCCGACGTGGTGACCGAGGGTGTCGTTGATGTTCTTGAAACGATCGAGGTCCAGGAAGCACAGGCCGACCCGCCGTCCGTCCCGGCTGGCAGCCTCGACGGCTCGTTCGACAGTCGGCTGCAGCGCGGCCCGCGACGGCAGGCCGGTGAGGAAATCATGGTCGGCAAGGAAACGGATGCGTGCCTCGTCGGCCTTGCGTCGGCTGATGTCGGAGAACACGCCGACGTAATGGAAAGCCGACCCTTCGGGCGCCCCCACGACGCTGATCGACATGTCTGCCGGGAAGCTCTCGCCGCTGGCCCGGCGTATCCAGACCTCGCCCTGCCACAGCCCGTCCCGCAGCGCCACGGCGCGGGCATGGCTGGCAAAGCCGCGCGGATGGGCCTGCGGGTCGAACAGCACCAGCGGCCGCCCGCGCACGTCGTCCTCGGCAAAGCCGGTCAGCGTGGTGAAGGCCCGGTTGGTCATCGCCACCCGGCGCCCGGAGTCGATGATGACGATGCCTTCCGAATTGTTCTCGAAGACCTTGGCCGCCAGCCGCAGGGCCTCGTCGCGCCGGTAGTTGCGCAGCGCGAAACCGATGTCGGCACTCATCTCCTCCAGCAGGGCCACCGTCTGCGCATCGAAGAAGTCGGTCTCAGCCTTGCGCAGCACCAACGCCCCATCGAGGCCGGCGCCGTCCCGGATCGGGAACAGCGCAAACGATCCCGCGCTGTCCTGCCCCACGCAACCGGGACACAGCTGCGCCGCCCCCGGCTGCGCCAGATCGTTGACGATCAACGCCTCTGCCGGTACCTGGCTGGCCGGCTGGCACCACAGCGCCACGCCGCCATCGTCGCAGGCGCCATGCATGGCCACCGGCCTGAGCGGACCGCCGTCCACATCCGGAAAACCGATCCAGGCCAGGTCCAGTTCGCCGAACTCCACCGCGATACGGCACACCTCGGGCAGCAGTGCCTCCGCGGTGCGGACGTGGACGATGGCCTTGTTGGTGACCGACAAAGCGTGATGGAGGCGCTTCATGCGTTCGATGTCGCGGTTGCGGGCATTCAGTGCCAACAAGGTTTCATCGAGGGTTCCGGCGAGTTCGCCAAGTTCGTCCCGGCGCGCCACGGGCACGCGGACCACCTCACCAGCCCCCGCCTGGCGCCGCCCGAGGGCCTCGCGGATGGCCTCGACCGGACGCAGGACATAGCGGGACAGCAGCAGGTAGACCAGGCCGGCCACCAGGCTGAGCACCGCGCCCAGCCCGACAGCCAGGTGGAGCACCGTCTCCTCGGCAGCCTGCCACAGGCTGCCCGCATCCAGGCGCAGGAACAGCACGCCGTCGTCCGGGCGGCCGCTCGTACCACCGCCCCCGACCAGCAGCACCGGCTCCAGCACGGCAAAGCTGCGGCTGGCGGCATCCAGCATGCGCTCGCCGTGCCGGGAGATCTGCACACTGCCCAGGCTGGCAGCCAGCGCCCGGTCGGGCAATGCCGTCAGCGGGAGGTCGTGCCAGCCGTGGTCGTTGGCGGCGATGACCCGGGCCGGCTGACCGGCCACCAGCAGCACGCGGGTCACGTCCCGCGCCGCGCCCAGAGCCGACACAAACCGGCGCAGGTCGGCCGGATCACGGGCGTTTTCCGCCGCCGCATAGACCGCCGACACGATGGCCTCCGCGCGCTGCTCGACGAGGGCCTGGAAACGCTCGACGATACCGGCGTACAGCACGCTGACGAGCAGGCCCATGCCGGTCGCCCACAGGGCCAGCAAGGGCCCGAGCAAGCGCCAGCGCAGGGACAGGAAGCCACTTCCGTTCATCGGCGCATGCCCTCTGTCCGCCGCCTCATGCCAGGCTGCCATGCCGGGCAATCAATTCGCGGGCAATCAGGAAGTCCTTCAGTGTGCGGCGCTGGCGCAACTGGGCGAGGTCCATCATGGCCCCCTGCAGGCGGTTCAGGGCTCGCTCCACCGGCCCACCGGCAGCCAGCAGCTCGCGCTGCTCGCCGTGGCTGACATAACGCAGCCCAGCCAGCGTGTCCTGCAATTCGGCGACGCTGACGTTCTCCCGGAGGGCCATGATGCGCAGCGCTTCGTCGGCATGTCGGGCCAGGAAGTCCATCGCCCTGTGGTAAGCACCGACGAAGGCCTCCACTTCGGCGCCGCGGCGCGCCACGAAGCCCCCGTCGAAGACCAGCGTATCGACCACCTCGCCGGGCACCTGGCCACTATGGAAGAGGACCTTGCCACCCGCCTCCTGCAACCGGCGGGACTCCGGCGGGAAGCACACGGCAGCCGCCACCTTCCCCTCCGCAAAGGCCTCCGGCATGGCGTTCTGCGGCATCGGCACCAAGCTCACGTCGCGAATGCCAAGGCCAACGCTGGCCAAGGCCAGCGCCAGCAGTTGGATGTGCAGGGTACCCGGCTCGATGGCCACCCGATGGCCCCGCAGATCGGCCGGGCCGGACATGGCGGGCGTGCCGATCAGCACATCGGCGCCGTTCGAGTAGTCCACCACCGCCGCGATCTGCGGACGCAGCCCCGCCTGGTCGGCGGCCAGCAGGATTTCCACCAGCGTCGCCCCGCAGCCGTCCACCTGGCCGCGCTCGAAGGCCCGCCGGGAGGCGCCGATGGACGTGAGATCAACCAGGCTTACGTCAAGCCCGGCATCGCGGAAGAACCCCTTGTCCCGCGCAATGTAGAGGGGATCAAAACCCGGCCAGGGATTGGTGGCGAACTTGAGCGGCTCCCGCCGGACACCATTGCATCCCTGTGCCAGCACGACGGCACCGACAGCGGCGGACAGGAAGCGGCGGCGCGACATGGGCACGGACAAGCTCATAAGCCGAATCGATAAATTGCTTTTCCGGCAAGTATGCACTGGAGTTTTAAAAATGCCCATGTCCCGAAACCGGCCGACACATTCGGCAACCCGCGGCCCCACCCACGCCCCCGTTGACCCCGGTCAAGGCCCGCCCGGCGGGGCACGCCTATAGTCCGCCGGCGTCATTTTTCGCCGCCCGGAACCCATGACTCCCCCGCATCCGATCGAACTGGTCTGCCCCGCCGGCAGCCTGCCCGCCCTCAAGACCGCCATCGACAACGGCGCCGACTGCGTCTATCTCGGCTTCAAGGACGCCACCAACGCCCGCAACTTCACCGGCCTCAACTTCGACGACAAGTCGATGGCCGAAGGCGTGCGCTACGCCCACGACCGTGGCCGCAAGGTGCTTCTGGCCCTCAACACCTACCCACAGACCGACAACTGGTCCAGCTGGACCGGCGCCGTGGATCGCGCCGCCACCTGCGGCATCGACGCGCTGATCCTCGCCGACCCCGGCCTGATGGCCTATGCGCGCAAGACCCACCCGCAGCTGCGCCTGCACCTGTCGGTCCAGGGCTCGGCCACCAGCTACGACGCCATCAATTTCTACTACGAACGTTTCGGCATTTCGCGTGCGGTGCTGCCGCGGGTGCTGTCCCTGGCCCAGGTGGAGCACGTGATCGCCAACACCCCGGTGGAGATCGAGGTGTTCGGCTTCGGCGGGCTGTGCGTGATGGTCGAGGGGCGCTGCGCGCTGTCGGCCTACGCCACCGGCGAATCCCCCAACTGCAACGGCGCCTGCTCGCCGGGCAAACACGTGCGCTGGGAGCAGACCCCGAAGGGCATGGAAACCCGCCTCAACGGCATCCTCATCGACCGCTTCGCCGACGGCGAGCGGGCCGGCTACCCGACCCTCTGCAAGGGCCGCTTCGACGTCAACGGCGAGACCTACTACGCCATCGAGGAGCCCACCAGCCTCAACACGCTGGAGTTACTGCCCGAGCTGGCCCGCGTAGGCGTTCGCGCGATCAAGATCGAAGGCCGCCAGCGCAGCCCCGCCTACGTGACCCAGGTCACCAAGGTATGGCGCGCCGCCATCGATCGGCTGCAGGCCGACACCGCCCCCTTCCGCGTCGAGGCCGCGTGGATGGCCGAACTCAACAAGGTTTCCGAAGGCCAGAGCCACACCCTCGGCGCCTACTACCGTCCCTGGAAGTGATGTGATGAAACTCGCCCTCGGTCCCCTGCTCTACTACTGGCCCCGCCAGGCCACGCTGACTTTCTACGCCGACATGGCGGATGCCCCGGTGGATATCGTCTATCTCGGCGAAACGGTGTGTTCCCGCCGCCACGAACTGCGCCTCAGCGACTGGCTCGAAGTAGCCGAAACCCTCGCCGCCGCCGGCAAGGAGGTCGTGCTGTCCAGCCAGGTGCTGGTCGAATCGGAATCCGACCTCAAGACCCTGCGCCGCATCGTCACCAACGGGCGCTTCCGCGTCGAGGCCAACGACATGGGCGCGGTGCGCCTGCTCACCGGTGGTGACGCACCGGTGGCGGACTGGATCGCCGGCCCGACGCTGAACATCTTCAACCCAGCCACCCTCGGCATGTTCGCCAAGCTTGGTGCCACCCGCTGGGTCGCCCCGCCGGAGATGTCACGCCAGCAGATCGCCGAACTGCGCGACGGCCTCGGCCGGCCGATGGAGGTCGAAGTCTTCGCCCACGGCCGCCTGCCGCTGGCCTTCTCGGCGCGCTGCTTCACCGCCCGCCACTACAACCTGCAGAAGGACACCTGCGAGTTCCGCTGTCTGCAGTTCGCCGACGGCATTCCGCTGAAGACCCGTGAAGGCGAACCCTTCCTGACCCTCAACGGCATCCAGACCCAGTCCGCCCACGTACACACCCTGCTCGGCGACCTGCCCGCCGTGCAGGCCGACGGCCTGGACATCCTGCGCATCAGCCCCCAGGGGGAGCACACCGCCGAGGTCATCGAGCTGTTCCGCCAGGCCCTGGCCGGCCAGCTTCCGCCCGCCGAAGCCCTGCGCAACGCCCGCCCCCTGCTGCCGGAAGCCCCGTGCAACGGCTTCTGGCACGGCCGGCCGGGCGTCGAACAACTCGTCACCGCCTGATTCTCCGGAGCGCCCGACCATGAAACTGCCCGCCTTCACCCTGCCCAAGCCGGTCGCCAGCATCGGCGCCCGCCTGCCCCAGCTGCCGCCGACGCTGGCACTGGTCGGCGGACTCAACCTGGCCCTCGACCGCATCCTACCCCGCGACACCCTGGAACCGCTGACCGGCAAGCGCCTGCTGCTCAAGGTCACCGACGCCGGCCTGACCCTGCGTTTCACCTTCACGCCGCGGGGCTTCCGCCCACTGTTCGACCCGCGCCAGCCGGACCTGACCATCTCCGCCACCACGCGCGACTACCTGGCTCTCGCCCTGCGCGAGGAAGACCCGGACACCCTGTTCTTCAGCCGCCGCCTGCTGATGGAAGGCGAAACCGACCTCGGCCTGCTGGTCAAGAACACCCTGGACGCGGTGGACTGGGATGCGCTGATGGCACGCTTGAGGATATTCCGGCCGCCGGTTGGAGCGAACTGAGCGGACATTGGGCGAATGAATTCGCCTCTACAGAGGGGCGCCGGCCTGAGCGGTTCAATTGCATGAGGGATTGATCCGTGGGGGCGAATTCATTCGCCCGCCCCTGCCGACTGACGCCACCGGCTCCCTCTGACGCCAGACCTCTCCCCCGCACCGCATCATCCCCGCCCCGCATCATCCCCGCCCCGACCCGGCTAGAATGAGGCCTGACGCGCCCCTCCAGCCAGCCCGATGCCTTCGCCACGCCACAGTTCTCCGCTCGCCGCCTACTTCGCTGCCGCCATCGGGATACTGATCGTCTACGCCTGCCTGCATCCTTTCACCGGCTGGCGGAACCCCGGCCTGCCGGTCTTCGACTTCCTGTCCGCCCCCTGGCCACGGTATTACACCTGGGTAGACCTGGTAGTAAACGTCATCGGCATCGTGCCCTTCAGCTTCGCGCTGGTGCCCGCGCTGGGCCGCCTGCCCCGGGTGCTGGCGGTACTGCTGGCGATCCTGATCACCGCCAGCCTCAGCCTGTCGGTGGAAACCCTGCAGAACTTCCTTCCCACCCGTGTCTCGTCCAATGTGGACGTGGGCTGCAACACCATCGGCGGCATCCTCGGCGCGCTGGCCGGCGCCCGCTGGGGCAGTGGTCTGTTCGCCCCCACCAGCGGCCTCACCCGCTGGCGCCAGCGGCGCATCGTGCCCGGCCATTCGGGCGAGATCGGGCTGGTGCTCATGGGCCTGTGGCTGCTCACCCTACTCACCCCCGAGAGCCTGTTGTTCGCCACCGGCGACCTGCGCCGCCTGTTCGATCTGCCGACCCCGCTGCAATTCAACCCGACCCGCTTCGTGAAAGTGGAGGCGGCCATCACCACCAGCCAGCTGCTCGCCGTCGGCCTCACCGCCAGCTGCATCATGCGCCGCTTCAGCCCGTGGCCGCTGGCGGCGCTGGTACTCCTCGGCCTCGGCGCCAAGACCCTCGCAGCGGCCGCCTTCTTCTCCCCCGGCGATCCCTTCCACTGGATGACCCCTGGCGGACAGATCGGCCTCGCCGCCGGCGCGGCCCTGCTCGGCGTGTGTCTGCTGCTGCCCAAGCGCAGCCACGGCATGCTGGCCGGCATGGCCCTGCTGGTCGGTACCGCGCTGGTCAACCTGGCCCCCGAGAACCCCTTCCTGCCCAGCGACGTAGAGCTGATCCGCCACGGCAACTTTCTCAATTTCCACGGTCTGACCCAGCTCACGGCCAGCCTGTGGCCCTTCGCAGCCTTCGCCTACCTGGGCCTGACAGGTGCCAGCGCGCCGGAAGACAAAGGCCGCCGCAGCTGATTCCGGGCTTCACCCGACTCCCCCAGGACGGGCGATTGGCCGATAATCGCGACACATTCCAACAACAGAACCACTCCCCCGGAGACCGCCCATGAGCTATTTCAAGCACCACGTCTTCTTCTGCTGCAATCAGCGCGGCCCCGGCGAAACCTGTTGTGCGGCCCAGGGCGCCGTCGAACTGCAGACCTACGCCAAGGACCGCATCGCCGCGCTGGGCCTGAAGGGCAAGGGCAAGGTACGCATCAACAAGGCCGGCTGCCTCGACCGCTGCGACGAAGGCCCGGTGCTGGTGGTGTACCCCGACAACGTCTGGTACACCTTCGTGGACAAGGCCGATGTGGATGAAATCATCAGCGAGCACCTGCAGCACGGCCGCATCGTCGAACGCCTGAAGATCTGATCATGCCCGCTACCGAAAACGCCCTTATCAACGGCCCCGACGGCCCGATCGAACTGATCATCGACACCCCGGACCAGGTCCGCGGCATCGCGCTGGTGTGCCACCCGCACCCGCTGTTCCACGGCGCCAACACCAACAAGGTCGCCCACACCCTGGCACGGGTCTTCCGCGACCTCGGCTACGCCGCACTGCGCCCCAACTTCCGCGGCGTCGGCAAGAGCGTCGGCACCCATGACAACGGCGGCGCCGAGACCGAGGACATGCTGGCCGTCATCGCCTGGGCCCAGAGCCGCTGGGGCGGCCTGCCGCTGGCCCTCGGCGGCTTCTCCTTCGGCGCCTATGTGCAGACCCGCGTTGCCGCGCGGCTGGCCGACAGCATCACCCCACCGGGGCGCATCGTGCTGGTCGGCACTGCCGCCGGCGAAGTCACCGGCGCACGCAGCTACACGACGCTGCCGGTGCCCAAGGACAGCCTGATCATCCACGGTGAAAGGGATGAAACCGTCGCCCTCGCCAATGTGATGGAATGGGCCGAACCGCAGGAGCTCCCGGTCGTCGTCGTCCCCGGCGCCGACCACTTCTTCCACGGCAAGCTGCACATCATCCGCAGCATCATCGAACGGGCGTGGCGCCCTCTCTGAGCGCAGAAAAGCAATGAAACTCGTCGTCTCCCTCACCAGCCCCTATGCGCGCAAGATCCGCGTCGTGCTGGCCGAAAAAGCCCTTCCCTTCGAGCAGGAAGTGGACATTCCGTGGGTTCCTGAAACCCACGTGCCCGACTACAACCCCCTCGGCAAGGTACCGGCGCTGGTCGCCGACGATGGCCAGGTGTGGTTCGACTCGCCGGTCATCGCCGAATACCTCGAGACCCTAGGCGGTCCCGAGCTGATCCCCGCCGACCGTCTGGCCGCGCTGCCCGTGCGCCAGAGCGAGGCCCTCGCCGACGGCATCACCGACGCAGCGGTGGCGGCCTTCCTGGAAAGCCGCCGCCCGCTGCCCAAGCAGGATCACGCCAACATCCAGCGCCAGCTCGACAAGATCCGCCGCGGCCTCGCCGCCCTCGAAGCGCGCCTCGAACAACGTCTGGGCCTCGGCAGCGAGACACTGAGCATCGCCGACATCGCCGCTGGCTGCGCCCTCGGCTACCTGGACCTGCGCCTCGCCGAGTTCAACTGGCGCTCCCGCCATACAGCGCTGGCCGCCTGGGCCGAGCAACTCCTCGCCCGGCCGTCCTTCGTGTCCACCACGCCCCCGCCGAACTGATGCCCCTCGAGATCCGCGGACTCGTCAAGCGCTTCGGCGAAGGCAGCGAGGCAAAGGAAGTGGTGCGCGGGCTGAACCTCAGCCTGCGCCCCGGCGAATGCTTCGCGCTGCTCGGCCCCAACGGCGCCGGCAAGACCACCACGCTGCGCTGCGCGCTGGGCCTCACCGCCCCCAGCGCCGGCGACATCCGCCTGTGCGGACTGCCGGTGCCCGAGCAGGCCCGCGAGGCCCGCATGCGGGTCGGCGTAGTACCCCAGCTCGACAGCCTCGACCCGGACTTCACCTGCGCCGAGAACCTGGTCGTCTTCGCTGGCTACTTCGGCATCCGCGAGAGCGAGATCCGCCCGCGCATTCCCGAGCTGCTGGCCTTCGCGGGCCTGGAAGGCAAAGACAACGCGCGCATCCAGTCCCTGTCCGGCGGCATGAAGCGGCGCCTCACCCTGGCCCGCGCGCTGGTCAACAAGCCCGAACTGCTGATCCTCGACGAACCCACCACCGGCCTCGATCCCCAGGCCCGCCACCTGATATGGGAACGCCTGCGCCGCCTCACCGCGGAAGGCACGACGATCCTGCTGACCACCCACTTCATGGACGAGGCCGAACGCCTCGCCCACCGGCTGGCCATCCTCGACACCGGGCGCATCCTCGCTCAGGGCAGCCCGCGGGAAGTCATCGCCGCCCACATCGAACCCCAGGTGGTGGAAGTCTTCGGTGAATGGACCGGCAACGGCCAAGTCGCCGGCCCCGAATCCGGTGCCGCCGCTTGGGCCACCCGCCATGCCGCCAACTTCAGCAAGCGCTGCGAAATCAGCGGCGAAACCGCCTTCTGCTACACCGACGACGCAGCCCCGTTGCTGGCCCACCTGGCCCACCAGCCCGGCCTGCGCACCCTCCACCGCCCGGCCAACCTGGAGGACGTGTTCCTCAAGCTCACCGGCCGCGAACTGCGCGACTGACCGCCCATGGATAACCCGTCCGGCCGCCGCGGCCACTTCGCTCCGCCACGCCTGTCCCTGCGCTTCGCCGCGGTGTGGCGGCGCAACTTCCTGGTCTGGAAGAAGCTCGCCCTGCCGTCCGTCGTCGGCAACCTGGCCGACCCGGTGATCTACATGCTGGGCCTCGGCTACGGCCTCGGCATGCTGGTACCTCAGGTCGAAGGCGTGTCCTACATCGCCTTCCTGGCCGGCGGCACCTTGTGCTACTCGACGATGAACGCCGCCACCTTCGAGGCGCTGTACTCCGGCTTCTCGCGCATGCACGTGCAGAAGACCTGGGAGGCCATCATGAATGCCCCAATCGCCCTCGACGACATCGTCGCCGCCGAGCTGGTGTGGGCCGCCAGCAAGGCCACGCTGGCCGGCACCGCGATCCTCGCGGTGATCGCCGCCTTCGGCTTCACGGCCTCACCGCTGGCCCTGGCAGCCATCCCGGTGATCTTCCTCACCGGCCTGTGCTTCGCCGCCCTCGGCCTGATCATGACCGCGCTGGCACCGAGCTACGACTTCTTCATGTATTACTTCACCCTCTTCATCACGCCGATGACGCTGATGTCCGGGGTGTTCTTCCCGCAGAGCCAGTTGCCGGATATCGTGCGCAGCGTCGCTGACATCCTGCCCCTCAGCCACGCGGTCAGCCTCGCCCGCCCGCTGCTGCTCGGCCAAACACCGCACAACATCGCCCTGCACGCCGGCGTGCTGGCCGCCGTCACTGTCGCCGCTTTCTGGCTGGCCCTGACGCTGACCCGGCGGCGACTGCTGAAGTGAGAACGCGATGACCACCTCCGACGATACCCTGCTGGTGTTCACCAACCTGCCCGACGCCGCCGCGGCCAACACCCTCGCCACGTTGTTGATCGAGCGCCGACTGGCCGCTTGCGTGAACATCCTGGCCCCATGCACCTCGGTGTACCGCTGGCAAGGCACCGTCGAAACGGCCAGCGAAGTGCCGCTGCTGATCAAGACCACCCGCACCTGCTACGCCGAGTTGCAGGACGCGGTACGTGAAGCCCATCCCTACGAACTTCCCGAGCTGATCGCAGTCCCTGTCACTGACGGTCTGCCCGGCTACCTGGCGTGGGTTGCCGCCGAAACCCAGGCCACCGACTGAACGCCATCCGCAAGCCATTTCTTGATCCATTCCCGGGGCAGCCCGGCCGCGCTGCCCCTACACTGCCGGCCATGATCCGAATCCGTACCTTCCTGCTGCCCCTGCTGTTGTTCGCGCTGTCCCTGCTTGGCAGCCTCGCCCGCGCCGCCGAGGAACCGCTGCCGGTCGAACAGGCCTTCCGCGTATCCGCCCGCGCGGTGGACGATCACACCGTCGAAGTCCGCTTCCAGATCGCCGACGGTTACTACCTGTACCGCCACCGCTTCAAGTTCCAGGCCGAGGGCGTGACCTTCGGCGAACCCGCCATCCCGCCCGGCAAGCCGAAGAAAGACGACGCCTTCGGGCAGGTGGAGATCTACCGCCACGAACTGGTCATCCCGGTGCCCATCGTCGCCGGCAAGCCGCCCTTCGAACTGGAGGTCAGCAGCCAGGGCTGCGCCGACATGGGCATCTGCTACCCGCCGCAGAAGCAGAGCTTCACCATCGCCGCAGCCGGCACCGACGGCGGATCCGGCGGCGTCCTGGCCCACGCGCTGGGCAAGGCCGACACCCCCGCCGCCAGCACAGCACCGGCCTCCGCCGCCCCGGCAGACGACGGCCACGACGAATCCGGCCGCGTCGCCCGCCTGCTGTCCGGCGGCAGCACCGCCACCATCCTGATCAGCTTCTTCGGCTTTGGCCTGCTGCTGGCGCTGACGCCCTGCGTCTTCCCGATGATCCCCATCCTGTCCGGCATCATCGTCGGCCACGGTCACGCGATCACCAAGAGCCGCGCCTTCGGCCTGTCCACCCTGTACGTGCTGGGCATGGCGCTCACCTACGCAGCCGCCGGCGTCGCCGCCGGGCTGTCCGGCACGCTGCTGTCCGCCGCGCTGCAGAACCCCTGGGTGCTTGGCGCCTTCTCGCTGATCTTCATCGTGCTGGCCGGCTCCATGTTCGGCTTCTACGAACTGCAGCTCCCCATCGCGCTGCAGAGCCGCCTGTCCGACACTGTCAACCACCAGGGCGGCTCGCCCGGCGGCATCCTGCTGATGGGTGCCCTGTCGGCGCTGATCGTCGGCCCCTGCGTCGCCGCACCGCTGGCCGGCGCCCTGCTCTACATCGCCAAGACCGGCAACGCCGCGCTCGGCGGCGCCGCGCTGTTCATCATGGCCCTCGGCATGGGTGCCCCGCTGCTGCTCGTCGGCGTGCTGGCGCGCAGCGCGCTGCCCAAGCCCGGCCCGTGGATGGAAGGGGTCAAGCGCGCCTTTGGCGTGATGCTGCTGGGCGTCGCCATCTGGCTGGTCACACCGGTGCTGCCGAGCGTCGTGCCGATGCTGGCCTGGGCCGGCCTGCTGGTGTTCTCGGCGATCTACCTGCACGCCCTCGACCCGCTGCCGCCCCATGCCAGCGGCTGGCAGCGCTTCTGGAAAGGCTTCGGCGTGCTCGCGCTGATCGCCGGCGCGGCGCTGTTCATCGGCGCGCTGGCCGGCTCCCGCGACCCGCTGCAGCCCCTCGCCATCCTGCGCGCCCAAGCCGCCAGCGCCCCCGCTGCGGCCGAAACCAGGTTCCAGCGCGTCGCCTCGGTGGAAGAACTCGATCAGCTCCTCAAGACCGCCACCCGCCCGGTAATGCTCGACTTCTATGCGGACTGGTGCATCTCCTGCAAGGAAATGGAGCGCTTCACCTTCGCCGACCCGGCCGTCGCCAAACGCCTGGCCGGCTTCCAGCTCGTGCAGGCCGACGTCACCGCCAACAGCGACGCCGACAAGGCACTGCTGAAACGTTTCAATCTGTTCGGCCCGCCCGGCATCATCTTCTTCAAGGCCGGCGGCGAAGAGCGCCAGAATCTGCGCGTGGTCGGCTTTCAGGAAGCAGAAGTCTTCGGCAAGGTCCTCGACGCCGCCCTGTAGGGGCGAATTCATTCACCCTCACGGACGGTGGCGCCACCGCAGAATGAACGCGCTTACCTGATGCGCGGCAAAATTCTCAAGAAAATCAGCGTCGATCCGCTATAATTCGCGACCTGAATCGAGGAGCGCTGCAAGACTGCCGGGTGCAAGGCCCGCTGTCCCAGGCTCGATGTCGGTGCCGAGGGTTTTTCTCCCGTTCACCTGCAACCGCGCTCACCCGTCCATGCTTGTTTGCAAACCCGTGCCGGGCACGGGGAGACGCGGTGAGCCATCATCCCGAGCCACGCGTAGTCCCTTCCCGGCCACATGTTCGAGGAGTTCTCATGAACGCTGTGGCTGAAAAGTTCACCGATTTCGTTGTTGCCGACCTGTCCCTGGCGGACTGGGGTCGCAAGGAAATCCGCATCGCCGAAACCGAAATGCCGGGCCTGATGGCCATCCGCGAGGAATTCGCCGCCAAGCAGCCGCTGAAGGGCGCGCGCATCACCGGCTCCCTGCACATGACCATCCAGACCGCGGTGCTGATCGAGACGCTGACCGCTCTCGGCGCCGAAGTGCGCTGGGCGTCCTGCAACATCTTCTCGACCCAGGACCACGCCGCCGCCGCCATCGCCAAGGACGGCATCCCCGTGTTCGCCGTGAAGGGCGAGTCCCTCACCGACTACTGGGACTACACCCACCGCATCTTCGAGTGGACCGACGGTGGCTACTCCAACATGATCCTCGACGACGGCGGCGACGCGACCCTGCTGCTGCACCTGGGCGCCAAGGCCGAGAAGGACCTGTCGGTGCTGGACAAGCCGGACAGCGAAGAAGCCGTGGTGCTGTTCGCCTCCATCAAGGCCAAGCTGCAACAAGACCCGACCTGGTACTCCACCCGCCTGGCGCAGATTAAGGGCGTCACCGAGGAAACCACCACCGGCGTGCACCGCCTGTACCAGATGCACGCCAAGGGCGAGCTGAAGTTCCCGGCCATCAACGTCAATGACTCGGTCACCAAGTCCAAGTTCGACAACCTCTACGGCTGCCGCGAATCGCTGGTGGACGGCATCAAGCGCGCCACCGACGTGATGATCGCCGGCAAGATCGGCGTGGTGCTCGGCTACGGCGACGTGGGCAAGGGCTGTGCGCAATCCCTGCGCGGCCTCGGCGCCACCGTGTGGGTTACCGAAATCGACCCGATCTGCGCACTGCAGGCGGCGATGGAAGGCTACCGCGTGGTCACGATGGAAGAAGCCGCCGCGCTGGGCGACATCTTCGTCACCACCACCGGTAATGTGGGCGTGATCACCCATGACCACATGAAGGCGATGAAGAACAACACCATCGTCTGCAACATCGGCCACTTCGACTCCGAGATCGAAGTCGCCAGCCTGCGCCAGTACGAGTGGGAGAACATCAAGCCCCAGGTCGACCACATCATCTTCCCGGACGGCAAGCGCATCATCCTGCTGGCCGAAGGCCGCCTGGTTAACCTCGGCTGTGCCACCGGCCACCCGAGCTTCGTGATGAGCAACTCCTTCGCCAACCAGACCCTGGCCCAGATCGAGCTGTTCACCAAGACCGAGCAGTACCCGGTCGGCGTCTACGTGCTGCCCAAGCAACTCGACGAAATGGTGGCCCGCCTGCACCTGAAGAAGATCGGTGCCAAGCTCACCGTGCTCTCCCAGGCCCAGGCCGACTACATCGGCGTGCCCGTCGCCGGCCCCTACAAGGCCGAGCACTACCGCTACTAAGCTGGTCCTGCCCGTCGGCGCCGTGCGCCGACGGGCCCGTGAGGAAATCCCGTGCCGAACAAGACTCCCTTCTCCATCGAATTCTTCCCGCCGCAGACGCTGGAAGGCGTCGAGAAACTGCGCGCCACCCGTGCCCAGCTGGCCGTGCTGAAGCCCGAGTTCTTCTCGGTCACCTTCGGTGCCGGCGGTTCGACCCAGGCCCGCACCTTTGAAACGGTGTTCGAAATCCAGCGTGAAGGCCACCCGGCCGCACCGCACCTGTCGTGCATCGGTTCCACTCGCGAACACATCCGCGAGATCCTGCTGCGCTACAAGAACGAAGGCATCCGCCGCATCGTCGCCCTGCGCGGCGACCTGCCCTCCGGCGTCGGCGATCCGGGCGAGCTGCGCTACGCCAACGAGCTGGTGGAATTCATCCGCGCCGAAACCGGCGATCACTTCCACATCGAAGTCGCCGCCTACCCGGAATACCACCCCCAGGCCCGCAGCCCGAAGGACGACCTGCTGGCTTTCAAGCGCAAGGTGGATGCCGGTGCCAACTCGGCGATCACCCAGTACTTCTACAACCTCGACGCCTACCTGCACTTCCGCACCGAATGCGAGCGCCTCGGCGTCCACGTGCCGATCGTGCCGGGCATCATGCCGATCGTCTCGTTCTCCAAGCTGGCGCGCTTCTCCGACGCCTGCGGCGCCGAGATCCCGCGCTGGATGCGCCGCAAGTTCGAAGCCTTCGGCGACGACTCCGAGTCCATCAAGGCCTTCGGCCTCGACGTGGTCAGCGAGCTGTGCGCCAAACTGCTCGAAGCCGGCGCGCCGGGCCTGCACTTCTACAGCATGAACCAGGCCGGCCCCACCATCGCCCTGTGCGAACGGCTGGGCATCGGCCAGCAGGGCTGAACGCCATGCGCGATCCCTACGAAGTCCTCGGCGTCGCCCCGAGCGCCTCCGCGGAAGTCATCAAGACCGCCTACCGCAAGGCGGCGCGCCTCTACCACCCGGACCGCAACCCCGATCCAGGCGCCGCGGCGCGCTTCCGCGACATCCAGGCGGCCTATGATCTGCTCTCCGACGAGGCCAAGCGGCGAGACTACGACGCCCTGCGCCAGCGCAACCTCATCGACGACCCGCTGCAGGAGGCCACGTCCCTGTGGGCCTCGTACATTGAAAAGGTAATTTCTTGACCTCGTTTTACTTCGAAGACATTTTCGAGCGCTACGCCAGCGAAATCGACGACCTGCGCTCCGACTCGGAAGGCAAGGACGTGCTCAAGAAGCGCGTCCGCGAGAAGCACAGCGAATTCCCCTTCCTGCTCTCGATGATCGACAGCGCCCCCGAGATGGTGGCCTCCGCGCTGCATGGCGCCTTCCGCTTTACCGCGCCCAAGGCCCTGCACGCTGCCTCGCACACCGAGCCGGGCGACGGCAGCTTCCCCATCTGGGACGAACTCGCCGAATCCCTGGAAATCGCCCCGTGGGCCCAGCCGCTCATCGCCCAGAGCCTCAAGCAGGACGGCGGCGCCGACTTCCTCGTCACCGCTGCGGTGCTCGAGTGGATGCTCGGCAGCGGTGCCATCGCCCGCGCCGCCGCTCCCAGCGCCAGCGATGAGGACGAAGACAGCGACGACCTCGGCGAAGCCGGGGAAGAGTGGCTGTCCGAACAGGGCTTCGACGCCGTCGACCGTTAATCGAAAGGTTTTCTCTCCATGTCTGAGCTTGTCATCAAGCAAACCCACGCCTTGATCCAGGCCGGCGAAATCGCCGAAGCCGAAGCCAACCTCGCCGTCATCGCCGAACAGGAAGGCGACCACGCCCTGGTGGCGGTGCTCGACGAGATGGCCCCCAAGGACGTGCTGGCCGTCATGCGCGAGTTCGACGCCAGCAAGGAATCGGTCATCAACCTGCTGGTCAGCCCCGAGCAGTTCGTCCAGGCCATCCTCCTCGAACGCCAGTACGGCGAGCCCCTCGAGAAGTACGTGCCGCGCCTGCGCAACACCATGAACGCCGTCATGCACCGCACCGGCCCGTCCTGCGCCGAGGTGCTGGAATGCCTCGCCGAGCACGACGAAGGCGTGCGCCTGCTGGCCGACTACTTCATCGACCACTATGACTCCCTGCTCGCCCTCGCCTTCCACGGCGTGTTCGAACAGGAGATCGACGCAGAGAAGGCCTTCGCGCCCAAATCCGCCGCCACCTGGGACGCCGAGCGCGTGGACGAGCTCGACCAGGGCCTGGAGATCGGCGACGCGGTCGAGATGGCCCGCGTGCGCATGTCCCGCTCCGAAGTGGCCGACGGCGACTGGATGGAAACCGCCTGGGTGCTGCGCCATGAGTTCCAGGACACCTTCGAGCTGCTGATCATCGAGATCCAGGACCGCCTCCAGCGCGCCGCCGAAGCCGCCCGCCTGCCCGCCGAAACCGAACCGGGCGTGCCGCGCCTGGAAGAGGACGACGAAGAATCCGCGATCTGATCCGACGCCCATGTCCATCGATACCGCACTCGCCACCGTCGACACCAGCCCCTATTTCGAACGGGTGCTGCGTCACGCGCTGAAGAACCACCACGTGGATGCCGCCCGCCTGGACGGCATCCACAAGGAAGGCGCCAAGGGCATCGTGCAGCTGGCCGCCTACTTCGGCACCGCCAACCTGCGCCCCGAGCTGGAGGCCGCCCGCAACCGGCTGGTGACCTTGGTCGGCCTGGCCCTCGAAGCGGAATCCGGTGGACGCATGGACGTCGCCACCCAGCTGCTGCGCGACAAGACGCTGCTGGCCCTCTCCAAGGCCGGCGCCGACCGCCTGCGCAAGCTCCACGCCCTGCCCAGCGAGCGCTTGCTGGCCGGCCCCGAGGTGCTGCGCGAGAACGAGAAGGACTTTCTGGACAAATACACCTCGGTCACGCCGATCACCTTCTCCCGCTACCTCGCCGAGCGGCGTGTGCGCGAGCAGAACCAGCACCACATCGAACTGGCCTACTGGCTGGCCGGCAAGTTCGGCGTGAGCCGCGACGACGCCACCGAATGGCACGTGTTCTGCGAATCGGTGGTCAACAGTGCGCTGCTGGTCCTCCTCAACGAACGCAAGCCCGCCGGCTTCTTCAGCGTCGACCGCTTCATGAAGCTGCACGAAGCCGCCCTCAAGAAGCGCAGCCCCGCCTTTCCGACCCTCGACGCCTGGCTGGAGGACGCCCCTGCCCACCTGCGCAGCCTGATGGAAAAGGAGAAGGAGCGCTTCATCACCAAGGTGCTGCCGGTGATCCGCGAGGTGCCCGCCACCGAGCTCTACCGCAACCAGGACCGCTTCTCCGGCCTGTTCTTCTTCGACACCAGCTCGGTCGACGAGATCACCCACCACGACAAGGCCCGCGCCGAGGAATGGCTGCGCATCACCGGCCGCCAGGGCGACCACACCGACGTGCAGTGCGGCGTGCTGCTGATGATCGCCACCGGCGTTCCCCCCGCCCGCAGCCTGCGCAAAAAGGATGCCCTGCAGATCTGGGACAACTTCCGCGACAAGGGCTTCGACGAGAACGCCGTCGCCCACTTCATCGAGAACGTCGTCCCCTTCGAATACCAGGCCGACGTGCGCCGCATGTGGCTCGAAGACCTCGGCCCCGAAGCCCGCATGCAGCTCGACCAGCACGACGAAGGCGACGCCCTCGACTACCTGCAGGACACCTGCCGCGCCAGCTGGAAAAAACGCGGCTGACCCCGGCATTACGCCAAACCCATGACGGACCCATATCCGCAAGGCATCCCTTGCGGATAAACTCGCGCCTCCAACAACCGAGAGCTGGCAACAGACCGGCTCCGTCACCTCGTCCATGGAGACTGTCATGGGATTTTCCGCCCGGGGCCTTGGTGCCCTGACCACCCTGCTCGGCAGCCTGCTGTTTGCCAGCACCCCGCTACACGCCGCCTCCGAAGCCCCCGCCGCGACCGACACCATCCGCATCGGCCAGAGCGCCGCCCTCAGCGGCCCCCTCGCCGAACTCGGCACCGAACTGCGCGACGGCGCGCAGGCCTACCTCAAGTGGATCAACAGCAAGGGCGGCATCCACGGCAGGAAGATCGAGCTCGTCAGCGCCGACGACGCCTATGTGCCCGAACGGGCGGTGCAGAACGTCAAGAAACAGCTCGACAACGACAAGGTGCTGGCCTTCCTCGGCATCATGGGCACCGCCAACTACTGGGCCGTGATGCCCCTGCTCGACGAGCGCAAGATCCCCTCCGTCGCTCCCTACACCGGCTCCGACGACCTGCGCACCCAAACCTCCCCCTACACCTTCTGGGTGCGCGCCAGCTACGGCGACGAAGCCGAGAAGATCGTCCGCCAGCTCACCACCACCGGCGTTACCCGCATCGCCGTCTTCTACCAGGACGACACCCTCGGCATCTCCGGCGTGGACGGCGTCACCAAGGCCCTGCGCAAGCGCAACCTGACCATCGCCGCCAAAGGCGCCTTCGACAAGAACACCCAGGACGTCGGCCCCGCCGTCCAACGCATCGCCGCCGCCGACCCGCAGGCGGTGATCATGTTCAGCACCTACAAAGCCACCGCCAACTTCGTCCGCAAGTTCAAGCAGAGCGGCAACGCCGCCCAGCTGTTCGCCGTTTCCGTGGTCGGCGTCCATGCCCTCGCCAACGAACTCGGCCCCGACGCCACCGGCATCGCCATCTCCCAGGTCATGCCTTATCCGGGCAACGCCGCGCTGCCGCTGGTGCGCGAATTCGAAGCCATCCCCAAGGCCCTGCAGCCCAAAGCCGGCCTCACCTACACCACGCTGGAAGGCTTTATCTCCGCCAAGGTCCTCGTCGAAGGCCTGCGCCGCGCCGGCCCCCAACCGACCCGCGAAAAACTCACCACCGCCCTCGAAAGCCTGCGCAACTACGACACCGGCGGCTACACCATCGACTTCGGCCCCGGCAAACGCCAGGGCTCCCACTTCGCCGAAGTCACCATCGTCGGCAGCGGCGGCAAGCTGATGCGCTAAACGCCCCGCACACCTCAGGGGTGTTCGGGGGCCACGGCCAATCGCCCTGGATCCGTCGAGCATCCCTGGAACGAAAGCCAGGCGTAACGTCACAATCACGAAACAAACCTGTTGCAGAATCCCACCCAGGCATGGTAGGGTGCGCCACCAATTCACCAAGAAGCCCATTACCAACCAGGGCTTCTCATGAATTTCAATAGCGCTTATCGCGCGAGTAGCGGTACCTTTCCCATCCAGACGCAGCGTTCCGAATTTGCCCATGACGGCAAGGGAACGCCCGGATGCGAAGCCTTCCTCTTCTTGAAAATAAACCGGCGGACTGGCCATTGCGCGTCATCGCGTTTGGCACCGGCAAGCACCGCGTACCCACGACATCACAAGCATTCCGATTTGCTTTGTCGTAACGCCGCACTTCCCGGATACGCCGTTGAACTCGGCAGGTCTTGTCCTGTCGAATCTACCCTGCATGGCACACGCCATCACACAGAATAAAACTATGCACAACAACACACCTATCACCGTGGGCCGCTTTCGCGTCTCCCCCATGACCAAACAGGACTCCGACGGCGGCTTTGCCGCATCGGTGTCCATCCACTCGGGCCGGGGCACATCCACCACAACCCGGATCATGCGTTTCAAACCCAGTTTCACGAGCCAGACTGCGGCCCTGCATTACGCATCGACGGAAGGCGTCGCCTGGGCCCTCCAGCACTAACAACTCCCCGACGCATGACAGAGGAGAAGAAATTGCCGTTCATGCAGATCGTTTATGAGAGCCTGGCTAGCGACTCGCTGGGGGAAGAAGAGGTTCTCGATATCCTGCGCAAATCACAGGTACGAAATAACCAGGCACACGTCTCCGGCATCCTGCTTTTCCGCGGGCGGCGCTTCCTCCAGTTCCTGGAAGGTCCGCCGGATCAGGTCGAGGCGCTTTATAAGCGCATTGAACGCGACCCCCGTCATCACGAACTGCGCGTGCTATCCAGAACGGATGGCGAGAAGCTGCTGATGCCCACGTGGGCCATGGCTTACGCTTCGGCCCGCAAAGTCGCTAACGGCGATGAAACCTTCGCGCTCAACTACCGGCAAGCGGTTGCGATTTGCGAACTGTTGCCCGATCGCATCGGCGGCCCGTTTCTCAAGTTGCTCGCCACCGAGCCGGAGGCATCATGAACGAACGGCCGCGAATCTTCTGTGTCGATGATGACGTAATGTCCGACGTCATTCTCGAATCGGTTTTCGACGAGGCGTACGAGGTCGAGTTTTTCACGTCAGCGGAAGGCTGCCTGCGTCGGCTGGAAACTCAGCGGCCGGATATCCTGTTGCTGAACATCAGCCTGCCCGATCAGGACGGGTTCAGTCTTTGTCGGGACATCAAGGCCCGTGAAGGCCTGGCAACGATGCCGGTGGTCTTCATTTCCCGCAACGAGTCGCCGGAAGTGCGCCTTGCCGCCTACGAAGCCGGTGGCGAGGACTTCATCGTCAAACCTTACGTCATCGACGAAGTCAGGCACCGCATCAACCGCATCCGGCAGACGCTTGAACAGCGCGAAACCATGCGCCAGCAACTGGCAGGCTCCGAGGAGTTGAGCTCCCTGCTGCTGTCGAACATGGATGAATACGCGGCGCTGATCCAGTTCATGCGTACGCTGAACGAGAGTGTGGATGCCGATGCCGTGGCCCAGGCCATCCTCGCTATGTTGCACAGCTTCCGCCTGAAGGGCGCGGTTCAGATACGCATGCCGACCCAGACCTTCACGCTGGGAGATGCAGGCCGCGACACGCCGATGGATACCGCAACGATTGCCCATGTCGCCAAGCTGGACCGGATTTTCCAGTTCAAGCGTTGTTGCTCGTACAACTTCGAGCATCTGACGGTACTGGTCAATAACATGCCCGTGGAAGACTCGGACCTCTGCGGCCGCCTGCGCGACCACCTGGCCATTGGCGCCGAAATGGCCGATGCGCGCATACAGGCCATGGTTGCCGATCAGCGTTTCCGTCTCACGCACAACGGAATCGAGGCATTGCTGCCGGATATCCGGCAGACAATTTCCAACAGCCTGGCCCACAGCGAACAAGCGCATCGTGAAGCAGTCATGCAGGTGCGAACGCTGATGGACCAACTCGTCGTTTCCTTCACCCCACTCGGCTTGAACCCTGACCTGGAAGAAGAGATCGCTGCGATGGTGCTCGAGAAAACCCAGGGACTCGTAAAGATCTTCGATCGGGCGGACGAGACGAATGCCCTCCTGCATCACCTCGAAGAACGCCTGCGCATGATGCTCGAACGCTAACGGGCGTCCGTCTGGGCGGAGGTCAAAGATTGCGCCGAGCGCTGCCGGCGCAATCGCCAGAAAAGCGCATGACTTGCCGCTCCGGCAAAGCATCTCGCAGCATCGAAGTCACTTCTCCACAACACGAAACGACTTCTCCTGGCACCGATAAATGTTCTGAGCCCTCCAAATAAATTTCGGAACCCCCAGAACATTTATCGCACATCACCGAATCCTCTTCGCCGCCTCACGAATCACCTTCGCCACCTCGCGAAGTCCAATCACCGGCCACCGAACTCGCGCCCGGTCGCCCGAGTGCGTCATGTCACAGCCCAAAATGCATAAGCCATCGTAGTGTAGCGAGCATAGACAACGTCTCCAGCCCATTGCCTACCGCACGCACGCCATGGCCAACCCGAACAAAACCCGCATGTCGCCGCAACACCTCAAGGCCGACGAAGACACCTACCGCGCACTCAAGGGCATCCCTCACTACCAGCCCTACAAGGACGACTACAGCTTCCCCGCCGTCAGCGCGGCCTACGACAAGCTGAACGCCGCCCACGAAGCCGAACTCCACGCCCGCAACACCCACGCCGCCACCCGCGACGCCCTCATCACCGCCCAGCACGACTTCCACGAACTGATCCTCGGCGTGAAAAATCAGGTCAAGGCCATCTATGGCCCGGATTCGGATGAACTGGCGGCACTGGGGTTGAAGAAAAGGTCGGAGCGGAAGGGGCGGGGGAAGGGAACACGTCCATCCGCGAACAAATCGTCGGACGGAACAGACGCATGAGCGCCCACCTCGACAGATTGCTCTTTGCCCAAGGCGGCATGTGCTTCTTCTGTCGCAACCCTCTCCCTAAAGCAGATGCCTCCGTCGAGCATCTTGTCGCCAGCTCAAATGGCGGAGCCAATGCCGACGACAACTGCGTCGCGTGTTGCAGGGCACTGAATCAATTGCTCGGCTCGAAATCCATCAAGGAAAAACTGCAGATCGTGCTGAACCAGCGCGGCAACTTCAAATGCCCCGCCCATTTAGCGACGCCCCCAAAGCCGCCCGCACCAGGGCTTGCCGACACTGGAAATTCACCCTCCGTATCAGCACCAAAACCCGCCGCCGCAAAAGTGCCATCCGCAACGCAGGAAAGATTGGAGTTGGTCCTGGCCGACCTCAAGAAACGCGGCGCCTCAAGGCCCCGCAAGACATCCACGCTGACAAGCACCATCAAGGCCTTGATCAAGCAGCACCGGCAGGAGAACCTGTCCGACGCGGATTTGAATGGATTAATTGGTGAATTACAGCGACAGGGAAAAGTGACGATCAGCGAGGGGAAGGTTACGTATAAGGTTGGGTAGATGAGTGCAAGACAGCGTCACGTATCGGTCAATAGCAGAAGCTGATTAAGCATGACCAAAGGAGGTGCTCCGGCCTGGTTTATGCCGACGCACTTAACGGCTGTGTTCGAGACTTGGTAATGCAAAGCCCTGTTTCCCGCTTCCGACAATTGAACTAACGTCGGTTCGCTACGACACGACGGTTCAGGCATGAGGCGGAAAATCAAATTTCAGCCATACAGATGAGACAAACCTGGAGGGGGAGCGATGCGACGCGGTAGATACTATATGGCGAGAGTCATAAAGCTTGGGGAGCTAAACCAGACGAAACTGATTAACGCAATCGTCAATGCCCCTACGGTGCCGATTGGTCAATTTGAGTGGACGATTACGGATGTAGTTGATAGGCGCGACTCTACAGCGCCCTACGTCTTTGGAAATCTCGCAAAGTATTCGAGAGAGGGGAAGGTAAAAATTGTAGACGAAGCGGGTAAGCATCAGCTTCAGGCGCGGGCGCAAAATCTTTTAGAAGCCAGTGCGCCATTTGTCTACCTTCCGCAATTCTCAGGACTTGCCTTTCTTCATGTATGGGATGGAATTCAAGAAGATATATTTCCTCGTAGGTTTAAAGCAATTATTGAAGGGGCGTACGACAATTTCTTCGTGGACTGCACTGTAGAACCAGTTGTGGACTATCGCGCCTTTCTTCAAAAACTCAGTAGTCTAGATAGAATCATCGAACTTTCGGCAAAGGTTCACCCACCCAATCCACTTTTTGGACGCCTGTGGCAAAGTCTTGATGGATATGTAAAAAAAAGACAAGCCGAAGAAATCTCTGTTCGAGAAAAAACAGAGCGGACAAGTGGCCTGTCGACACAACTACTCACACTCATGCAAAAAATTCTTGAGGATCCAAGATATGTGCCAACACAAACTCCCGATATTACTGATGCCGCCATGCTCATGGCCGCGGACGGTTATGGTTCGGGCAAGGCCGTAGGGATCGAGGGCACTCATGAAGTAATCGTGCGGACTTCCGAGTCGCAGAAGAGCTTCCTATTCGAAAAGGAACCCACCCCAGAGTCTCTAGCAAATGCAGCGAAAGCACAGTTTGAGCGAGTAAGTAATGAACGCGACATGAAGCATTAAATCGTGCGAGCACTATATTTACTACGGGTCACCATAGTTAGCGTAGAGGCTCTCGTTTTAGCTTTTACTTGGTTGACATATCAATATTTCGGTACCGAACTTGGGCTTATGGCCACATCGCTTTCGCTGAATGAGGATGTACTAAAAAATCTGATGCTAATGCCAACTGTATTGGCTGCATGGGTGATCAATGAGTTGAGAGTTCTGCTTCAGGAAGACAAAGAGACAATCCGCATCCTCACTGAGTGGGAGGATTACTGGAAACTAAAAGTACATATATGGGTTGGCTTAGGTTTTGCGGTGGTTTTTGTTCTCATATCCCTAATCCCGTGGACAGCTAAATCAGGGATAAACACCGGGGTCGGACTATTACTGTTCGCCGCTAGTATTGTTGGTCAACTTTTTCTGGCGATTAGTGTTTATGCTGCACGAATTCGCGTAAAAGAAATTATTACACACATCAATACCCCCAAAAATAAATAGTTTTACTTTAATGCTGAAAGCGCTAATGTGGCGCCTGTAAAAACAAAGTGTTTACAAACACCCAGAGGCGGCTGAATATGAAAATATCTATTAATACGAAAGTCTTTTTCAATAATTGGCTCATGCACAGCGCGAACTTCAAATATCTTTTCCACTTTCTAAACAATGATGAGCACTCTCTAATTATTTCAGAAATGGTAATTCAAGGGGTAGAAAACATTAGAGAAAGAGAACTTTCCGAAGTACTTAATTAAATCGACCTACGCCGACTGCTCAACAAAGCAGGGTGGTCACCCTAAAACAAAGCTAGGCTTCTCGGAGAGCGCAATGGATCAGGCAACCGCCGTTGTTATAGGTGCCAGCGTTGGTGCTATCGCTGCCATATGTGGTCAGTGGATTCAGGCTTGGCGGCAATCGCGGATCGAGGCTGCGAAGCTGACTCTTGAGCGTGCCAAACTAAATCACTCTCAGGCCGCGTCTCTACACTCAGAGATGCGAGAAGCCCTGCAAAACGCAATTCAGAAGCTAGCCTCGGCCACTCACTCGATGTGTTGGCTAACGTGGATTGCCAAGGAATCTCCCAAGCGCTTTGGAGAAACACAATTGCAAAGATACGATAAAGAAATGCATATCTTGCTGCCCGAAATTATAGGACTTCAAGCCCGTATCTCGTCATATGTTCCGGAACTAGGAATCAAGTTGCTTGAGCTGACAGCCAGAATTGAAGACTTGGATGAACGAATTGCTCGTACGGCCATTTCCGTAATCGATGGCGTTTCTCAACCTGTCGAGTCACTGTCCCCGCTACATCGCGAAGCAATCGTTCTTCATGAGCAGTTAGCGCACCTTTGCCATGAAACATCCATGAAAAACTATGTGCCAGAAGCCTAGCCCAGCCATCAACACGGACTCTGCGCAATGAAGACGCGCAGCGCCGGTTATGTCAGACGTTAAGTAGCAGCTTTCTTGGTGTTCCTATGCCGGCTCCGGGTCGAAAGCCGCCTTCGGAAGGTCTGCACAAACCCAGTTAGGTGGCGCGGCAAAATCCAGAAATCCCATAAACCCCTCATCCTTTCCAAAACGGAAGAATTGGCAGCGGGATGCCTGACAAAGTACAGCCCGGATCACGAACGGGAAGGGAGCACTTCTTCCAAGCCCGACCTTCAATACCGTGACCTGTTGATTTGCCGACTGGCGAGGTATTTCATACCTACATCACGCAGCATTCAGAGGCGCCCTCCTATGCCCCACCCATGGCAATACGATGAAACGATCCAGGTCGGCACCGACTACCGCAATCGACAAGAGGTGGAGGCCTACGACGCGCGCATGCAGACTTTGCGCGATGTCGGCGCCGAGGCGGCGGACATCCGCGAGGCGCTGGCACTGTCGGGCGACGCCGTCGTCTGGGAGATCGGGACCGGCACGGGCGAATGCGCCCTCGCCCTGGCGGCGTCGGTCGGGCATGTGTATGCCAGCGATGTGTCACCGACGATGCTGGACTACGCCCGCCACAAGGCGGCACAGCGGGGCATCCGCAACGTGAGTTTCGAGAGCGGTGGCTTCCTGTCGGGCTTTCGGCCGCAGCAGTCGGTGGATGCAGTGGTCACGCAATTGGCGCTGCATCATCTGCCGGATTTCTGGAAGTCACGGGCGCTGGCGGCAATGGCCGGCAGCCTGCGTCCCCATGGAAGGCTCTACTTACGGGACGTAGTCTTCCCGGCCGCCATCGACGATTACGACGCATTCTTCGCGCACGCCGTCGCCGAGGTAGGCGCCCATGCGGGCGAAGACGTGGCCCAGCAGACGATCCAGCACATCAAGGCGGAGTTCTCGACGCTGGACTGGATCCTCGAAGGCCTGATTGAACGCAGTGGCTTGCAGATCGTGCGGAAGGACTGCAAGGGCTTTATCTCGGTTTATGTTTGCGAGAAGTGAGGTTCGGTCGTACAGGCCTTCAGCATGCCCGCCTGCAAACGATGCCCGCGCGGCTTGCATGAAGCGGAGCCCACACGGGATGCAGCGGCTGTTTTGACCCGCACCTCGCTCAGCTGCCGCCCGGCTTGCTACCGAGCATCGCGCGCAAATTGGCGATGCGCGCCCGCGCGTCTTCCTTGCTCACCGGCTCGGGGTTCTTGCGGTCGCTGCGCTTGATGCCTTCGGCGCCCATTTCGTCGATGAAGCGTGACGGGTCGCAGGTGCGCACGTCGCGGCCGGCCTTGCGGCGTTCGCAGTAGCTGATGGTGAGGCTGCGCTGGGCGCGGGTGATGCCCACGTACATCAGGCGGCGCTCTTCCTCGATCTTGTCTTCGTCGATGGACGACTGGTGCGGCAGCAGCCCTTCTTCGACGCCGACCAGGAAGACGTGCTTGAACTCCAGGCCCTTGGAGGCGTGCAGGGTGGCGAGCTGGACCTGGTCGAGCTCCTCGTCGTCCTTGTCGAGCATGGTGATCAGGCTGATGGTCTGGATCATGTCCGACAGGGTCTTGCCGTCTTCTTCGCCCTTGCGGCCGAGCCAGCCGGTGAAGTCGCTGACGTTGCTCCACTTGGTCTCGGCTTCGCGAGGCTCACAGCTCTCGTACAGCCAGGCTTCGTAGTTGATGGCCTTGAGCATGTCGCCGATGACCTGGCCGGCCGGTTCGCGCGGTGCGCGGTGGGCCATGCGGTTGATGAAGTGGCAGAACTCGCGCACGGTTTCGAGCTGGCGGGCGTTCACATGTTCGGTGACACCTTCCTCGAAGGCCGCGGTGAACAGGCTGATGTTGCGGTTGGCGGCGTAGTGGCTGAGGGCTTCGATGGAGGCGGCGCCCACGCCACGGCGCGGCACGGTGATCGAGCGGATGAAAGAGAGGTCATCGTCCTCGTTGGCGATCAGGCGCAGGTAGGCGCACAGATCCTTGATCTCGGCGTTCTCGAAGAAGCTGCGCCCACCCGAAATGGCGTAGGGGATCTTGTGATTGCGCAGCTGCTGCTCGAACAAGCGGGCCTGGTGGTTGCCGCGGTAGAGGATCGCGTAGTCCTTGAAGTGGGTGCGGTTCTCGAACTTGTGGGCGGAGAGTTTCATCACCACCGCCTCGGCTTCGTGCTCGGGGGTCTGGTAAGCCACCACGTTCACCGGGTCGCCAGCGCCGTGCTCGGACCACAGCTTCTTCTCGAAGAGCTTCTCGTTGTTGGCGATGACGGTATTGGCAGCGTGCAGGATGCGCGTGGTGGAGCGGTAGTTCTGCTCCAGCTTGATGACCTTCAGCTTGGGGAAATCGACCGGCAGTTGGCGCAGGTTCTCCACGTCGGCACCGCGCCAGGCGTAGATGGCCTGGTCGTCGTCGCCCACCGCGGTAAAGGCGCCGCGCACGCCGGTGAGCAGCTTGATCAGCCGGTACTGGGCGCGGTTGGTGTCCTGGTATTCGTCGATGAGCAGGTAGCGCAGCTTGTTCTGCCAGCGCTCGCGCACCTCGGGGTGTTCCTCGAAGAGCTTGACCGGCAGACGGATGAGGTCGTCGAAGTCCACGCCCTGGTAGGCGCGCAGGGTCTTGTCGTACTCCATGTAGAGCAGCGCGGCGGCCGACGAGATTTCGTCGTTGGCCAGGTGGGCCGCCTCGTGGGGTTCGATCAGGGCGTTCTTCCAGCTGGAGATCTGCCACTGCAGGGCCTTGGCGCGGTTCTTGTCGGTGTTGGCGGTCATCTCGGCGATGATCTGCGTGGTGTCCGACGCGTCGAGGATGGAGAACTGCGGCTTGAGGCCGAGCAGCGCGGCCTCCTGGCGCACGATGCGCACGCCGAGGGCGTGGAAGGTACATACCGTGAGCCCCTTGACCGCGCGCCCACCCATCAGCTTCTCGATGCGCTCCAGCATCTCCTTGGCCGCCTTGTTGGTGAAGGTGATCGCCGCGATGTTGTGCGGGTTGAAGCCGCAGTCGCTGATCAGGTAGGCGATCTTCTGGGTAATCACCCGCGTCTTGCCGGAGCCGGCGCCGGCCAGCACCAGGCAGGGGCCGTCCAGATAATGGATGGCTTCACGTTGCGGAGCGTTGAGGAGGAGCGACATGAGCGTGCTGCGGACATCGGGTGGAGCGGGTGCGCATTCTACCGCGCCGCAGGGGCCGGCCTGATGTAAGCTCTTCGCACCATGTCCGTCTTTACCCCCGTCACCGACGCCGACCTCGCGGTCTGGCTGCGGAACTACGCCATCGGCCGCCTGGATGTCCTGCAGGGGATCTCCGCCGGCGTGCAGAACAGCAATTTCTTCGTCACCACCAGCCTCGGCCGCTACGTGCTGACGCTGTTCGAGACGATGCCGCGCGCCGAGCTGCCCTTCTACTTGCACCTGATGGCTCACCTGGCCCGCCACGGCCTGCCGGTACCGGCGCCGATCGCCAACCGGGACAACGAATACCTGGGCACTTTGTCCGGCAAGCCGGCGGTGCTGGTCACGCGCCTGGCCGGCAAGTCGGAGATGGCGCCAACCATAGCCCACTGCGCGCGCATCGGCGCGATGCTGGCCGGCCTGCACCTGGCCGGGCAGTCCTTCGGGCGCAAGCAGGCCAACCCGCGCGGCGCCGAGTGGCGGCGCGACTGCGCGGCCCGCGTGCGTGCCCATCTGCCCGCCGACGAGCAGGCTGAACTCGATGCGGAGCTGGCCTTCCAGGCCGGCTTCGATCTGGCCGCCCTGCCGCAGGGGGTGATTCACGCCGACCTGTTCCGCGACAACGTGCTGTGGGACGGCGATTTCGTCGGCGGCGTCATCGACTTCTATTTCGCCGGCGTGGATGCGCTGCTGTTCGACGTGGCGGTGACGGTCAATGACTGGTGCGCCGACGCCGACGGCCAGCTTGATCCGGCCCGCGTCGCCGCGCTGCTCGCCAGCTATGCCGAGGCCCGCCCTTTCAGCACCGCCGAACGGAACGCCTGGCCGGCCGTGCTGCGCGCCGCCGCGCTGCGCTTCTGGCTGTCGCGGCTGGAAGATTTCCACCTGCCGCGCCCCGGCGAGATGGTGCTGGTAAAAGACCCGGGCGAGTATCGACGCATCCTGCGGCTTCGCGCCAATGCCAATCAGTTACCGGCTTTGCCGGCCTGAAAAACGGCATCCAGGGTTTTGCCGGTTTGAACTGGGTGGGCAATTTGGGCTAGCATCTCGTCGCAGCGCAACATCCTGATTTTCCAACCCGTTTCCCCTCGCCCGACAATGACCGATCCGGCTGCCCCGGCACACCATCCCCACAACGCCGCGCGCCATCCGCGCCCACGGCATGTTTCGCCCTTCGAAAGCCTGGTATGGCTGAAGGCCGGATGGTTCTATTTCGCCCGCAATCCGGGGGTGTGGGTCGCCATCAGCGTGATCTTCATCATCATGCTGTTCGTGCTGGGTCTGGTGCCGCTGCTAGGCTGGGCGGTGGTGCTGATCGGTTTCCCGGTGATGGTTGCCGGCATGGTCCTCGGCTGCCACGCGCTGGCCCAGGGCAAGCCCCTGCGCATCGAACACCTCTTCGCCGGCCTCAAGGTGCACGCCGGCAACCTGTCACTGGTGGGCGTGTTCTACCTGCTCGGTGGCCTGATCGCCGGCTTCGTGTCGGTGCTGGTCGGCGGCGGCGCACTGCTCACCGGCTACATCCTCGGCGCGCTGGCCGGCATAGGCCTCGGCCTGGTGAGCGGGGTGCTGCTCGGCAGCATCGTGTTCTCGGTGCTGTGGGTGCTGCTGATCACCGCCCTGTGGTTCGCCGCACCGCTGGTGGTGCTGCGCGATACGCCGCCGCTGGATGCAATGAAGATGTCCCTGTCGGCCTGCTTCGGCAATTTCGGCGCCTTCGTGGTGCTCGGCGTGCTGATCTACGTGCTGATCTGGGTCGCGATGATCCCCGCCGGCCTCGGCGTGCTGGTCCTGGTTCCGGTACTGGCCGGCACGGTGTACGCGTCCTACCAGGACGTCTTCGGCGACACGGCGCTGGTCTCCCCGCAAGCCGCCGCTCCTGGCACGGCGGACTGAGCGGATGCAGGCGCGCACCTTGCCGGCCCAGCGTGGCTGGGCCTGGATCATCGATGGCTTCGCGCTGTGGCGGCGCAACCCGGCGCTGGTCACCTTTCTGGTCTTTGGCAGCTCCCTGACCCTGCTGATGGTCGCGGCGATCCCCTTCATCGGCCAGGTCATCATGTTCCTGGTGATGCCGGCCCTGTCGCTCGGCATCTTCAACGGCTGCAAGGCAATCGCCGAACGGCGCAAGGCCGGGCCGGAGATCCTCGTCTCGGGCTTCCGCCAGAACCTGCAGGAGCAGGTGAAGATCGGCGGCATCTACTTCATCGGCTCGTTGATCGTGCTCGGCCTCAGCACCCTGTTCGACGCCGAGGTGAACAGCAAGCTGTTCAAGGCCGTGATGGGCAAGACCAGTTGGGGCGAAACCCTTGAGGATCCGTCCTTCATCATCGCCCTGCTGGTCAGCACCGTCGGCTCGACGCCGCTGATGATGGCCTACTGGTTCGCCCCGCTGCTGGCCGGCTGGGGCCGCATCCCGGCCACCAAGGCGCTGTTCTTCAGTTTCGTCGCCTGCCTGCGCAACTGGCGAGCCTTCCTCGCCTTCGGACTGGGCCTGCTCGGCGTGGCGCTGGGCGCCGGCATCCTGGTCAGCGTGCTCGAGCTGGTTTCGCCGCTGCTCAGCCTGTTGCCGGCGCTGGCCTTCCCGATCATCTTCATTCCGGTCGTCTTTGCCAGCTTCTACGCCAACGCCCTGGACGTCTTCGAACGCATCGGTCCCGATGATGCCAGCTGAACACGCTCTCGGACTCTTCGGCGGCACCTTCGACCCCATCCACTTCGGCCACCTGCGCCTTGCCGAAACCGCCCGAGAAGCGCTCGGCCTGGAGAGGGTACGCTTCATTCCCGCCGGCCAGCCGCCGCACCGGGATGCCCCGGGCGCCAGCGCCGCAGACCGGCTGGCGATGGCCCGCCTGGCTACCGCCGACAACCCGGTCTTCGAAGTAGACCCCGCCGAGGTGGAAGCCGCCCAGGCCAGCTTCACGATCCTGACCCTCGAACGCCTGCGTGCCGAGCTGGGCCCCACGCGGCCGCTGGTGCTGCTGCTCGGCGTCGATGCGCTGCTCGGCCTGCCCACCTGGAAGCGCTGGAGAGAGCTCTTCGACTTCGCCCACGTAGCCGTCGCCAACCGCCCCGGCTACAGCCTCAACAGCGCGCGCATGGCGCCCGAGCTGGCCGAACTCACACATCGCCGCCACGGCACGCTGGACGCCCTCGAAGGCCGCCCGGCCGGTTCGCTGGTGCAGTTCTCGATGACGCCGCTGGCCATTTCCGCCACCGACATCCGCGCCCGCCGCGCCGCCGGCCAGAGCCTGCGCTATTTGCTCCCGCCGGCCGTTGTTGACTATATTTCTTTGCACCAACTCTATATCTGAATCGATGGAAATCACCCAGTTCGAACAACTCGTCGTCTCCGCCCTTGAGGACATCAAGGGCAAGGACATCCAGGTCATCGACACCACGCGCCTCACCTCGCTCTTCGACCGGGTGATCATTGCCAGCGGCGACTCCAACCGCCAGACCCGCTCCCTCGCCCGTAACGTGGCCGACAAGGCCCGCGAGGCCGGCCTCACGGTGGTCAGCGTGGAAGGCGAGGACTCCGGCGAATGGGTTCTCGTGGATCTGGGCGACATCGTGGTGCACGTCATGCAGCCGGCCGTCCGCGCCTACTACAACCTGGAAGAGCTGTGGTCCGCCACGCCGGCGCGCCCCTCCCGCCCCGGCAGCGCCGCGGCCCGCGCCGCCTGAGCCTTTCCGCACCGCCCGCGGCGCTACCGGCGCCGCCCCCCGCACCATGAAACTCCTGATCGTCGCGGTCGGCACCCGCATGCCGGCCTGGGTCGACACTGCCTTCGACGACTTCGCCAAGCGCATGCCGCGCGAACTGCCCCTGCAGCTCGTTGAAGTGAAGGCCGAACCCCGCACCACCGGCAAGACCGTGGAAGTCATGATGGCCCTCGAGGCGGCTCGCATCGAGGCGGCCCTGCCGCCGCGCTGCCGGCGCCTGATCCTCGACGAACGGGGTGAGGACCTGACCACCAAGGCTCTCGCCAAGCGCCTGGAGCGCTGGCAGGACACGGGCGACGACGTGGCGCTGATCATCGGCGGACCGGACGGCCTCGACCCGGCCCTGAAGGCCACCGCCCACGAGACGATGCGCCTGTCCAGCCTGACCCTGCCCCACGCGATGGTGCGGGTGATGCTGTCCGAAGCCCTGTACCGGGCCTGGAGCCTGTCGAAGAACCATCCGTACCACCGGGAATGATGCCGTGATCTACCTCGCCTCCAACAGCCCCCGTCGCCGCGAACTGCTCAAGCAGATCCACGTCCGTTTCGAACCTCTGCTGTTCCGCACCGGGGCACGGGCCGACGCCGACGTGAACGAGGACGTGTTGCCCGGCGAGGACGCCTTCAGCTACGTGCAGCGGGTCGCCATGGCCAAGGCCGTCGGCGGCATCAAGCGGATCAGCTGGCGCAGCCTGCCGCCGCGCCTGCTGCTGGCCGCCGACACCACGCTGGAACTGGACGGGGCGATCATTGGCAAACCGGACAATGCAGAGCATGCGGAGGACATCCTTCGTTCCCTGTCCGGCCGCAGCCACCAGGTCCTCACCGCGGTGGTGGTGGGTGACGGCCAACGCTATGCCCAGCGCCTGTCGGTCAGCGAAGTGCGCTTCCGTGCCCTCGACGATCAGGAGATCCGCCGCTACGTGGCCAGCGGCGAGGCCGCCGACAAGGCTGGCGCCTACGGCATCCAGGGCCGCGCGGCGGTCTTCATCGAGGAGATCCGCGGCAGCTACACCGGCATCATGGGCCTGCCCCTGTTCGAGACTGCCGCCCTGTTGCAGGAATTCGGCTATCCTCTCTGACTGACGCCGGCCACCAAGAGCCGGCGCCCTTCGGAGGAGAGGACACACACACCCGCAGGCGCGGAACACCCCGCGCAGCCGATGCCGGACGAGCGGCGATCGGCGATGGCACATCACCACGATGCGCCATCGCCCATCACCGTTTGCTTCCCGCATCATGTCTGACGAATACCTGATCAATTTCACCCCTCAAGAAACCCGCGTCGCTCTCATGCAGCAGGGCGTCGTGCAGGAAGTCCACGTCGAACGCACGGCCAGCCGCGGCATCGTCGGCAACATCTACCTGGGCCGCGTCGTACGCGTATTGCCCGGCATGCAGTCGGCGTTCATGGACGTTGGCCTTGAACGCACCGCCTTCCTGCATGTGGCCGACATCTGGGCCGACCGCCACCACGGCGACGCACCGCGCCCCATCGAACGCATCCTGTCGGAAGGGCAGAACCTGATCGTGCAGGTGCTGAAGGATCCCCTCGGCACCAAGGGCGCGCGCCTGTCCACGCAGATTTCCATCGCCGGCCGGATGCTGGTCTACCTGCCCCAGGACAAGCACATCGGCATCTCCCAGCGGATCGGCGACGAGGCCGGCCGCGAAGCCTTGCGCGAGCGCGTCACGCGCTTGCTGCCGAACGACGAGACCGGCGGCTACATCGTCCGCACGATGGCCGAGAACGCCAGCGACGAGGAACTCGCCGCCGACATCGCCTACCTGCGCAAGCTTTGGGCCGAGATCAAGAACCGTAGCATCGGCGCCCGCCCGCCCACGGAGCTGTACCAGGATCTCAACCTGGCCCAGCGGGTGCTGCGCGATCTGGTCACCGATGCCACCACGCGGATCGTCGCCGACTCGCGGGAGAACTTCCAGAAGCTGACCACCTTCGCCACCGAGTACATGCCGCAGGTGCTGCCGCTGCTCGACCACTACACCGGCGAGCGCCCGCTGTTCGACCTGCACGGCGTCGAGGCGGAAATCGAGAAGGCGCTGGCGCGGCGGGTGGACCTCAAGTCCGGCGGCTACCTGATCATCGACCAGACCGAGGCGATGACCACCATCGACGTGAACACCGGCGGCTTCGTCGGTGCCCGCAACTTCGACGACACCATTTTCAAGACCAACCTGGAAGCGGCCCAGGCCATTGCCCGTCAGCTGCGCCTGCGCAACCTGGGCGGCATCATCATCGTCGACTTCATCGACATGGAAAGCACGGAACACCGCACCGCGGTGCTCGATGAGTTCCGCAAGGCGCTGGCCCGCGACCACACCAAAATGACGGTCAATGGCTTCACCACCCTCGGCCTGGTGGAGATGACCCGCAAGCGCACCCGCGAGTCCCTCGCCCACCTGCTGTGCGAGCCCTGTCCGACCTGTAACGGGCGCGGCGAGGTGAAGACCGCCCGCACCGTGGCCTACGAGATCCTCCGCGAACTCTTGCGCGAGGCGCGCCAATTCAACGCCAGGGAATTCCGCGTGCTCGCCGCGCCGAACGTCATCGACCTGTTCCTCGAAGAGGAATCCCAGGCACTGGGCATGTTGTCCGACTTCATCGGCAAGGCCATCTCCCTGCACCCGGAAGCCAGCTACGGCCAGGAGCAGTTCGACATCGTCCTTCTCTGAGGACATCCGCATGGCCGCACCGATGTAGCGCATCCTACAATCGGCGCGGCTTGCAGCCTTTTTTTGCCCCCCGTCGGTGCATCGAAATATTCAATCGCCGAGCGATTGACGCTGCCATCGAGGCGCCTTCAGAATCCGCCGCCTCGATACCGGCACAACCAATCGCAATGCATACCCAGAATATCCTCCAGGCCTCCACCAACCAGCCCGCTGGCGCCGTGCGCATCGGTTTCAACCATGGCTACGCCTTCGACGGCGACAGCGTCCGCCTCGACGCGGAACTACTGGTCGGCAATCCCGACGCCAGCGTTGGCCAGGAATGGGCACTGCAGCTGTGGGCCTGCGAGGCGCCGTTCGCCGGCCAGCCGATCCGCGGCACCAAGGTCGCCGAACTGCCGGTCGGCCAGCTCGACAGCCTCAACCAGAACTGGGTCAGCGCCTTCACAGCGGCCCTGCCGCCCGCCGGCCAAGCCGAGCACAGCATGGTGCTGGTCCTTGCCAGCGGCCGCGACGGCCAATTCGATGAAGTGCAGGATTTTGCCAACTTCCCGCGTCCGGAGAGCTTTGCGCAACCGCGCCTGACCGGCACCTCCGGTTTCAGCCTCGGGGAGCAGAGCGTCGGCCTTCGTGTCGAGGGCCTCGAAAACCCCCGTTCCGCCGACAACCTGAGCGGTACCCTGTCCCTTGAGCTGTGGGCCCTGGCCGCGCCTTACGTGGCCGGTACGCCCGACGGCGTCCAGCTCGCCGCCGCCGAGCTGTCCCCGCTGGCCGGCCAGCGCAGCTGGCACGACCTCGACCTTACCCTGCCGCTGGTCGCCCGCCCCGCCGGCACCTGGCACGTCGCGCTGCTGCTGCGCGAATGGACGGCCGCCGGCTACGCCACCCGCGATTTCGCCAACTTCTCGCTGCCGGTCAGCTGGGCCGACGTGGCAGCCGCCCAGGCCGTGGAAGCTGAGCCAGCCACCAAGCCGGGCCCCGTGCGCAAGGCCACCGCCAAAGCCGCGCCGAAGGCCTCCGCGAAGCCTGCCGCCAAGGCCGCTTCTGCCAACACCGCCGGCCGCGTCTCCATCAACGACGCCAGCGCCGCCGAGCTGGCCGCCGTGAAGGGCCTGCCCACGGCAGCCGCCGCCGCGATCATCGCCGCCCGCCCCTTCAAGACCCTCGACGAGCTGCTCACCGTCAAAGGCATCGGCGCCAAGCTGCTCGACAAGCTCAAGGGCTATCTGAGCCTGTAAATCCCATCGGGGCATCCACCACGGAGCCCCTGCTTGCTCTTCTTTCGAAGCGCCTCTGTGGGGGCGAATTCATTCGCCCTCGGACGTTGGTCACCCTGATCAGCCGATCGCGGGCGAATGAATTCGCCCCTACGGGGCCCATATGCCCTCGCCAGTGGCCTCCAGCCAGCACAGCCAAGACCGCACGTCGAACTCGAACTGGTGGTAATCCGGCTCCATTCGACAGCACAGTTGGTAGAAGGCCTTGTCGTGCTGGCGTTCCTTCAGGTGGGCCAGTTCGTGTACCACGATCATCCGCAGGAACTCCGGCGGCGCCTCGCGGAACAGGTTGGCAACGCGGATCTCCCGCTTGGTCTTGAGCTTGCCGCCTTGCACCCGCGCCACCGTCGTATGCGTGCCCAGCGCGTTGTGGATGGTCTGCAGCTTGCCGTCGAACGCCACCTTGCTGAGGGGCTCGGCATTGCGCAGATGGCGCGCCTTCAGCTCTGTCACGTATTCGTAGAGCGCCATATCGCTGCGCACCCCGTGGACCTCCGGGTACTTCTTCAGCAGCAGCGGGCCGAGGCGGCGCTCCTCCAGTAACTCGCGCACCTGGCCAACCAGATGCTCGGGGTAACCGAAAAGGTATTTGAGGGACACGGGAACGGACATCGGCGACGCAAACAAGACGGAAGGACGCGATTCTAGCGGTTGACGCCGGGTCACTTTGATCTTCCGCAATGCGGGGGCTATCCTGTCGGCGTAATTTACTGACTGATCAGTCATTAACTACCCGGCGGAGGATTCGATGAAGGCTCCCCGTTCCCGCCTCACCCATGGCACAGGCCCGCACCGCCTGATGCGGCCGGCACTGCTGGCCGCGTTCCTCGCTGTCACGCAGCCAGCCTGGTCGGTTGAAACCCTGGACGACGCCTGGCGCCAGGCCCTGTCCGTGGATGCCCGCCTGCGTGCCGCCGACGCGGAAGCCGATGCGGCCCGCGCCACCCGTGAAGCCGCCCGCGGGCTGGCGCTACCGAAAGCTACCGCCAGCTCCAGCTACACGGTCCTGAACCGGGAACCGGCCGCGCTGATCGGCCTGCCATCCATCCCCGGCGTCACCCTGCCCAACCAGATGCCGCTATCGGAACGCAGCTACGCGACCCACGCGTTGCAGGCCACGTTGCCGGTCTACACCGGCGGGCGCATCAGCGCGGCGGTGAATGCCGCCGAAGCCGGCGTGCAGGCCAGCGGCTTCGAGCGCACCCGCAGCGAACAGGCCATCAAGCTCGATGTCGCCGAGACCTATCTGAACGTCTTGCGGGCGCGCAGCGCACTGGCTGCCTCCGAACGCCACCTGGCAGCCCTCGACGCCCACGCGGCCGATGTGGCCGAACTGGGCAAGCAAGGCCTGGTGGCCCGCAACGACATCCTGTCGGTGGCCGTCGCGCAGGCCGATGCCCGCCAGCGCCGGACCCAGGCCCGCAATGCCACCGAACTCGCCGCCGCAGCCTACAACCGCCTGCTCGGCCGCCCGCTCGACAATCCGGTGGACGTCGCCGAACCTGCCGCAAATAGCACCGGCCGCCCGGATATCGCCGCCCTCGAAGCCCGTGCCCGCGGCCTGCGCCCGGAAATCGCACTGCTCGGCGCCCACGCCGAAGCCACCGACCAAGAAGCCGAGATGGAACGCGCCGGCACCCGCCCACAGGTCGGCATCAAGGCCGCGGTGCTGCACGAGGACAACCGCTACCGGGTTAATCAGGACGTGGCCCAGCTGATGGTCGGCGTGCAGTGGGACCTCTTCGACGGCAACGTGCAGCGCCACCGCGCCGATGCCGCCACGGCCCGCGCCCGCGCCGCCCGCGAGCGCCAGGACGACGCGGCCAGCCTGATCGCGCTGGAAGTCCGCAAGGAATGGCTGGCCGTCGGTGAGGCCGACGAACGCCTGGCCACCACCCGCACGGCCCTGGCCCAGGCCGACGAGAACCTGCGGGTCGCCCGCGACCGCTACCGCAATGGCGTCGGCACCCACACCGAGGTGCTCGACGCGGAAGCCCTGCGCAGCCTCACCGACAGCAACCACTTCAACGCCCACTACGATCTCCACCTCGCCCGGCTCCGGCTCAAGAAGGCCGTCGGCGAGCTGTAACGGGAGCCCGCCATGCGATTCGACAAGAAGAACCTCCTGATCGGCCTGGTGGCCGTGGCCGTCGTCGGCGGCGGCATCTGGGCGTGGCAGCGCTTTGCCGGCAGCGGCGCGCTGCCGGAAGGCCTGATCCAGGCCAACGGCCGCATCGAGGGCGACCACACGACGGTGGCCAGCAAGCTGGCCGGGCGCATCGCTGCGCTGAAGGTGCGCGAGGGCGACGCCGTGCAGGCCGGCCAGATACTGGCCCAGCTCGAAGACACCCAGCTCGCCGCTAAACAGCAGCAGGCCGACGCCGCAGTCGCGACGATCGCAGCCCAGTTGCAGGCCGCCCGCGCCCAGCTGGCCATCGCCCGCCGCGAAGTGCCGCTGGCCGAAGCCAGCGCCGACGCCGTGCTCGCCAAGGCCCGTGCCGCCGAGGCCCAAGCCGCCAAGGATGCCCGGCGCTTCGACGAACTGGCCGAACGCGGTACCGTCGAACCCCGCCGTGCCGAGCAGATGCGCCTCGCCCACACCGCCGCCCAGGCCGACCTGCGCCAGGCCGAGCAGAGCCTCAGCGCCGCCCACCTCGGCCACGACAAGGTGAAAGCCCGCGAGAACGACGTTGCCGCGCTGGAAGCCGGCCTGCGCCAGGCCGAAGCGGCGGCGAAGGAAGTCGCCAGCCTGGTGGATGACCTCAGCCTGCGCGCGCCGACCGGCGGCGTGATCCTCACCCGCCTGCGCGAAGCGGGCGAGATGGTTGCCGCCGGCACGCCCATCTTCGACCTGGTGGACCTCGACAAGCTCTACCTCAAGGTCTATGTGCCCGAAAAGCAGATTGGCCAGCTGCACCTCGGCCTGCCGGCCCAGGTGTATACCGACGCCTTCCCGGACAAGGCCTTTCCCGCAACCACGCGCTACATCGCGTCCCAGGCCGAATTCACGCCGAAGGAAGTGCAGACCCCCGACGAACGGGTCAAGCTGACCTACGCGGTAAAGCTCTACTTCGACGCCAACCCCGAACACCGCCTGACCCCGGGCGTGCCCGCCGACGCGGTGATCCGCTGGCGGGACAGCGTGCCCTGGCAAGCCCCGCGCTGGTAACGCAGACCATGTCCGCACCGGCGATCCGCGTCGAAGGCTTCATCAAGCGCTACGGCAAGCGCGTGGCCGCCGACGGTCTGGCGCTGACGGTGCAGCGCGGCGAGATCTACGGTCTGGTCGGCGCCGACGGGGCCGGCAAGTCCAGCCTGATGAAATCGGTGGCCGGCGTGCTGGCCCACGACGGCGGCACGGTGGAAGTCTTCGGCACCGTCATCGACTCCGAGCGGGCCGCCGAGAAGGTCAAGCAACGCATCGGCTTTCTGCCCCAAGGGCTGGGCCTCAACCTCTACCCGGACCTGTCCATCGAGGAGAACGTGGATTTCTTCGGCCGCCTGCGCGGCGTGCCGGGCGCGGAGCTGGCCGAGCGCAAGAACATGCTCCTCGGCATGACCCGCCTCGACGCCTTCCGCAGCCGCCCGATGCGCCAGCTGTCCGGCGGCATGAAGCAGAAGCTCGGGCTGGTGTGCACGCTGATCCACGAACCCGAGCTGGTGATCCTCGACGAGCCGACCACCGGCGTCGATCCGGTGTCGCGCCGGGACTTCTGGGCCATCCTCGGCAAGCTGCTGGAGGAAAAAGGCATCACCGCGCTGGTGTCCACCGCCTATCTGGACGAAGCCGACCGCTTCCACCGCGTGTCCCTGTTCCACGAAGGCAAGGTGATGGGCGAAGGCACGCCGGCCGAACTGATCGCCCGCGTGCCCGGCACCCTCGCCCTGTTCCGCGCCGAACCCCAGGCCGACGCGCTGCCGCGCCTGAAAGCGCAGTTTCCGCAGACCGAAGCGATGGGCGCCTGGCTGCGGGTGTTTGCCGAAGGGCTGACCCCGGAACAAGCCCGCGCAGCCGTGGAGATGTGCCTGAGAACGCCCACCCCTCCTCCCACAGTGGGGTCGAATTCATTCGACCTGGGAGGCACATCGACGGACCGCGGGCGAATAAATTCGACCCCACAGGAATGCCTGCAGCAAAGCACCATCCACCTCAGCGACTGGTTCGCCCGTGAGCCCGAACTGGAGGACGTTTTCGTCGCCATGCTACGCGAGCGGGGGGCACGACTCGACACCAGCCTGCCCGCCGACGCAGCCGCCGCCGCGCCGACCTCGACGCTGGCCATCGAAGCCACCGGCCTGACCCGTGTCTTCGGCGACTTCCGCGCCGCCGACGCGGTCAGCTTCGCGGTCCCCCAGGGCGAGATCTTCGGCCTGCTCGGCGCCAACGGGGCCGGCAAGACCACGGTGATCAAGATGCTCACCGGCATCCTCAAGCCCTCGTCGGGCGCCGGCCGGGTCGCCGGTGCCGACATGCGCAGCGCCGGGCTGGCGATCAAGGAACGCATTGGCTATATGAGCCAGGCCTTCTCCCTGTACCACGACCTGTCGGTGGTCGAGAACATCCGCCTGTACGCCGGCATCTACGGCCTCGACGACCGCCGCGCGCGCCAGCGCAGCGACTGGGTGATCGGCATGGCCGGCCTGGCCGGCTTCGAGAACGACGCCGCTGGCCGCCTTCCGATGGGCCTGCGCCAGCGCCTGGCCCTCGGCTGCGCGCTGGTCCATGAACCGCGCGTGCTGTTCCTCGACGAGCCCACCTCCGGCGTCGATCCGATCGGCCGGCGCATGTTCTGGGACATCCTGTTCCACCTGTCGCGGCGCGAAGGCGTGGCGATCCTGGTGACCACCCACTACATGAGCGAGGCCGAGCACTGCGACCATCTGGCCCTGATGTTCGCCGGCCGCGTCGTCGCCGACGCCTCGCCGGAGGCCATGAAGCAGGAGCTGATCACCAGCGCCGGCCAGTTGCTGGAGCTGCGCGTCGACCGCCCGGTGCCGGCCCAGAACGCGCTGCGCGATGCCGGCTTCGCCAACGTGGCGCTGCACGGGCGCGCCGTGCACCTGCTGTCGCGCGATGCCGACACCGACCGCGAACGCCTGCCGGCCCTGCTCGACAAGGCAGGCATCGTAGTGCAATCGGTGGGCCTGCGCCCGCTGTCGATGGAGGACGTCTTCGTACAGCGCATCACCGCGCTGGAAGACGCCGGACGGAGACCAGCATGAGCGCCCGATTGAGCCACCACACCAACCTCGCCTGTGGGGGGGGGGGGATTATAGCCCCCGCGGGGGGGTGGGACCCGCGGGGGGCGGGAAAAGAAACCCCCCCAACACCACCCCAACCGCGCCTGTGGGGGCGAATTCAGCCGCCCGCGGCGCTTGTGTTGCCCGCGAAGGGCGAATGAATTCGCCCCCACAAGAGCCACCAGGAATGCGCGACGACCATGAACCGCCAACGCATCGTCGCCCTAGCCTGGAAGGAATGGCGCGAGATCATCCGCGACCGCCTGTTCTTCGCGCTGGCCTTCGTCGTGCCGGCCATGCTGATGCTGCTGTTCGGCTTCGGCCTGACGCTGGACGTGGAAAACCTGCCCTTCGCGGTGGTCGATTACGACAAGACCGCCGCCAGCCGCGACTACGCCTACCGTTTCATCTCCTCGCGCTACTTCGCCTTCCAGGGCTACGCCGCCGACGAGCACGACGTGGACGCGCTGCTCGCCGACAACAAGGTGCGCATGGTGCTGGTGATCCCCCCGCGCTTCGACGAACGCCTGGGGCGCGGCGAACCGGCGCCGGTGCAGGTACTGATCGACGGCACCTTCCCGGAACGCACCCAGACCAGCATGGGCTACGTGACGGCGATAAACAGCGCGGTGAGCCTCGACAACATGACCCACGCCCTGTCCCGCGTACGCGGCATTCCGCTCGCCGAGGCGCGCCAGCGGGTCCAGCCGGTCAAGCTGGAGGTGCGCTACCTCTACAACCAAAGCGTGAAGAGCATCTGGTCGCTGGCGCCCAAGCTGATCATGCTGATCATGATGCTGTCGCCGCCCTTCCTCACCGCAGTCGGCGTGGTGCGCGAGAAGGAGTCCGGCTCGATCTTCAACATCTACTCGTCCACCGTGTCACCGGGCGAATTCCTGCTCGGCAAGCTGGCGCCCTACGTGGCGATCTCCATCGCCAACGCAATGTTCCTGTGGCTGCTCGCCACCTGGCTGTTCGGCGCGCCTTTCAAGGGCGACCCGCTGTTCTTCGCCTTCGCCACGGTGCTCTACGTGATCTGCACCACCGGCATCGGGCTGGTGATCTCGATGCTGGTGCAAACCCAGGTGGCCGCGATGATCGTCGCCAGCATCGTCAGCATCATCCCGGCGGTGCTCTACTCCGGCGTGCTGCTGCCGCTGCCCTCCCTGTCGCCGGCGGCATCGATGCTGGCCCACGCACTGCCACCGATGTACTACACCAACATCGTCGTCGGCTGCTTCCTGAAGGCGGTGAGCTGGCACGCCCTGTGGCTCGAGGTACTGGTGCTGGCCGCCTACGCGGTGGGCCTGTTCGGGCTGGGCTACCTGCTGTTCACCAAGAGGCCGAGATCATGAGCCACATGACGAACGGCGGACTTTTTTCGGTGCCCGGCCTACGCCGCCTGCGGGTGATGACGCAGAAGGAGCTGCTGCAACTGTTCCGCGATGTGGCCCTGATGGTGTTCTTCCTGTACAGCTTCACCGGCGACATCTACCTGGCCGCCTCCGGGGTCAGCATGCAGCTGAAGAACGCCGCCATCGCCACCCTCGACGCCGACTACAGCTTCGCCTCGCGGGAGCTGGCGAGCCGCTTCCAGCCGCCCTACTTCCAGCCCGCCGGCAGCGTGGCCGACGCCCGCCAGGCGATCCGCCGCCTCGACGACGGCGACGTGATGGCCGTGCTCGACGTGCCGCCACGCTTCCAGGAACGCCTGCAGCGCGGCGAACAGGTGTCGGTGCAGCTGCAGGTGGACACCTCCAACTCGGTGCTCGGCTTCCTCGCCTCCAGCTACGGTGCGCAGATCGTCGGCAAGTACGCCCTCGAAGCCGCCGCCCAGCGGGAAGGACTGGCGGCGTCGGGCGGCATCGCCGGCCCAGTGGTCGAGGCCGATACCCGCGTGTGGTACAACCCCAACCAGAACGACGCGTGGTTCATGGGCATCTCCGAACTGCTCACCGTCGTGACCCTGTTCTCGATCCTGCTGCCGGCTGCGGCGATGGTCCGTGAGAAGGAGCGTGGCACCATCGAACAGCTGATGGTCACGCCATTGACGTCTTTCCAGATCCTCTTCCCGAAGGTCGTCGCGATGACGCTGGTGATCCTCGCCGGCAGCGCCATCGCGCTGTTCGGCGTGCTCGGCCCGCTGTTCCAGCTGCCGATGCGCGGCAGCCTCGTCACCTTCTTCCTGATCACCGCCCTCTACGTGTTCACCACCGCCGGCCTCGGCCTGCTGGCCGCCACCGTGGCCCGCAACCTGGCCCAGGTCGGCATGCTGACGGTGGTGATCCTGATGCCGATGCTGCTGCTCTCCGGCGCATGGACACCGATCGAGGCGATGCCCCCGTGGATGCGCGGGCTGGCCTGGATCTCGCCGCTGCACTACTTCCTCGACGCTGCCTACGGCATCCTGCTGAAAGGCGTCGGCATGGACCTGCTGTGGGATTCGGTGCTGGCGATGGCCGGGCTGGGCATCGTCGTCTTCGCCACCGGTATGCGTCGCTTCGACCGCCAGTTCGGCTGAAGACGACAGCAAGACGACTCGGCAACGCACCTTCCGTTACGGAATGGCGTAGAGTCTTGTTCGAATAACAAGAACAGTTTTGTCGATGCCAGCCTTGCCGAATCCGTCCGCCCTCAGCCCCCTGCTCGTCCGCAGCCTGTGCCTGCTGGCGTGCGTTGCGCTGTGCCTGCTGCAAGGGCTGGCCAGGGCCGACAATGGGCCCCCGCCACCCCATGTGCTGTTCCTCAACTCCTATCATCCGGGCTACCCGTGGAGCGACGCCATCGAAGAAGGCATCCGCAAGGAGCTCACCGACGACACGCGCCAGGTGGAGTTGTCGGTGGAATACCTGGACGCCCGCCGCTTCCCCGACACGGCCCGCATGGACATCCTCGCCGATGCCATGGCAATCAAGTACCGGGGCTATCGGCACGACCTGCTGATCGTCTCCGACAACGACGCCTTCAACTTCGCAGTCCGCTACCGGGAGCGCCTGTTTCCCGGCCTGCCCATCGTCTTCTGCGGCTTCAACCACTTCCGCCCTGAAGCGCTGAAAGGGATCACCAACATCACCGGCGTGAATGAGGAGATCGACATCGGCGCCACCGTGGAGCTGGCACTGAAGGTCCATCCGGCCACCCGCCAGCTGGTCTTCATCCTGTCCACCGGCGACCCAAGCAGTGCACGCAGCGCCAGCGAAGCCGAAACCAGCATCCTGCCCCGCTACAAGGCACGCTTCCAGGTCAGCGTGCTGAAGGACGCGTCGATGCAGACCATCCGCGAGCGCCTGCAGTCCCTGCCGCCCAACGCACTGGTCTTCCTCGCCGGGCAAACCAGCGACCGCGGCGAGGGACGCGCGCTGACGCCGGTGGAGAACGGTCGCCTGGTGGCCGCTGCCAGCCCGGTGCCGGTTTACACCTTCTGGGATTTCCATCTCGGCACCGGAGTGCTCGGCGGCCATGTCCTCAACGGCCTCGACCAGGGCCGCGAGGCCGCCCGCCTGGCCCGCCAGGTGCTGGATGGACGCAAGGCCTCCGACATTCCGGTGACGATGAGCTCACCGGCCCGCGACCTGTTCGATTACCGCACGCTGCAACGCTTCGACATCCCGGCCAGCGCCCTACCCGCGGACGCCGAGATCATCGACGCGCCAACCAACCTGTGGGCGCTCTATCGCGGCCAGATCATCGCTGCCATCCTCGTCGTGGTGCTGCAAGGCGTGCTGATCGTCGCGCTGATACGCATCGCCGGCCAGCGCCGCCAGGCCCTCGCCGAGCTGGCCGAGGAGCGTAGCCTGCTGGAAGCCCGGGTGAGTCAACGCACGGCTGAACTGGCCGCCGCCAACACCCACCTCACCGACGAAGTCACCGAGCGCCGCCGCGCCGAAAGCCGCCTGCGCGAAGCGGTGGCGGTCACCGAAACGGTATTGCTGGCGTCGCCGGTACCGATAGGCGTCTACCGGGACACCGGCCCCTGCGTGATGGCCAACGAGAGCTACGCCCGCCTGGTCGGCGCCAGCCGAGAGCAGCTGCTGGCCCAGAGCTTCCACAGCATTCATGCCTGGCACACCACCGGCATCCACGACGACTGCCTGCTGGCGCTGCAGACCGATACCCGCCAGCAACGCCAGATCCACGTGATGACCTCCTTCGGCCGCGAGATCTGGGCTGACTGCCTGATCCTGCCGGTGCAGCTCAACAACGAGCGGCATCTGCTGATCCAGTTTGTGGACCAGACCGAGCGCCATCAGATGCTCACCGAGCTGGAGCAGCACCGCCAGCACCTGGAAGCCCAGGTCAGCCTGCGCACCACCGAACTTCAGGCCGCCAAGGAACTGGCCGAGAGCGCCAATCGGGCGAAGAGCACATTCCTGGCCAACCTGAGCCACGAGATCCACACGCCCCTCAATGCCATTCTCGGCTTCGCCCGTATCCTGCGGGACAAGAGCGATGACGCCGCCCAGCGCGACCGCCTGGAGCGGATCCTTAACGCCGCCAGCAACCTCCACAAGATCCTCGACGACCTGATCGACCTCGCAGCCCTCGATGCGGAGCGCGTCCCGATCAACGAAAGACCGTTCACCAGCGACGAACTGGCGCGCCGGGTTCTTGAGGCCACCGGCGCCGAGCTGCGCGCCCGCGGCCTCGACTACACGGTGGACCTCGCCGGCCTGCCCGCCAGCATGAAAGGCGATCCCCATCGCATCAGCCAGATGCTGATCAACTACGTCAGCAACGCTGCCAAATTCACCGAGAAGGGTTTCGTCGCACTGCGCGGCAGCCTGCTGCGGGAAGACACGCTGGGCTTGCTGCTGCGCTTCGAGGTGCAGGATTCCGGAATTGGCGTGAAGGCAGAGGACCAGCGGCGCATCTTCCTCAGCTTCGAGCAGGCAGACGGCTCCTTCACCCGCCGCCACGGTGGCACTGGCCTCGGCCTCGCCATCAACCGCAAGCTGGCCCGCCTGATGGGCGGCGAAGTCGGCGTGGACAGCACGCCGGGCGAAGGCAGCACCTTCTGGTTCACCGTTCGCCTGAAACCATAGGGGCCAGGTGCAATTTCCGTGGGGGCGAATTCATTCGCCCTCGGACTTCATGCAACCGGCTGCGGGCGAATGAATTCGCCCCCACAAAGCGCCCCTCACAAAATGCTCAACTACAGCCAGTCCACCAGTGACACGCCGATGCCGAGGGTGGTCTGGCGATGGTTGTAGTCGATCAGCGTCTCGCCGAAGCCATTGAAAAGCTGCACGAAGCCCTTCAGGTTGCGGTGGATAGGGAAGCTCCAGTCGAGCTGGGCCGAGCCGCGGCCGGCCAGCAAGGGACCGCGCAGGTTGAGGCCGATGCCGTGCTCACCGAGCTTCCACATGGCCTGCAGGTCACCGTAGCCCAGATAGCGGCCGATGTCCGGGTTGTCGTCGTGACTGGCCTTTTCCGGCAGGCGATACCATGGCCGCAGCACCAGCGCGAAGTCACCGCGCTCCACGCCGACCTGGGCGGTGATCCGGTTCCAGCTGCGCGACAGCGGCACCGCGCGGCCGTTGGACTGGTGATTGAGCCCCACCGCCAGCATCTTCACCTTGAAGCCCAGCCCAGCGTCCAGGTTGCTGCGGAACACCGCCATCAGTTCCGGCTCGTAATCCGTCTCGCGGAACGGCGAGGAATTACTCTTGTTGTACACCTGCCAGCTCGACTGCTGCGTGTAGCCCAGCCACAGGTCGCCGTGGTGGCCGACCAGGCCTTCCCACAGCTTGGTCTTGAAGCTGATCTGGTACTTGGCCTCGACCGGCACCACGTCCTGGGCTTCGGTCACGCTGTGCAAGGGGCTCGGCGAGCCGGGCTGGCGGTTGGCGGACGTAGTCCATCGCCCCAGCAGCATGTAGGTGGGCTTGTAGGGCTTGATCAGGAAACTGCCGTGCTTGTCCTCGGCGTCCAGCTCCCAACGGGCAGTAAACGGCGGCGAATCGGAAACCGGCGCAGGCGGTGCTTCCTGGTGGTTGCGGCCGACCGCCGCGTCGTAGCAGGCAAGCCTCTCGGTGTTATCGGCGATCGCCGCGCAGGCTGCCGGATCACCGGCCTTTGCGACGGGTGCCACTAGCACGCCGGTCGCTACCAACAGCGCAGCCCCCAGCCGGCATCCTCCCGCTTCCGTCTTGCCCACCATCCATACTCCCTTCCCGGACACCCGAATCCTCCCTCCCGGCACACCGCGCCCGCGGCACTGCATAGCGGCTATGCACGTGGAGCCATGAGCAGCCATCGCAAGCCGCCCATACTGTAGCCCCCAACCGGCATTTAATCATCATGACAACAACTACCACAGGCGCCGAAGAGCGCCTCGGCCTGCCACCCTGGCTGGTCCTGCTCGGCGTGCTGACCGCCATTGGCCCGCTGTCCATCGACATGTACCTGCCCAGCTTCCCGCAGATCGAGCGCGGCCTCGGCGGACAGCCCGGCAGCGTCGAACTGACCCTGGCCGCCTTCTTCATCGGGCTGACCTTCGGCCAGCTGTTCTACGGCCCCCTCAGCGATCGCTTCGGCCGCAAGAAGCCGCTCTACGTCGGGCTCATCATTTACACCGCCGCGGCAATCGGTGCCGCCTGCGCGACAAGCATCCCGGCCTTGATTGGCTGGCGCTTCGTGCAGGGCCTCGGCGGCTGTGCCGGCATCATTATCCCCAGCGCCATCGTTCGCGACCGCTGCTCGGCACGGGACTCCGCACGCGCCTTCTCGCTGCTGATGCTGGTCATGGGCCTCGCTCCCATTCTCGCCCCGCTGATCGGCGGCGCGCTGCTCGGTATCTCCAGTTGGCGCAGCATCTTCATCGTGCTGGCGGTGTTCGGCGCAGCCTGCCTTCTGGCCATTCGCCTTGGCCTGGCGGAAAGCCACGACACCCGCCACGAACCGCCGCTGCAACTCGGCACGGTGCTCCGCAACTATGGCCGCCTGCTCGCCAACCGGGCCTTCCTCGGCTATGCGCTGGGCGGCGGCCTGGCCATGTCGGGCATGTTCGCCTACGTTGCCGGCTCACCCTTCGTGCTCATCGACCTGTACGGTGTCGCACCGCAGGACTACGGCTGGTTCTTTGGCAGCAACGCCTTCGGCCTGATCGCCGCCAGCCAGCTCAACGCCCATCTGCTGAAGCGCTCCCCGGCAACCCTGCTGCTGCGCCGCGCGCTATGGGTGCCGCTGCTGACCGGCCTGCTGCTCGCCGGGCTGGCCTTCACCGGGGAGATTTCGCTGCCGTGGTTCGTCGGCGCCTTCTTCTGCTTCGTCAGCAGCCTGGGCTTCATCATTCCCAACGCCACCGCGTCGGCGCTCGCCACCCACGGGCAACAGGCCGGCACCGCGGCGGCCCTGGCCAGCGCGCTGCAGTTCTTCTTCGCGACCCTCGCCGGTGCGCTGGTCGGCCTGCTCCACGACGGCAGCGGCCGACCGCTGGCGATAGTGATGGCCTTGTGCGGCATCGGCGCCTGGGCCGTGCATCGCCTGCTGGTTGCCCACCACGACCACCATCACGCAAGCACCGCCGCAGCGTCGCAATCCGGCGCGGCCTGAGGAACGGCCCTCTCTCCCTCTTTTGTGGGGGCGAATGAATTCGCCCCCACAGTCCACCGCCCCGCACACAAGCAACGGGAAGTGGGATCAGCCTCGTTCGAGCCTGGCATCCGGCCACTCGCCGGATTCGACAAGGCGAGCCACCTCGTCCTTGATCAGCCGGACGATGGCCCACAGGCCATCCGGCACCACCCGGTTGCGCGCCAGCACCAGACCAACCTGCCGGCTCACCTCCGGGTCGCTCAGCCGACAACTCCGCAGCACGCCGGCGGCGATCTCGTCGCGCACAGCAGCTTCGGGCAGCAGGGTTCCGCCGCAGCCTTCCGCCACCATCCGCTTGATAAGGGCGATGGAGCCATCCAGCTCGACCGCGATCCGCGGCGCAAAGCCATGGCGAGCCGCCAGGGACTCCACCAACATGCGCAGGCCATGGTGGGTACTCGGCAGGATCAGCGGGATGTCGCGCAGCGCGGACACCGGCGCGGCCTCGCCGGCCAGCCGATGCGCGGCGGGCAAGACCAGGCGCAGCCCTTCGCTGAGCAGGACATCGGCCTGCACGACGCCCTGCTCAGGCAGGTAGATCAGCGCCAGATCCACGTCACCGCTGGCCAGCTTGTCGAGCAGCTGATCGGCCAGCGCTTCCACGAAGCGCAGCCGGCTATCGGGGTAGTGTTCCTTCAGCAGCCGTGCCAACGGCGCAAAGAGCAGGCTGGCGATGGTCGGCTGGGCGGCGATGTGCAGCTGGCTCGGGCCGCGTCCGCCCCCGTGCTGCATCACCGAGCCAGCCTCGTCGAGCAGGCGGCCGATGGACTCGGCGTATTCGAGCAGCGTCTCGCCCCTTTCGGTGGGCTGCACGCCGCGCCCACTACGGTGCAACAGGCGCGTGCCGAGTTCCCCTTCCAGCGCCGCCAGGCGCCGGCTAAGCGTGGACTGGTCGACGCCCGTCTCCAGCGCCGCCCGCGAGATGCTGCCGGCCTTGACGATGCGCGCGAACAGCCGCAGGTCATCGGAGTTCATCGACTCAGGCAGCCTCGCCGCGGCGCGCCGCCAGGAACTCGCCGAGGATGCGCCCGGTGTGAGAGCGCGCCACCTGCACCACCGCCTCCGGCGGCCCTTCGGCGACGATCTCGCCACCACCGTCGCCGCCTTCCGGCCCCAGGTCCACGATCCAGTCGGCCTCGGCCATCAGGTCCAGGTCATGCTCGATGACCAGCACCGTGTGGCCGGCGTCGGCCAGGCGGTGCAAGACGTGGATCAGCTTCTCCACGTCCGCCATGTGCAGACCGACGGTGGGCTCGTCGAGCACGTACAGGGTGTGCTTCTCCGGCGGCAGCGGGCGGCCGGGGCCAGCCGCCGATTCGCCGGCACGGCCGCGCACCTTGGCCAGCTCGGAGACCAGCTTGATGCGCTGGGCTTCGCCGCCTGACAGGGTCGGGCTGGGCTGGCCGAGGGTCAGGTAGCCAAGGCCCACATCCTGCAGCAGGCGCAGCGGATGGGCGATGGACGGGTGGGCGGCGAAGAAATCCACCGCATCCTCCACCGCCATGTGCAGCAGGTCGGCCACCGTCTTGCCCTTCCACTGGACGGTCAGGGTTTCCGGGTTGAAGCGGGCGCCGCCGCAGGCCTCGCAGGGCATCTTCACATCGGGCAGGAAGTTCATCTCGATGGTGATCTGGCCCTGCCCCTCGCACACCGGGCAACGGCCCGCGCCGGTGTTGAAGGAGAAGCGCGAGGCGTTCCAGCCGCGCATCTTGGCCTCGGTGGTCTCGGCGAACAGCTTGCGGATGGCGTCCCAGAAGCCGATGTAGGTGGCCGGGCAGGAGCGCGGCGTCTTGCCGATCGGCGTCTGGTCCACCTCCAGAACACGGCCAACCAGCTCGCGGCCGGCCAGCTCGGCACAGCCCACCGGCGCCCCCGCCGCCAGGCTGGCGTGCAGCACGTCGCGGGCGAAGGTGGATTTGCCGGAGCCGGACACGCCGGTCACCACCGTGAGGCGGCCGAGGGGCACGCGGGCCGATACGTTCTTCAGGTTGTGCAGGCTGGCGTCGCGCACCACCAGCGCCGGCTGCTCGTCCGCCACCGCGCGTCGCGGCGCCAGCGGATGCACCAGCGGCTGGCGGAAGCAGCGACCGGTGGCCGACTCCGGCGCCGCCATCAGGTCGGCCAGCTTGCCTTCGGCGATGATGCGCCCGCCACGCACGCCGGCGCCCGGGCCGATGTCGATGACGTGATCGGCGCGGCGGATGGTGTCCTCGTCGTGCTCCACCACCAGCAGGGTGTTGCCACGGCCGCGCAGGGCTTCCAGCGTGTCGAGCAGCAGCTGGTTGTCGCGCGGGTGCAGGCCGATGGTCGGCTCGTCGAGGATGTAGCACACGCCGGTGAGGTTGGAGCCGAGCTGGGCCGCCAGGCGGATGCGCTGGGCCTCGCCGCCGGACAGGGTCGGCGCGGCGCGGTCGAGGGCCAGGTAGCCGAGGCCGACCTTCTTCAGGAAGTCCAGCCGGCCGCGGATCTCGCCGACCAGGTCGCGACCGATGTCGGCCTCCCGGCGGGCCAGTTGCAGGCCGTCGAAGAAATCCGCCACCTTGCCCACCGCCAGCGAGGCCAGCTCGTGCAGGCCCAGGTCGCGGAAGCGCACTGCGCGGGCCACCGGGTTGAGGCGGGCGCCGTGGCAGCTCGGGCAGGCCTCGTCGCTGTCGGCCTCCAGCTCGCCGAGGTCGAGGTCGTCCGGGTTCTCCACCTTACCGGCGATCTTGATGCCGGTGCCGTAGCAGTCCGGACACCAGCCATGCTTGGCGTTGTAGGAGAACAGGCGCGGGTCGGGCTCCGGGAAACTGGTGCCGCAATCCGGGCAGGCACGCAGCGTGGACAAAGTCGTAAGCGTCGCTGCAGCGTCGCCGAGCGGGAGCAGCTTGAGAACGCCCTTGCCGTGCTCCAGCGCTGCGGCCACGTATTCGCGCAGCTGGGTTTCCGTGTCCGGCCCGACCTGCACCATGCCCACCGGCAGCTCGATGTTGTGTTCTTTGTAGCGGTCGAGGCGCGGCCATTTCTTGGTCGGCAGGTAGTCGCCATCGACGCGCAACTGCTCGAAGCCCTTGCCCCGCGCCCACTTGGCGAGGTCGGTGTACAAGCCCTTGCGGTTGATGATCAGCGGCGCCAGCAGCTCGACGGAGCGGCCCTGAAAGTCGCGCTGGATCTGCGCGACGATGGCCTCGAAGCTCTGCGGCGTGACCGGCACGTCGCAGTCCGGGCAGTACTGGGTGCCCAGCTTCACGTAGAGCAGGCGCAGGAAGGGCTGGATCTCGGTGAGGGTGCCCACCGTGCTCTTGCGCCCGCCGCGGCTGACCCGCTGCTCGATGGCCACCGTCGGCGGAATGCCGAAGATCGCGTCAACCTCGGGCCGCGCCGACGGCTGCGCGAACTGGCGGGCGTAGGCGTTGAGCGACTCCAGGTAGCGCCGCTGACCCTCGCCGAAGACGATGTCGAAGGCCAGCGTGGACTTGCCGGAGCCGGACAGGCCGGTGATCACCGTGAACTGGTCGCGGGGGATGTCCAGGCTGACGTTCTTCAGGTTGTGGTGGCGGGCGTGGCGGATGGTGATCGCCTTCGGCACCACCGCCCGGTAGCGCGGCGCCGGCTCGGCCACCACCGGCGCGGCCTGCATCGCCGACAGCTGCGCGGCGTAGTCGGCCAGCGCCTTGCCGGTATGCGAGGCCGGCGTGGCGATCAGCGCGGCCGGCGTGCCTTCGGCGACGATCAAACCGCCGCCGCTGCCGCCTTCCGGGCCGAGGTCGATCAGCCAGTCGGCGGCGGCGATCACGTCCAGGTTGTGCTCGATGACCACCAGCGAGTGGCCGGCGTCGAGCAGCTTCTCGAAGGCCGACAGCAGGCGCGCCACGTCCTCGAAATGCAGGCCGGTGGTGGGCTCGTCGAACAGGAACAGCAGGCCGGGCTCGTCGGTGGCGTCGCCTTTCCTGGATTTCTTGGCGGCCAGTTGCGCCGCTTCGGCCAGGTAGCCGGCCAGCTTGAGGCGCTGGGCCTCACCGCCGGACAAGGTCGGCACCGGCTGGCCGAGGCGTACGTACTCCAGCCCCACGTCGGCCAGCGGGGCCAGTGCGGCGAGCACCGCCTTCTGATCGGCAAAGAAGGCCAGCGCTTCGGAGACCGTCATCTCCAGCACGTCGGCGACGCTCCTGCCGCGCCAGTTGAGGGCCAGGATCTCCGGCCGGTAGCGCTTGCCGTCGCAGTCCGGGCAGCGCAGGTAAACGTCGGACAGGAACTGCATCTCGACGTGCTCGAAGCCCGAGCCGGTGCAGGTCGGGCAGCGCCCGGTGCCCGAGTTGAAGCTGAAGGTGCCCGGCGTGTAGCCGCGCTCCTTGGCCTCCTCCAGGTTGGCGAAGAGCTTGCGGATGGCGTCCCACGCGCCAACGTAGCTGACCGGGTTGGAGCGCGCGCTCTTGCCGATCGGCGACTGGTCCACCATCACCACGCCCTTGATCGCCTCCACGCCGGCGAAGCCTTCGAAGGCGCCGGGCGGCTCGGCGGGCTGGCCGAAGTGCTTGGCCAGCGCCGGGAACAGCACGTCCTGGATCAGCGTGGACTTGCCGGAGCCGGACACGCCGGTAATGCCGACCAAGCGTTGCAGCGGGATCGCCAGATCGACGCCGCGCAGGTTGTGCTGGCGGGCGCCGAGCAGCGTCAGGCGCGGCGTGTTGGCCTCTACCTGCCGCGGCACACGGCGCGCATCGACGCGCTTGCGGCCGGCCAGGTAGGCACCGGTCAGCGAAGCCGGATCGTTGGCGATGCTCACCGGCGGGCCGTAGGCGACGATCTCCCCACCGCGCTCGCCGGGGCCGGGGCCGATGTCGAGCAGGCGGTCGGCGGCCAGCATCAGCTGCGGGTCGTGCTCCACCACCACCAGCGAGTTGCCGGCGTCGCGCAGGCGCTCCATCACCCCGAGGATGCGGTTGATGTCGCGCGGATGCAGGCCGATGGACGGCTCATCCAGCACGAACAGCGTATTCACCAGCGAGGTGCCCAGCGCGGTGGTCAGATTGATGCGCTGCACCTCGCCGCCGGACAAAGTGCGCGACTGACGGTCCAGCGTCAGGTAGCCGAGGCCAACGTCCTGCAGGTACTTGAGGCGGCCCTTGATCTCGCCGAGCAGCAGCTCGGTGGCCTCGTCCAGCGGCGCCGGCAGCACGAGGCCACCGACGAAAGGCACGATCTCGTCCACCGGGCGGGCCAGCAGTTCGTGGATCGCCCACTCGCCGCCGGCCGCCGGCAGCCGCCACAGCAACGCGTCCGGCTTGAGGCGGGCGCCGTGGCAGGCCGGGCATTCGGTGTAGCTGCGGTAGCGCGACAGCAGCACCCGGATGTGCATCTTGTAGGCCTTGCTCTCCAGCCAGTCGAAGAAGTGGCGCACCCCGTACCAGTAGCGCGGCCAGGACGAATCCCAGTTCTTCCACTTGTCGTCGCCTTCGAGCAGCCAGCGGCGGTGTTCCGGCGACAGATCGCGCACCGGCACGTCCATCGGCACGCCGTACTTCTTGGCCATCTTGGCCAGGTCGTCCTGGCATTCCTTGAAGCTGGGGCTCTGCCAGGGCTTCACCGCGCCTTCGGCGAGGGTCTTGGATTCGTCCGGGATGACCAGCGCGAAATCGACGCCGATGACCCGCCCGAAGCCGCGGCAGGTGTCGCAGGCGCCGATCGGCGAGTTGAAGGAGAACAGGCTCGGCGTCGGGTCGGAATAGGCGATGTCGCAGTCGGCGCAGTGCAGGCCGGAGCTGAATTTCCAGCGCGTCTCGCCGTCATCGCCCAGCGCATGCACGCTGAGGCGGCCGTGGCCCGCGCGCAGGCCGATCTCCAGCGCCTCCATCACGCGGGCGTGCTCGGCGTTGCCGAGGCGGAAGCGGTCCTGCACCACGTGGAGCAGCTCGCCGTCGCGGGAATGGATGCGGGTGTAGCCCTGCTGGGCAAGAAGGCCGGCGATCTCCTCGTCGCTGAAGCTCGTCGGCACGGTGACCGGGAAGCTCACCACCAGGCGGGGATCGCCGGCCGCCGCGGCGCGGGCCGACAGGTCGGCGAAGATCGTCGCCGGCGTATCGCGGCTCACCGGCTTGCCGCAGCAGCGGCAGTGCAGCTTGGCGGCGCGAGCGTAGAGCAGCTTGAAGTGGTCGGCCAGCTCGGTCATCGTGCCAACCGTCGAGCGGGAGGTGCGCACCGGGTTGGTCTGGTCAATGGCGATGGCCGGCGGCACACCTTCGATGCGGTCCACCTGCGGCTTGTCCATGCGGTCGAGGAACTGGCGCGCGTACGGGGAAAAAGTCTCCACGTAGCGGCGCTGGCCTTCGGCGTACAGGGTATCGAAAACCAGCGAACTCTTGCCGGAACCGGACACCCCGGTGACCACCACCAGCTCGTGGTGGGGGATGTCGAGGGACAGGTTCTTCAGGTTGTTCTGGCGGGCGCCGCGGATACGGATGGCGTCGGCGTCAGCGGGGCCGTGATCGGCCGGGCAGGCAGGATCGGAACACATGGGCAGCGGGATCGGAGAAGAGGCAGGCAGTGCCTATTGTAGGGCCTGTTGGCAGACCTCCCGCAGCACAAGGGGTTCCCGCGCCCGACCGGCGCGACTGAATCAGGGATTGATCAAACGGTCGGTGGCCGCCTCGTCGACGATGGAGCTATCGCTGAACAACTGGGTTTGCGGCGAGGCGGTCTGCTGGGCCAGCGCACGGGCCGTCACCGCGAGCACCTCGCCCCCGTCCCCATCGACGATCAGGATCAGCTGGCGGGCCGGGCCGATCAGCCCGACGAAGCCGCGCATCACGTTGCCATCCGGCAGCCCGACGGCGACGCACTGCCCCACTTCCAGTTCAGCCCATTCGGAAGGCAAGGACAGCTCGCCGGCGAAGTACTGCTTATGGCGCAAAACCCGGAAATCCAGCCGATCGCCCACCGTGCCGAGGACCGGCACCGACGGCCGGCGATAGCGGGGCTCGGGACCGGGCCGGCCGGCAATCAGTGCAGCATGCAGCTCCAGGCACGGCGCCAGCCCCTCCCGAATGTGCTCGGGTGACAGGCCGATCCACGCCAGGCCCTCTTCCAGCGAACGCATCAGGGCCGGCAGTTGAGCCATCAGATGCTGACGGGCCACCTCGTCGGGCTCCGGCATCGCGCTAACCAGAAGGCGGTGGGCCGTCTGCACCCGCGCCGTCCATTGCGGGCTACCCGTACCGTAGCGATACGCCGCCTTGGCCAGCACATGCACCCAGTACCCCTCGATGAACTCCCGCGCCACCGGGTCGGAACGATGACCAACCAACAGGTAGATCGCCCGACTGGCCTGGTGTAGCGCCACCTCGCGCCGCTCCAGTCGCTCGGCCTCCTCCCTGAAGGCCTCGACGCGGGCCAGCGCCCCTTTCTGGCGAGAGCGCAGCAAGGTCTCTGCACCGGCTAGCGCGACCTGGAAATCCCGGTCCTCGAAACGGGTCAGCCGCAGCAGCGGGCGCACAACGAGCAGCAGCCCCCGACACACCGGCAGCTCGGGCGGACAATCCGGCGGCAGGGTACGGCCGACATTGGCAATCAGATCCACCAGGCGCAGCGCCGGATGACGCTCCTCGGCCAGCAGGGTGTCGCTGCGCAGGGCCAGCCGGAGCATCGGCACCCGCAGTCCGGCCAGCACCGCACGGATCGTCGCCGGCAGGAAGGCCGCCGCCGCCAGGTAGGCAAAAACGGTTTCCACGACTTCGACAGCCGCCGCGCTGGCCGGCGCCAGCAAGCCACCGAGTTCACTCGCGCCCAGGGACTGGGGCACCCCGCCGCCATAGTGCTGGCGCTCGCCGAGCCAGGCCTCGACGCGCTCGAGCAGGGCTGCCGCCAGGGTCGGATCGAGATGGGTGGTACCGGGCATCGTCTCGCGCCGGGCCAGCACGGACAGACGCAGCGCATCCACGGGATTCATCTGCAGATTGCGTGAGGCCTCCGCCTGAGTGGTGCGTTCACTGCCAGGCACCAGGGACGAACGGGACGGCGTGGCGACCCGATAGCGGGAATCGACACCGGCGTCGGCCAGGTGATGTTCCAGTTCCCGGTAAAACACGCACAGATGGCGCTGCAACGGCTCCTCCAGGCGATTGAGGAGCACCATCGCCTCTTGGGCGCTGAGCCGCTCGGTCTCCTTCAGCGCACGCAGGGCCCGGCACACGCTCTCGGAGCCAACCGGCGACTCCTTCTGCAGCACGGCATCGGTCCCCGCCATCAGCATCCGCATGCGCAGGTGCAGGGACGCCAGTTCGCGCTCGCAGGCGTCGCGCAGGCGCTGGTCGAGATTCATCAGCTCGACCGAATAATCCATGTCGTCGTCGTGAACCAGGCTGATGTGGGACGCTGTCAGCCCGTGCATCTGCTCGAAACCCGGCCGCTCCTTGGCACCCGACAGCTCGTCGAAGCACTCGCCGGCAGCTTTGGCCAATTCGTCCAGCCAACCCGCGTGACGAATGACCTCGCCTGCCGCCCGCCGCAGCGTCTCCAGGAAGCGCGCGCGGCTGTCGGCCAGCAACTGGGCGGCCATTGTGGCGGGCTGGTCGTCGGTGAGGGTAGGAAGCGCCATAGCGATCGGGTTCGTTATATTTTGTTAAGCAGACCAATCTTAGCCGCATCTGGCTTTATCGGTAAAAACGCCGAAACCTTCAGTGTGCAACACGTCCTGCCAAGCCGCATTTACCAAGCAATCGCCACCCCACCCACAGGGCGAAGAAGAGGACGAGCCCCCATTTCAGCAGTGAACAAGAGGCCGACATGGGAATCAGCACGCTCGGCGCCCCGAAGGGGCCGGCCAGCAAGCGCAGTTGCAACAGGTTCTCCGCAATGTCGAACAGCGCCGCCAGCGGCAACAGCGCGGCCAGCCTGCCGGCCGCACGCCCAGCACTTTCCGGGAAGAGCCCGCCCCGGGTCGCGACGACATAGCCGAACAGCGCGTAGACGCACAGGTGGAGCGCATCTGCGGCGAAATGTTCCCGGTACGCCCGAAGTCCTTCAGCCCCCCACGCATTCAGGATCCCCCAGTAACGCTCGGCGCTGAAGCTGAGTTGCAGGCAAATGATGTTGGGACGGCGCATCCCCACGATAAGCGCCAGGTGCACCTGGGACACCAGCAGCGCGACGCTTGCCAGTCCGGTCAGCCAGGGGGATGCTCGTGCCATTTGTCCTGCTCCGCTTGCAGTCGGCCAGTTGGTGGGTGTGCAATAGTCACGAATGCGGCAAAGCATCAATTGCTCGTCGCCATCTTCGCCTTAAAATAAAAAAATTGATTTTTCCGACAAATTCACCAGATCGAATTAGCATCAGTACGGAATCATGACCAGCGCCACCAAGCCCAAGCCATCCAGCCCCCAGCAACTCGCTAGCGACCTTGCCTCCATCCGCATCCCTGCCTGCCCTGCAATGGTCACCGAGGTGCTGCACGAAGCCCGCAAGGACGAACCGAACTTCAAGGTTCTCGCCCGCATCATTTCATCCGACGTGGGCATGTCGGCAATGGCCGTCAAGCTCGCCAACTCGCCGATATTCGGCTCCGCCGCGCCGGTGAAGAGCGTGCAGCAGGCGATCAACCGCCTGGGCACCAGCAACGTACTGAACATCATAGTCGCTGCCGCGCTGCGCAGCTCCGTCGACGGCCTGCCGGCCGACTTCCTCGAGCACTTCTGGGAAATGGCAGCATCCCGCGCCCTGTGTGCCGGCCTGCTGGCCCGCAAGCACGTAGGCATTCCTCCGGAAGACGCCTACACCTACGGACTGTTCCAGAATGCCGCCGTGCCGGTACTGATGCAGCACTTCTCCAGCTACGCGGCGCTCTACAGCAGCGCCGGCGAACACGGCGATCATCTGGTCGGGCTCGAGCGCGCGCAGTTCCACAGCGACCACGCGGTGGTCGGCTGGCTGCTGGCGCGCAACTGGGGACTACCGGCCAAGATCGCTGCGGCGATCCAGCATCACCACAACCCCGAACGCTACATCCTCCCCGAGGAGGAATTGCCATCGAATGCGCTGGCGCTGATCGCCGTCACCCAGCTCGCCGAGTACATCATCGCCGAACTCGGCGGCGCCGCGCCGGACGTGAGCCAGCGCGCCTTCGAGGATGCCCGCAGCTTCCTCGGCACGACCGACCACGACCTGGACGAATTCCGCGAACTCGTCGCCGCCGCGCTGGCCTGACGCTTGCCGTGGCTGGCCTGTTGGGCTTGGCTGTGGGGGCGCATTCATGCGCCCCCACAGCCAAGCCCCTCAACGACAGCGTCTAGGTTCCAAAAAAATGCCCGCCATCACGGCGGGCATTTTTACTTGGATCATCCGGACCTTACTCGGCTTCGGCCTTCTTGCGGCTGGCCGGCTTCTTGGCAGCCGCCGCCTTGGGTTCCTTCTTCTCGAACTCGAAGCCAACCTTGCCATCGTCGCCTCGCACCAGGAAGGCCGAGAACTTGCGCTTGGTGCGGCTCGACACGAAACCGCGGAGCAGGTCGGTCCGCCCGGTATCGAGCAACTTCTGCATCTGGTCGCGTTCGATCGGCTGCTGCAGGATGATCTTGCCGGAGCGGAAGTCGCAGGATTTCTCCGGCCCCACCGACTTGCTGCAGATGTAGGACAGGCCGTGCTCATACACCTGGGCGCTGCACTTCGGGCACAGGCCCAGGGAGTCCTGGCCGGAGAAATCCACCGCCTCAGCAGCTTCGTCTTCCTTCGGCTGGCCGAAATCGAACTCGGGCTGCTTGTCGTCGTTGAGGCGGATCTCGGCGTTGAACAGACGCCCCATCTTGTTGCGGAAACCCAGCAGCGGCCCAACCCGGCCGGTAGCCAGCAGGGTCTCGATCTCCGGGATCTCGAACTGGCGGCCGGCGACGATCTTCCAGGCACTCCAGTCGCAGCTCTGGCAGGAGAACTTCTTGTAGTTCTCCCTCACCTGGCCACCGCACTTCGGGCACGGCGTCTGCAGCGTCGCGAAATCACCCGGCACGGTGTCGGACTCGTAGCGCTTGGCGCGCTCGACGATGTCACGGGTCATGGACTGGATGTGCTCCATGAACTCGGCCCGTGACAGCGCGCCGCGTTCCATCTGGGCCAGCTTGTGTTCCCATTCGCCGGTGAGTTCCGGCGAGGTCAGTTCGTTGGTGCCCAGGCCGCGCAGCAGCGTGATCAGCGAGAAGGCCTTGGCGGTCGGGATCAGCTCCTTGCCGTCCCGCAGCATGTAGGTTTCGCCGATCAGGTTTTCGATGATCTGCGCACGGGTTGCCGGCGTGCCGAGGCCTCGGCCGGCCATCGCGGCACGCAGCTCCTCGTCATCCACCATCTTGCCGGCGCCTTCCATCGCGGACAGCAGCGTGGCTTCGTTGAAGCGTGCGGGCGGCTTGGTGACCAGGGCCTTGAGCAGAATCTCGTCGGTGCTGACCTTCTCACCCGGCTCGACCGCAACCAGCTGCGGCGTGCCGCCCTCTTCGTCACTCGCCACCGCCGCTGCCTTGCCGTAGATGGCCAGCCAGCCCGGATTGACGAGGATCTTGCCCTCGGTCTTGAAGGCCTCGCCCTCGACGCGGGTGATACGGGTGGTCACGCGGTACTCGGCGGCCGGGTAGAACACCGACAGGAAACGCCGGGTTACCAGGTCGTAGATCTTCGCCTCGGCCTCGGACAGGCTCTTGGGCGCCGTGCCGGTGGGGATGATCGCAAAGTGGTCGGAGATCTTGGCGTTATTAAAGATGCGCTTGTTGGGCTTGGCCCAGCCGTGCTTGACGATCTCGTTGGCAAACGGCGCATAGGCGTCCGGCAAGCCGCCGAGGATGCCCTGGACCTGGCCGACGTAGTCTTCCGGCAGCGCGCGGGCATCGGTCCGCGGGTAGGTCAGAACTTTGTGCTTTTCGTACAGCGCCTGGGCCAGTTGCAGCGTGGTACGGGCCGAGAAGCCGAAACGGCCGTTGGCCTCGCGCTGCAGGGATGTCAGGTCAAACAGCAGCGGCGACAGCTGGGTGGTCGGCTTGGACTCTTCCTCGACGGTGCCGGTCTTGCCCTCGCACTTGGCCTTGATGGCTGCGGCCTTCGCCTTGTCCCACAGACGGAAGGCGGTGGCATGCTCAGCGAGTGGCGTCCCTTCCTCAGGCTTCTTGAAGCCTTCGTCGAACCAGCGGCCGGCGTAGGCGCCGGCCTGGCAGCCGAAGCTGGCCTCCAGCTCCCAGTAGTCGGTGGGCTTGAAGGCGCGGATCTTTTCTTCGCGCTCGACGACGATCGCCAATGTCGGGGTCTGCACGCGCCCGACCGTTGTCAGATGGAAGCCACCGGTCTTGGAGTTGAAGGCGGTCATCGCGCGGGTGCCGTTGATGCCGATCAGCCAATCGCTCTCGGCGCGGCACACGGCAGCTTCGCGCAGGCCCTCCACGTCGGCGGCGGCGCGCAACTGCGCGAAACCGTCGCGGATCGCGCCGGCGGTCATCGACTGCAGCCACAGGCGCTGCACCGGCTTGGTGCTGCCGGAGTGCTGCACGATGAAGCTGAAGATCAGCTCCCCTTCACGCCCCGCGTCACAGGCGTTGATCAGGCCGGTGACGTCCTTGCGCTTGATCAGACGGGTCAGCAGCTTGAGCCGGTCCTCGGTCTTCTCGATCGGGTTGAGAGCGAAATGGGGCGGGATGACTGGAAGGTGTGCAAAGGACCACTTGCCACGCTTGACTTCGAATTCGGCGGGCACCGTGAGCTCGAGCAGATGGCCAACCGCCGAGGACAGCACGTAGTGCTCCGACTCGAAATAGTCCTTTTCCTTGGTGAAACCGCCCAGGGCGCGGGCGATGTCCGCCGCGACCGAGGGCTTTTCCGCGATGATCAGCTGCTTGCTCATTGGAGTACCTTCGTGCTGCGCAACCCGGTCTATGCCCGATGGGCAACCGGCCGGCTCATGCCTGTAGCGCGCAACATGGCGCCTGATTCAGGTTGTTGGGGGAGCGGCGCATCATACGGAAGCCTGCGCCGGCCGTGCAAGCCGCCAGCCGATCAATGCACCGGGTATGCAGCCGGCTCGTCTTCGTCCTCGAGCCCCTCGTTGAGAAGTTCGTCGAGGATCAGGCCGTTGATCGGGCGGTCCTGCTGCCACAGCACCATCAGCACGATGACCTTGAGATTTTCCAGTTCGATCTCCGGGTCGTCGAGAGCCAAGGCCCGCTCGATGATCATTTCCCGGCACTCGGAATCGAGGATGCCAGCGTTCTCGAGGAAGAGCAGGAAGCCACGGCACTCCACACCCAGGCGGGACAGTTCGTCGTCGGCGTAGATGCGCAGGGAGCCGGCGCGGGCGCACTGGGCCGGACGCTCGCCATCGGACAACTGGCGCAGTCCCGACAGCCACTCCAGAGCATCAGTGATTTCTTCTTCCTCAAAACCGGCGGCCGTGAGCTTGCGGGCCAGCTGCGCGGGTTCGGGGCATGCGTCGGCGTGGACGTAGTTCTCGAAGAGGTACACGAGGATATCGAACATGGCGCGTAGGGCCTGAGGCCGGTGGTTTTTCAAAGGCGCTGGAGGCGCCCTCCGGGCAGGCGGGAGACCCGTCCGTCGAGTTCCAGCGTAAGCAGAATGGCGTAGAGCGCTTCCGGCGTCAAGCTGGTGCGGTGCACAAGAGTATCCATGTCCACCGGGTCGTGGCCCAGTGCGGCGAGCACGCCACCTTCGTCTCCGCCCCCCTCCGCCGGGCCAGAGGCTTGCTGCGGCGCCACTTCCGGCTCGGGCAGGCGCAGCTCCTCGAGTATGTCATTGGCAGATTCGACGAGTTTCGCGCCATCGCGGATCAGGCGGTGGCAACCGCGCGACAGGGGCGAATGGATGGACCCCGGGATCGCGAAGACCTCCCGCCCGCAGTCGCCGGCCAGCCGCGCGGTGATCAGCGACCCGCTCTTGACCGCCGCCTCAACCACCAGCACGCCGCAGGACAGGCCAGCGATCAGCCTGTTGCGGCGCGGAAAATGGTGAGCCAGCGGACCACTGCCGAGGGGGAATTCGCTGACGATCGCGCCGGCTTCGGCGATGCGCCGCGCCAGCGCTGCGTTGCGGGCCGGGTAGATGCGGTCGGCCCCAGTGCCGATCACCGCCACCGTGCGGCCAGCCCCGGCAAGGCCGCCTCGGTGGGCCGCCGCGTCGATGCCGAGGGCCAGGCCGCTGACGATGGTCAGGCCAGCGGACGACAGGGCGGTCGAAAACGCCTCCGCGTTGGCCTCGCCCTGCGGCGTGGCATTGCGGGCACCGACCACGGCCATGGACGGGCGGCTCAGCAGGCTCGCGTCACCCTTCACATAAAGCAGCACGGGGGGATCGGGGATTTCCAGCAGCGCCGCGGGATAGCTTTCATCGCCGAGGGTCAGGAGCGCGTTGCCGGATTCCGTCAGCCACTCCAGCGCGGTGCTCACCGCGGCACTGGCATCGTGTTCGAGGAGTTGGCGGACGGCGGGCTCACCAACCACCGCCGCCAGGGCTGCGGGGGGCGCCGCATAAATCCGCTCGGGTAGCCCGAAGGCGGCCAGCAGCTGGCGCTGGCTGGCCGGCCCCAGGCCCGGGGTGAGGGTCAGACGCAGCCAGCCGGCAAGGGGATGCACGCCTGACAAGATGCTGCGGCGCTCAGGGTTTCCGGACGCTGTCGGCCACCGCCACTGCACCGAGGTTGTCCATCACCAGCGCGTAGGAGAGGCGATCGAACACCCGGAACACGAAAACCAGTCCGTAACGCTGTTCCGGCAGACGGAAGCGCTGCGGGGTTCCGACGTTGTCCTCACGATAGACGGCCTCGCCGCGGTTCCGGTGCAACGCCAGCACATGCCCGACCTCCATGCCGTCCTGCTTGCCGAGGCTGATCGACACCACGTGGTAGCGCCCGGTCTCGGACACCCCGTTGTAGATGGACACGACGCGCCCGCTGAGGTCCTTCTCCGGCGCGTGGGGCACGTAGCTGGGCAGTTCGGGGCGCCCTGCCGGCAGCAGCCGGTCGCCCTTGCCGATTTCCTGCTTGGCGCTCAGCACCATCAGGCTGGTGGGCACCACGGTGCCCGGCTTGCTTTCGGCAGCGGCCAGTTTGTCGGCTTCGGGGTCGGCATTCACCTCGGCGACACCGAGATGCACCGCTTCGTAGCCGAGGATCTCGCCGGTGACCGGCTCCTTCAGCGGCCGAGCCTTGCGATACAGGTTCCAGGTCCGGGTCTCCGGCGTGATGCGGGTCGCGAAGATGGTATCGCCGGCGCTGGTGAACACGCGCCCCTCCTGGGTTGCCACCAGGATCCCGGCGGAGCTGTCATCCTTGTCCGTGACGACCAGCGGCTCGGACAGGAAAGGTGCGATCACCCGCAACGGAATGCTCTGGATCGCCGCCTTGTCAGGCTCGGAGTAGACCTGCGGGAAACGCTTCTCGTAAAGCGGACGGTCGGGGAGGCCACCTACGCGCTTACCCAGCTTGAGGGTCGGGCCGCTGCGGTCGAGCACGATGACCTGGCCCGGATAGATCAGGTGCGGGTTGCGGATCTGCTCGCGGTTCAGGCGCCACACCTCGGGCCAGCGCCAGGGCTCCTTGAGGAACTTGCCGGAGATGCCCCACAGGGTGTCACCGGGGACCACCATGTGGCTGTCCGGCGCATCGTCGGCCAGGCGGATGGGACTGGTGGCGCCGGCAGTGACCGGTACCAGGGCGGCGACGCCGATCAGGAGGGCGGATATAATGCGAATCATCGGAAGAGCACTCGCTTTCGGCGAACAGGTACCACCCGACAAGGGCTTGCCTGTGTTGCGGAGCCGATACCCGCCTTGCAAGATGCGAGCATCGTAGATTTGGCTCAAAATTCTGCACGTAAAGTCTTCATCCGGCAATATTTATGGCCCTGCTACCCATTCTCCGTTATCCCGATCCTCGTCTGCACACCCGCGCCACCCCGGTGCGCGAAGTAAACGACGAAATCCGCCGGCTGATCGCCGACATGGCGGAAACCATGTATGAGGCCCCCGGCATCGGCCTGGCCGCCACTCAGGTGGACGTCCATAAACGGGTCGTCGTCATCGACGTGTCGGAAGACAAGTCCGAGTTGCTGGCGCTGATCAACCCGGAAATCATCGAACGCTCCGGCGAGCATCTGGGCGAGGAAGGCTGCCTGTCCGTACCCGGCATCTACGACAAGGTCGTCCGTGCCGAGCGAGTCAAGGTACGCGCCCTCAACCAGAAGGGCGAGAGCTTCGAGATGGAAGCCGACGGCCTCCTCGCGGTGTGCATCCAGCATGAGCTGGACCACCTGGAGGGCAAGGTCTTCGTCGAATATCTGTCCCAGCTCAAGCAGACCCGCATCAAGGGCAAGCTGGCGAAGAAAGCCCGGATCACCGCCTGATGAAAGTCGCCTTCGCCGGAACCCCCGAATTCGCCGCCGCCGCGCTGCAAGCCATCCTCGCCGCCGGCTTCGAAGTGCCGCTGGTCCTGACCCAGCCGGACCGCCCGGCCGGGCGCGGCATGCAACTGCAGCCCAGCCCGGTCAAGCAGGTCGCCTTCGCCGCGGGCATTCCCGTCCATCAGCCGGAAAAACTGCGTACGCCGGAACAACAAGCGCCGCTGGCCGAAGCCGGCGTGGACGTGTTGGTAGTGGCCGCCTACGGCATCATCCTGCCCCAGGCCGTGCTCGACCTGCCGCGCTACGGCTGCCTCAACATCCATGCCTCGCTGCTGCCGCGCTGGCGCGGCGCCGCGCCGATCCACCGGGCCATCGAAGCCGGTGATGCAGAAACCGGCATCACCATCATGCAGATGGACGCCGGCCTCGACACGGGCCCGATGCTGATGAAGCGCAGCACGGCCATCGAGTCCGACGACACCACCGGCAGCCTCCACGACCGCCTGGCCGGGATCGGCGCCGACCTGATCGTCGATGCCCTGCGGGCCTTGCCCGGCGGTCTGACGGCCACCCCGCAGCCCGCCGACGGTGTCACCTACGCCGCCAAGATCGGCAAGGCCGAGGCGACGGTGGACTGGACCCGCCCGGCCACCGAGATCGAACGGGCGATCCGCGCCTTCAACCCCTTCCCCGGCGCGCTGGGCAATTACCAGGGCACGCCGATCAAGCTGTGGCGCGCCCGCGCCATCGACGCCAGCGGCGCCCCCGGCGAAATCCTGCTGGCCGAAGGGGCCGGCGTGATCGTCGCCTGCGGCGAGGGTGCGCTGTGCATCACCGAACTGCAGAAGCCCGGCGGCAAACGCCTGGCTGCAGCCGACTTCGTGCGCGGCACGGCTATCGCGGCGGGGACCCGCTTCGACTAGCCAGCGCCTCCGCAGCTGTCCGCAAGGCCCGCGTCCAACGCGGGCCTTTTTCATGCGGCATGCGGCTCCCGCTTACAGGTTTTTACGCAAGCACTTAAAAATTCTTGAATTTTTAGTGCTCTTCCCCATCTAACCAGCGTTTCCCACTCAATCCCGAAAGGACGGTTACACCCAATGCTCGGCAACTGGCTCAAGACATCCATCCTGATGGCGGCAATCATCGCGCTGTTCGGCGTGATCGGCGGCCTCATCGGCGGCAAGTCGGGGATGGTGCTCGCGCTGGTCTTCGGCGGCGCGATGAACCTGTTCTCCTACTGGTTCTCCGACAAGATGGTGCTGCGCATGTACAACGCGCAGGAAGTGGATGAAACCAGCTCCCCTTACCTCTACAACATGGTCCGCGAACTGGCCGGCCGCGCCCAACTGCCGATGCCGCGCGTGTACATCATCCACGAGGACCAGCCGAACGCCTTCGCCACCGGCCGGAACCCCGAGAACGCCGCCGTGGCGGCCACCACCGGCATCCTGCAGATGCTCAGCCAGCGCGAACTGCGCGGCGTGATGGCCCACGAGCTGGCCCACGTGAAGCACCGGGACATCCTGATCTCGACGATCTCGGCAACGATGGCCGGCGCAATCTCGGCACTGGCCAATTTCGCGATGTTCTTCAGCGGCCGCGACTCGGAAGGCCGCCCGGCCAACCCGATCGCCTCCATCGCGGTGGCCCTGCTCGCCCCGCTGGCGGCCAGCGTGATCCAGATGGCGATCTCCCGCGCCCGAGAATTCGAGGCTGACCGCGGCGGCGCCGAGATCGCCAGCGACCCGCACGCACTGGCCGACGCGCTGATGAAGATCGACGCCTTCGCCCGCGGCATTCCGATGCCGAGCGCCGAGGCCCACCCGGAAACCGGCCAGATGATGATCATGAACCCACTCTCGGGCGGCGGCCTGGCCGGGCTGTTCAGCACCCACCCGGCCACCGAGGAACGGGTCGCACGCCTGCGCGCGATGGCCGGCCGCCGCTGACACGGCCCGGCTCGACAGCACCACCGGAACCCGGCCTCGGCCGGGTTCCTTCATTTCAGAGGGGCGTCCTTGGGAGACATCGGCAGCACGACGCGGAAGCGGCTGCCGTGCCCCGGCTGGCTGTCCACCTCGATCCGCCCGCCATGCTGGCGGACGATGCGGTAGGCCGACGACAGGCCGAGACCGCGCCCGTCCCCCACCGCGCGGGTAGTAAAGAACGGCTCGAAAATGCGCGCGCGGACCGCCTCGTCCATGCCGCAGCCACTATCCTCGATATCCACCCACAGCTCACCGGCCACCTCGCGGGCACGTAACGCCACGGTGCCCGGCGCACCGCCGAGGGCGCGCAGTCCATTGTCAATGATGGCCTTGAAGGCCTCGCCGAGCAGCGTCGGATTCACCGCGAGCACCGGCAGATCGGTGTAGGCACGCACCAGTTGCTGGCCAGCCCCGCGCTTACCGGCCAGCGCACGAACCGCCTCGTCAAGCAGCACGTCGAGACGCACCTCGGAGCACTCCACCGGCTCCCGCCCCTGACTGGCGAACTCCTGCAGGGCATGAACAATGTCGCTGACCCGCCCGAGACCACGCATCGACTCGGACACCAGCCCCGGCAGATCCTCGCGGATGAAGTCGAGGTCGGCGCCGGCCCGAGTGGCCTGCCAGGCGTCCGCGACGCCATCGTCTGCGCACAAGCGGTCTGCGGTATCCACCAGCGCCAGCAGGCGCTCTGCGTACTCCCGCAGGGTGCCGAGGTTGGAAGCGACAAAGCCGAGTGGGTTGTTGATCTCGTGAGCGACCCCGGCGGCCAGTTGGCCGACCGCCGCCAGCTTGTCGGCCTCCTGCAGCTGGCTGCGGGTGGTCTGCAGGGTGTCGAGGGTGTGGCGCAGGGCCTGGTTGGCCTGCTGCAGCGCCTCCGTACGTTCGGCAACCCGCTCTTCCAGACAGGCGTTGCTGCGGGCCAGCGCCTCGTTGCGCTCCGCCACCAGCCCCAGCAGATTGCGCACGGCACCGACCAGCGCGGTATTGGCCGGATCCCCGTGATGCTCCGCTTCGCCGGCGTAGGCCTCTGCAGCCGGTACCCCTGCGGCCAGGGCACGCAGCTGGCGGGCCATGCTCTGATCGGTATCGAGGATGTGGAAGGTCAGCCAACTGGTCACAAAACGGTAGAGCAGCGAAACGACCCGGTCGATATCGTCAGACTGGCGCATCTCCTCGACCCTGGCGACAAAGTCGGCGTGGCTCTGGCGATGGCTGCGCAGGTGGCGCGGGTCGATGCCCGCCTGCTCCATCAGTGCCTCCTCCGTGGCGAAGTGATGAATGGCGTAGCGCGCCAGGCCATCCAGTACATGGCTCAGCTCCGCTGGCTGGATGACCGCGCCGCTGGCTGCCCGCTGGACCAGCATGTTGATCAGGTCCACCAGCTTGTGGTGCTGCCCATCCACCTCGGCAAAGCCGGTTTCAAAATACTCAGCCCAGCGGAAGGGCGTGATCTTCTGCGCCCCGCTCATGGCTGGCCCCCGGCACGTCCGTCCAGTGCGGCCCGGATCCCGTCCACCAGCGTCGGCATGACCTGCCCCAGCGTCACCACTTGGTCCGCCAGCGCCTCCACATTGCCGCTGCGCACGATCCGGCAGATCCCGTCGGCAAGCGCGAAGACGTCCGCCGCCCCCACGTTGCCGGCGGCTCCCTTGAGGGTATGGGCCAGACGTTCGATGCCGACCAGATCCCCGGCAGCCAGGCAGGCCTTGAGGCGCTCCGCCACGTCGGCCTGGTTGCTGGCGAAGAGGCCGAGCAGCCGGCCATAGGTGGTCCACTTGCCGCGCACCAGGCGCACCCCCTTCTCCGTATCCAGCCCGGCGATGCCCCGCAGGCGGACGATCCACGCATCGGACCCCGCATCGTCGGCAGCCATGGCGGCGGGTACCGGGATCGGCAGCGCCGCGCCCGGCTGCAGCCACTTGAGCAGTACGCGGCGCAGATCTTCGGGCTCCACCGGCTTGGCGAGAAAATCGTTCATGCCCGCAGCGCGGCACGCATCCTGGTCCTCATCGAAGGCGTTGGCGGTCATCGCAACGATCGGCAACGCGCCCTGCCCATCCAGCCCACGGATGCTCCGGGTGGCCTCGAGGCCATCCATCACCGGCATCTGCATGTCCATCAGGACGAGGTCGAAAACCCCGTTCTGCACGCAGTCCACCGCCTCCTGGCCGTTCTCGGCGCAGTCCACAACCACGCCCAGGTCCGAGAGCATGTCCATCGCCACTTCCTGGTTGAGCAGGTTGTCCTCGACCAGCAATACCCGTCGTCCGTGCAAGGCCGGCGCATCCTCGAGGGAGGCGCCGGTACGTGCGTCGCTCCCTACCACCGGCAGAGTCACGCCCGGGCGTGTCTGCAGACGGGCGGTGAACCAGAAGGTGCTGCCCTGCCCCAGGCGGCTCTCCACCCCGGCTTCGCCGCCCATCAACGCCGCCAGATGGCGGGTCAGCGCCAGGCCGAGGCCCGTCCCACCGTACTTGCGGGTCGTTGAGGCATCCGCTTGCTCGAAGGACTGGAAGAGGCGCGGCAGCTGATCCGCCGCAATGCCGATCCCGCTGTCCGTGACCTCGAAGCGGACCAGCATGTCCTGCTCCCGCTCGTCCACGATGCGGGCGGTAAGACTGACGCCGCCTCGCTCGGTGAATTTCACCGCATTGCCGAGGTAGTTGAGCAGGGCCTGCCGCAGGCGCGTCACGTCGCCGCGCAGCACGGGCGGCAAGCCGTCCGTGCTGGAGTGAAAGCTCAGGTGCTTGGCCGCCAAGCGTTCGTGGATGAGGGAATGGGCCTGGTTGAAGAGGGCTTCCGGGGAAAAGTCGATGGACTCCAGCAGCAGCTTGCCGGCCTCGATCTTCGAGATGTCGAGGATGTCGTTGATGATCGACAGCAGGTGCGCGCCGGCATGGCGGATCTTGTGCAGGCGGTCGCGCTGGGCGGCTTCCAAAGGACTGCGCTCGAGCAGGCGGGCCAGGCCGAGGATGGCATTCATCGGCGTGCGGATCTCGTGGCTCATGTTGGCCAGGAAGGCGCTCTTTGCCTGGCTGGCGGCCTCGGCGCGCTGGCGGGCCTCGGCCAGTTGCCCGGTGCGTTCAGCCACCAGGTCTTCAAGATGGTGGTGGTAGACCGCCAGCTGGGCATCCAGCTCGCGCCGCTCGGTGATGTCGAAGAAAGTCGCCATGAACAGCTCACCCACATCCGACCCGGCCACCATCAGGGTCCGTTGCTCGCCGGACTTGCAGGTGATGCGGAACTCCCTCGGCTCAACAGGGCGGCCGGCGGCGCGGGCCTGGTGAATGGCCTCCAGCCAAATGCCACGGGCCCAGGCGCGGTAGTCTGGATCAGGATAGGCCAGCAGCCACCAGGTATCCACATCAGGGATCTCCGCGCGGGAGTAGCCGAAACTCTCGACGAAGCGGCGGTTGATATCGACGATGCGCCCCTCTCCGTCGACGAGGCTGAGCGGCAGCGGCGCCACCTCGAACAGCTGTCGGAAACGGGCCTCGCTCTCCCGCAGGGCGGACTCCTCCCGGTGGCGCGCAATGGCAATGGCCGCCAGATCGGTGGCCATCGAGACCTGCTGCAAGTGCTGCTCCGTCGGCCCCGACACGCAGCCCGGATAAAGCGCGAAGGTACCAAGCACAACGCCTTCGCGGCTGAAGATCGGCGTCGACCAGCAAGCAACCAGCCCGTACTCGGCGGCCAACCCCCGGTAGTTCAGCCACAAGGGGTCACGGGCAATGTCCTTGACGATCACCGGGCTACAGCGCCACGCCGCCGTACCGCAGGAGCCCACGGCCTCGCCGATCGCCACCCCGTCGACGGTCCGGTTGTAACCATCGGGCAGGCTCGGTGCAGCCCCGTGCCGGAGATGAACGCCGTCCGAATCGAGCAGCAGGATGGAGACCCTCACGTCGGCCAGCTGCGACTCGACACCGCGTGCCAGGGTGTCGAGAGTGTGGTGCAGAGGGGCACCGGAGGCGACCATTTCGAGGATGTGGCGCTGGGTCGCCAGGTAGATCTCACCGCGCCGGCGGGCCGTGACATCGGTCCACGAACCGACAATCTCCTCGCCGTCCTCGGCCGCGTTGCCGGCCATCCGTAACTCGTCACGCACCCAGATATAGCGCCCGTCCCGATGGGCAAAGCGATACTCGAGGCCGAGTTGCCCACCGGGCTTCAAGCTACGCCAGGCCGCCTTCGCCGTGTCGCGGTCATCGGGGTGGAGTCCGGCCGCCCACCAGCCCGGTTGCAGCACATCCTCGGGCGCATACCCGAAGATGCGCTGGATGTTGTCACCGACCATCGCCGGCACCCAGTGCCCGGCCTCCCGCCGCATCGCGTAAAGAATGGTCGGGCTCGCCTCGACCAGGTGGCGCAGGCGGCTCTCGGCCTGCACCTGGCGACGCTGGGCTTCCTCCCGTGCCGCCCGGTCGCGCAGCGCCCGGATGCCGAAGGCCAGGTCGCCGCCCAGGTCGGACAGCAGGCGCATCTCCTCATCGTCAAAGGCGTCTGCCTCACTCGAGTAGACACTCAGCGCGCCAAAGCAGTGGCCATCGGCATCCAGCAGCGGCAGTGCGCAGGAGGACGCGTAGCCATTGCGCACCGCCGGCTCCCGCCAGCGCGCGAAGCGCGGGTCGGCCAGGATGTCGCGGCACACCTGCGGCTGCTTCTCACGAATGGCAGTCCCGGTGGGGCCAACGCCCTCCACACCGTCGCACCATGACACGAACACCGAGTCCAGATAGCCGTCGACGAAACCGAACTGTGCCACCGGCCGCACCTGCCGGCGGACATCATGTTCGGGATAGCCGACCCAGGCCATCCGATAGCCGCCGAAATCCACCATCAGGCGGCAGATGTCCCGCAGCAGCATCGTCTCGTCGGTTGCGCGAGCCACCGCCTGATTGCATTCGCTGACCGTCGCCAGCGCACGATTGGCCCGCCGCAGGCCTGCCTCGACGCGCTTGCCGGCGGTGATGTCGCGGGCCACGCCCAGCACGCCGATCAAGGCCCCGTCCATGTCGTACATGGGGGTCTTGATGGTCTCGAGGATTTCCTGATGCCCATCCGACGCAAAGGTGACGCGCTCTTCGCTGCGGTGGGGCGACCGGGCGGCGATGGCCGCGAGATCATTGCGGCGGAAGGTGTCGGCCAGCGCCGGCGGCACGAAATCATAGTCGGTCCGCCCCACGATCTCGGCCTCACGAGCGCCAAAGAAGAGCTCGAAGCGCGGGTTGCAGGCCAGGTAGACCCCTTCGGGGCTCTTCAGCCAGACTAGGTCGGGCAGGGTCCGGACAAGAGCTTCGAGCAGCGCACCGGAGCGTGTTCCATCGCCGGTCGAAGCCGGCGTGGCAGCGGATGGAGCAGCTTGGGAGCGCGGTGTCTCCGGCGGCAAGGACATGGAACGGGACCCTTTGCGGTCGCGGGTTGACAATACCCGGAAGCCCGTCATGAACAGCTGAACAGCTCCGGGTGCAAAAATCAGGACAGGAGCATCACTATATAACGGTCGCGCCCTCTTCCACGCAGTGTGCCCGCCCGTGCATCACGCCTCCCGCCCTTTGCTCCAGGCCAGCAGGCCACCCGGGATGTCTTGCAGGGGCAGCACGCTGCCGACCGCGCCGCGCAGGATGGCCTCCTTCGGCATGCCGAAGACGACACAGGTTTCCTCGGCCTCGGCGATTGTCGCCGCACCGGCATCACGCATTTCCTTCAGACCGAGAGCGCCGTCATCCCCCATGCCGGTCATGATGATCCCCAGCGCATTGGCACCGGCCACCCGCGCAACCGAACGGAACAGTACATCCACCGAAGGTTTGTGGCGGTTGATCAACGGGCCGTCCATCACCCCGACGAAATAGCCGTTGCCATCCCGTGTCACCTGCAGGTGGCGCCCGCCCGGCGCGATCAAGGCCAGGCCGGGCTCCACCCTGTCGCCATGGCGGGCCTCGCGCACCTGGATGCGACAGAGGCCGTTGAGGCGACGGGCGAACATCTCGGTGAAGCCGGCTGGCATGTGCTGCACCACCACGATACCCGGCACATCCTCGGGCAGCGCCGTCAGCACGGCCTCCAGCGCCAGCGTTCCGCCGGTGGATGTGCCGATGGCCACGATCCGCGTACGGTCGCTGCTGACTGCCAGGCGCGGCCCGCGCGGCAGGTCGCCGAGGGTCAGCTTGGGACGCGGAACCACCTCCGGTGCCGCAGCCGCCTTGGCGTTACCCGGACGCAGGCGGGCACTCGCCGCCGCCCGGACGGCCGCCACGAGGCTGTCGCTCTCGTCCTGCAGGAACTGCTTGAGACCTACCTTGGGCTTGGTCACCAGCCCAACAGCCCCCGCCGACAGCGCCTCGAAGCTGGCCTTGGCACCGCTCTCCACCAGCGTCGAGCAGATCACCACCGGCGTCGGCCGCTCGGCCATCAGCTTGCGCAGGAAGGTCAGGCCATCCATCCGCGGCATCTCGATGTCGAGGACCACCACGTCAGGCCATTCCTTGCGCATCTTGTCGATCGCAAACAACGGGTCGACGGCCGTCGCCATCACGGTCATGTCGGGCTGGGCGTTGATCGCCTCGCTGGCGACCTGGCGCACGATCGCCGAGTCATCGACGATCATCACACGAATCGGCCGGGATCTCATGGATTCACCTCGCCGATGGGACGATGGGCCAGCCAGACGTGGCCGGTCCACAGATCGAAGATCAGCTTGCGATGGCCCGTCCCCCCGCAATGGGTGACGCTCGGGCGATAGCCATGACGCACCAGCAGCGCATCGGCCGCATCCACGTTGCGGCGCGCAATGTCCATCACCGCCGGACGGCCCACGTCCCGACTCAGCATGTTGCCGCCGCCGAAGACCTTCACCTGGTAATCCGCCGGTTTGCTGCCGACCTTGGTCACCTCACGATCGAAAAGGGCCAGCGCCTCATCCGCATAGCGTCCGTCCAGCGCCTGCCCACCCGCACGGCCCCGGCTCGGCAGCATGTAATGACACATGCCCCCGATCAGGCGCAGCGGATGCCACAGCGTGATCGACACGCAGGAGCCCAGCAGCGTCGAGATGCGTGTGCGGCCGCCGCCAAAGAAGAAACCGCCGGGTTGCAGGAAGACTTCCCGGATATCGTCACCGCACTCGATCATGGCTTGCGATAGATCGTCGCCCGCACCAGCTCCAGCCCCTGCTGGATACCGTTGAGCGTCTCGGAATGGCCGATGAACAGATGGCCCCCCGGCTTGAGGCGCGGCAACAGGTTGGCAACGACTTTACGCTTGGTGTCCATGTCGAAATAAATCATCACGTTACGCAGGAAGATCACATCGAACTCGCCGACCTCCGCCGGCACCGGCAAGGTCAGGTTGACCTGCTGAAAACGGGTCCGGCGCTTCAGTTCAGGTGTGATCAGAAAGGTCCCGCTCTGGCTGCGCACACCTTTCAGGCAATACTTCGCGAGATATTCGGGAGGAATCCCCTCGTTACGCTCGAGCGGATAGTGGCCGGCGGCGGCCTTGGCCAGCACCTGGGTGCTGATGTCCGAGCCCACCACCTCCCACGGGGTTTGCGGCAGCGAATCGGCCAGCAGCATCGCCAGGGTGTAGACCTCTTCGCCTGTGGAGCAGGCCGCACTCCACACGCGGAACGCCCCACCGGACCGGCGCGCCCGGATCACCTCGTTCTTCAGGAAGGTGAAATGCCCCGGCTCGCGGAAGAAATAAGTCTCGTTGGTGGTCAGCAGATCCACCATGACCTGCAGCTCTTCCGCATGCTGGCCCGAGCTCAGCAAGCGGTAGTACTGGGAAAAAGTGTCGAAGTTGTAATGTTTCAGGCGCTTGGACAGGCGGCCGACCAGCAGCACCTTCTTGGCATCGGACAGGCTGATGCCGGCGATCTTGTAGATCAGCCGCTGGAACAGCGCGAATTCCTCGTTGGTGATGGCGGAGCCCATGGGGCTCCCGACAGGGGGACGGACCCGCTCCATGGCGACCCTCAAAACAGTTCGACGTTGTTATCCGGCTCGGTGGGCTTGTTCAGCGTAGCTGCATAGGCCTGCTCTTCCCGTGCGATCACCTCGGCAGTGGCATGGGAAGTCACGATGCGCTTGCACCAGGCATCCCCGTTACTGGGCAGGAACAGCAGCTTGCGCGACCAGGGGCCGAGAAAGTCTGACGCCAGCAGCGGGATGCCCTCGCGCTTCAGCCAGTCGCGGGCGAAATGCGCATTACGCTGGCCGATGGCGAGGGACTGCCCGGAGGTTTCGATGATGGTACCACCGCCAAAGGCCTTGGCCTGCAAGCGCGGCTTGCGGGCGCCCTGGGCCAACAGCGCGTTGAGCAAGGCTTCCATCGCGTAGTCGCCGGCCAGCAGCGCATCGACCTCGCCGTGGGAACTGCGCTGCAGGTTGGGTAGCATGAAGTGGTTGATGCCACCGATACGTGCCTGGGGGTCGAACAGACAGACCGCCACGCAGGAACCCAGCAGGGTCGCCAGCGGCCGCTCCCGCTCCACCGCCCAGGCACCGGGCGCCACATTGCGGGCCAGGCGCTCGATCTCCCGGGCCGGCAGGCTGGCGTAATCCATCGTCGTCACCGAATGCCGTTCAAGCCGACGGCGCGCCCCCGCCTGTCAGGTCGGCACTGCCGCCGTCGGTGGCGACGCGGGCCAGGGTGGCGATCTCATCGACCGAGAGAACCTTCTCGACCTCCAGGAGGATGACGAACTTGCCGTTCACCTTGCCCATCCCCTTGATGAAGTCGGCGCGGATCTTGGCCCCGAAGGACGGCGGCGGCTCGATCTCCGACGCCGGAATCTCCAGCACCTCGGACACCGCATCCACCACCACCCCGACATCCTGTCGCTCGTCGTTCTCGGTCAGTTCGATGATGACGATACAGGTGCGCCGGGACACCTCGGAACGCTTGCCGCCGAAACGGCTGGCCAGGTCGATCACCGGCACCACCGCGCCGCGCAGGTTGATGACCCCACGGATGAAGGGCGGCACCATCGGAATCTCGGTGACCGTACCGTACTCGATGATCTCCTTGATGTTGAGGATGCCGACGGCGAACATCTCGCCGCCGAGCAGGAACGTAAGGTATTGGGCGGGACTGGTCTCGACCACCACCGGGGCCTTGGCCCCGGCAGCAGCAGTCGCCCCCGCCGGCGTGGGCAGCGTCGTCATGCTCTAGCTCCTTTCGCCGCTCAGAACTTCTCGAAGTCGCCTTCGTTAAACGCGAACCCCGCAACCTTGGCCGGCGCGCGAACCTTGCCGACATTGGAATGGCCCGGTGCCGCCGACGGCGCGGCAGCCAGAATCCGGCCCATGTTGCGCTCATCGATGGTGAAGAACTGCATCAACTGCTGCAGTTGCTCGGCCTGGCCGCCCAGTTCTTCCGCAGTGGCGGCCAGCTCTTCGGAGGCCGACGCGTTCTGCTGGGTGGCCTGGTTGAGCTGGTTCATCGCGTTGTTGATCTGCGCGACGCCGGACGACTGCTCCTGGGACGCGGAGGCGATCTCCTGCACCAGGTCGGAGGTCTTGCGGATCGACGGCACGATCTCGTCGAGGAGCTGACCGGCACGCTCGGCCAGGCCCACGGAATCGCCGGCCAGGCCACCGATCTCCTGGGCTGCGACCTGGGAACGCTCAGCCAGCTTGCGCACTTCCGCAGCCACGACCGCGAAGCCCTTGCCATGCTCACCGGCACGAGCCGCTTCGATGGCGGCGTTGAGGGCCAGCAGGTTGGTCTGGTAGGCGATGTCGTCGATGATGCCGATCTTCTGGGCGATCTTCTTCATCGCATCGACGGTGTTCTTCACTGCGTCGCCGCCCTCGGTCGCTTCCACCGCGGTCTTCGAGGCCAGGTTGTCGGTGACCTTGGCGTTCTCGGCGTTCTGCTTGATCGAAGCCGACATCTGCTCAACCGACGCGGACGACTCCTCGACGCTGGCCGCCTGTTCGGACGAAGACTGGGACAGGGACTGGGCAGTTGCCGAAACCTGGCCGGACGCGTTGGTCAGCGCATCGGCGGCGGTGCGCACCTGGGTGATGGTGTCGGAGAGCTTGCCGACGGTGTTGTTCACCGCTTCCTTGAGCGCCTTGAAATCACCCTGGTAATCGTTGGTGATGTTCTGGGTCAGGTCGCCCTGCTCGATCGCGCTCATGATGCGGCGCACTTCGTTGATCGGCCCGACGATGGCATCCAGCGTGCCATTCACGCCATCCACGATCTTGCGGAAATCACCCTGGTGCTGACCGGCTTCTGCACGGGTTTCCAGGCGACCGGCAATCGCCGCTGCGGACAGCATGTTGGCGTCAGCCACCAGCTTGTTCACCGCCTCGATGCAGGTGTTGAGGTTGTTCTTGATGGTGTTGAAGTCGCCGTTGTAGCTGTCGGTGATCTTCGCCGGGATATCACCCTTGGAGATCCGATCCACGTAGTTGGCAGCCACGTTCAGCGGCCCGATCACCGCGTCGAGGGTGTTGTTGACGCCTTCCACGATCCTGCGGAAGTCACCCTGGTGCTGGCTCGCGTCGGCACGGGTGGCCAGACGGCCCTCCACCGCAGCCTTGGACAGCACGCCCGCATCGG
>NZ_JAYSDK010000021.1:94525-94782 GCF_041914405.1 Zoogloea sp.
CGCATCCACGCAGGTGTTGAGGTTGTTCTTGATGGTGTTGAAGTCGCCGTTGTAGTTGTCGGTGATCTTCGCCGGGATGTCGCCCTTGGAGATCCGATCCACGTAGTTGGCGGCCACGTTCAGCGGCCCGATCACCGCGTCCAGCGTGTTGTTGACGCCTTCCACGATCTTGCGGAAATCACCCTGGTGCTGGCTCGCATCCGCACGGGTGGCCAGACGGCCCTCCACCGCAGCCTTGGACAGCACGCCCGCATCGG
>NZ_JAYSDK010000022.1:0-93355 GCF_041914405.1 Zoogloea sp.
CATCACCAAGGGCCGCTGGAACACGCTGCTGACCGCGCTGCAGCAGTTCAAGGATGACTACGACAAGAACCAGCCCTTGTGGCGCGTGCTGCCCGAGTTCATCGCCAAGCATCCGCGCTACGAGCGCATCGGACTGCACGACCTCTGCCAGCAGATCCACGACATCTACAAGCAGAACGATGTGGCTCGCCTGACCACCGAGATGTACCTGTCGGACATGGTCCCGGCAATGAAGCCGGCCGACGCCTTCGCCAAGATGGCGCACCGGGAAATCGAGCGGGTGCCCATCGACGAGCTGGAAGGCCGCGTCACCAGCGTGCTGCTGACCCCGTACCCGCCGGGCATTCCGCTGCTGATCCCGGGCGAGCGCTTCAACAAGACCGTGGTCCAGTACCTGCGCTTCGCGCGGGAGTTCAACGACCGCTTCCCGGGCTTCGAGACCGACGTCCATGGTCTCGTGAAGGAAGAGCGCGACGGGCGTATCCACTACTACGTGGATTGCGTGCGCGGCTGAGCTTTGCCCCGGCCAGAATGAAAAACGCCGCGATGTGAATCGCGGCGTTTTTTGTTGTCGTCGGAGCAGGGAAGGAAGCGTGGCGTGGATTAGGTGTGGGGCTCGGCTAACTCTGGGGCTGAGTTAACTGTGGGGGGCGAATTCATTCGCCCACCGCCGGCTGACCAAGCTCCGCGGGCGAATGAATTCGCCCCTACTATTCGCCACTGCTCCGACATGATCTAACCCTCACCTCGCCGCTCAGGTGCCGCAGCGTTCGTAGGTGACGAAAGCGAAGGGCAAGCCTGATTCGGCTACGTGGGGCTGGCGGGAAGCCTCCCGCCAGATGCCGCGATCGAGGTTCGGGAAGAAGGCGTCGCCAGCGTAGTCCCGGTCGATTTCGGTCAGGATCAGGCGGTCGGCCAGCGGCAGGGCCTGGCCATAGAGCTCAGCGCCACCAATCACGAAGGCGATCTCCGCGTCGCCGGCAGCCGCCAGCGCAGCCTCCAGCCCGGTCACGACCGTGCCGCCTGGGGCCTGGAAGTCCGGGTTACGGCTGACCACGATGTTTAGCCGGCCGGGCAGCGGGCGGAAGGCGTCTGGGAGGGACTCCCAGGTCTTGCGGCCCATGATGACCGGCTTGCCGCGGGTCGTTTCGCGGAAGAACTTCATGTCCTCCGGCAGGTGCCAAGGCAAGCGGTTTTCGATGCCGATGACGCCGCCGCGGGCACAGGCGGCGATCAACGCGAGCAGCGGGCGCGCCATCTCAGACCGCCACCGGCGCGGAGATGTGCGGATGCGGGTCGTAGCCCTCCAGCGTGAAGTCCTCGATCTTGAAGTCGAAGATGCTCTTCACGTCCGGGTTGATGCGCATCGTCGGCAGGGTGCGCGGCTCGCGGGACAACTGCAGCTGGGTCTGTTCCAGGTGATTCACGTAGAGATGGCAGTCACCGCCGGTCCATACGAAATCGCCGAGCTCGTAGCCGCACACCTGGGCCACCATCATCGTCAGTAGCGCGTAGCTGGCGATGTTGAAGGGCACGCCGAGGAAGATGTCGGCGCTGCGTTGGTACAGTTGGCAGGACAGCTTGCCGCCAGCGACGTAGAACTGGAATAGGGCGTGGCACGGCGGCAGGGCCATGCGGTCCACCTCCGCCGGGTTCCAGGCCGACACGATGTGGCGGCGGGAGTCCGGGTTCTTCTTGAGCGCCTCGATGAGCTGGGCGATCTGGTCGATGCTGCGCCCATCGGGGGTTTCCCAGCGCCGCCACTGCTTGCCGTACACCGGGCCGAGTTCGCCGTTTTCATCGGCCCATTCGTCCCAGATGGAAACCTTGTTGTCCTTCAGGTACTGGATGTTGGTGTCGCCGCGCAGGAACCACAGCAGCTCGTGAATGATCGAGCGGGTGTGCAGCTTTTTGGTGGTGAGCAGCGGGAAGCCTTCGGCGAGATCGAAACGCATTTGCCAGCCGAAGACGGAGAGGGTGCCGGTGCCGGTGCGGTCGTCCTTGCGGTGGCCGCGTTCCGCCACGTGGCGCATGAGTTCGAGGTACTGTCGCATGGGACGCCAAAAGCTTGAATTTTAACCGATACCTTCGGGGGGCGGGGATGCGGATTTCCACGATCCGGGGTCCGCGGGGTCGGCAAGCCGCCAGGCCCTTTGTGCTACCATCGCCGCGCGTTGCGAACATATTTTTCGGCAGGGCCGTAACGGGGAGATGGCGATCGTCATGGTACTGGGTTCTGTTGCCGGAAGTGTGCATCCGCTCCTTGAAGCCGAGTCCCTGAACGAGGTACTCGGAGGGATTGCCGCCAGTGCGGCGCCGGCGGCGCTGGTTGAGCTCATCCGCTGGCTGGATTCCTTCCATTACGAGGCGCAGCTATCGCCGGCTGAGCTGGCGCGTCTCGTCGTCTTGCTCGATGAGGCGGCCCAGCCCCATCTGCGTCAGGCGGCCAGTCTTTACCTTTCCAATGTCCTGGGTTCCCGCAGCATCCGCTACAAGGTGCTGGGCCAGGATTTCTATGCCAGCTTGGGGCGGGCCTATGCCTTGGTGCTGGCAAGCCGGCCGGAGGGCATTGAGCCCGACGCTCAGTTGGCGTTGCTGTTGCGTTCCGTCCGTTGCGCCAATGGAGAGATGAAGTGGGCCGCTTTCGATTACCAGGACCTGCCGGCTGAGAGCTGGCGCCGTGCCGGCGAGGCCTATCGGGAGGCCTGTGAGCTGGAGCGGTTGGATAGTCCGGTGCTGGTCCGCGAAGGGCGGGAGACGCGTTCCACTGTACGGCGGGAGTTCGTCCGCCTGGTGGCCATGAAGAGCGCCAGCCTCGACCAGTTGGCGCCGGAGCGCATCGAGGCGATCGACAAGCTGGTGTGTCATCTGCAGCATGTGCTGGAACTGCGTCAGCAGCCTGGCAAGGGACAGCCCTTTGCGGTGGACCTGGAAACCCTGGCGCCTCCGCGGCGCTACGCGGTGCAGCCGGCGGAACCGTCGGTGGCGATGCGCTATTTCGATCCTGCCAACGCCATGCCGGCGTTGAGCGAGCTGGGGCGTGATGCGGGAGGCGTGGGCAGCCGCTTCGATGGCATGAATAGTTCGACAGTCGCGGGGGCCGTCCGTCACCTGCTCCGTCACTGGGGGGCACAGCCACCGACGCGGCGCTTCCGGCGTCATCCGGTTGGCGGTGCTTTGTCCCTGGCCACGGGCCTGGGCTTCATCCGGTCCCTTATCTCCGGTGACGCCTTGCTGCGGCCGGCGGCCGCGTGGACCTTGCGTGATGCCAGTCGTAACGGTTTCGGCGTGCAGGGGGCGATGATGGATCCCGAGGTCTGCCGGGTCGGCAACCTGGTCGCCGCGCATCTGGGGGAGAACGGGCGCTGGGTGCTCGGCCTTGTCCGCCGGGTGCGAATCGATGGCAAGGGCAGGGCGGCCGTGGGGGTTCAGCGCCTTGCCGATGATCCACGGCCGGTGATTCTGGATGACGGGGGGCGGAGCTGGAACGGAATCCTGTGTGATCCGCCGATCCGCGGCCGGGCGGTGCGAATTGTCTGCGAGCCGGGTGCCGCGAGCGGTGGGGCGATCTTCCTCAAGGTTGGTGATCGCACGCTCAAGATGCAGGGTGGCCCCGTCCTGTCCGCAGGCCTGGGCTATCAGGTTATGGGCGGCCAGCTGCTCTGAACATGCCGGTGCTCCGCCAGGCGGGGCACCGGATGCTGTGGCAGGTGCTCAGACTGCGGCCAGGGCCTGGTCCAGATCAGCCAGGATGTCGTCGATGTGCTCGATGCCGATAGACAGGCGCACCATGTCTTCGGACACGCCGGCCTTCACCATCTCTTCCGGCGACAGCTGGCGGTGGGTGGTGGACGCCGGGTGGCAGGCCAGGCTCTTGCTGTCGCCGATATTCACCAGGCGGGTGACCAGCTTGAGGGCATCCTGGAAGCGTCCGCCGGCGGCTTTGCCGTCACCGTCCGCGCTCTTCACGCCGAAGTTGAGGATGCCGGAGGCACGCCCGCCCATGTATTTGTGGACCAGCCCGTTGTGGGGGTGCTCCGGCAGGCCGGCGTAATTGACCCATGCCACCTTGGCGTGACCCTTCAGGAACTCGGCGACCTTCTGGGTGTTTTCGCAGATGCGGTCCATGCGCAGGGCGAGGGTCTCGATGCCCTGCAGGATCAGGAAGGCGTTGAAGGGGCTGATCGCGGCGCCCATGTTGCGCAGCGGTACGACGCGGGCGCGGCCGATGTAGGCGGCCGGGCCGAGCGCTTCCGTATACACCACGCCGTGGTAGGAGACGTCCGGTTCGTTGAGGCGGCGGAAGCGTTCCTTGTGCTCCGCCCACGGGAACTTGCCGCTGTCGACGATGATGCCGCCGATGGAATTGCCGTGGCCGCCCAGGTACTTGGTGAGGGAGTGCACCACGATGTCGGCACCGTGTTCGATCGGGCGGCACAGGTAGGGGGAGGGCACAGTGTTGTCGACGATCAGCGGAATGCCATGAGCGTGGGCGATGGCGGCCAGCGGCTCGAAATCGGTGATGTTGCCCAGCGGATTGCCGACCGATTCACAGTAGATCGCCTTGGTGCGCTCATCGATCAGCGGTGCGAAGGAGTCCGGATCCCGGTAGTCGGCGAAGCGGACATTGATGCCAATCTGCGGCAGCGTGTGGGCGAACAGGTTGTAGGTGCCGCCGTACAGGGTAGAGGCCGACACGATGTTGTCGCCGGCTTCGGCAATGGTCTGGATCGCGTAGCTGATGGCGGCCATGCCGGAGGCCAGGGCCAGGCCGGCAATGCCGCCTTCCATCGCCGCCACCCGCGCTTCGAGCACCGCCTGCGTGGGGTTCATGATCCGGGTGTAGATATTGCCGGCCACCTTCAGGTCGAACAGATCGGCGCCGTGCTGGGTGTCGTCGAAGGCATAGGAGGTTGTCTGGTAGATCGGCACGGCCACCGCCTTGGTGGTCGGGTCCGGGCTGTAGCCGCCGTGGACGGCAAGGGTTTCCAGTTTCATCGAGTTTTTCTCCGTATTTTTTGAAGGCGCACTGCATCAGGCCGCCGAATGATACGCCGTTTATCCACACCGGGTTTTCCCGGTGGCCATTGCGGGAATTGCCACCTCGCCGACGTCCCGGTGTTGATGGATAATGTCGGCCGCATCGCCTTGTCCGGCGCGGTTTTGCTGGCGCCGGAGCATGCCAAATAAGAATAGTTGGAGGAGGAGAGTTACATGGAGATCAAGAAACGCCACGCCACCTGGCTCGAACTGGCTGCCGCGCGGCTGTCTCTGCTGGGACAGGGGCGGATTCGTCTGCACGCGCTGACCGGTGGTGGCTGCCACAGTTGCCTGGGCATCACGCTGAACGGGCGCTGGCTGTGCGCCAACGATGGACGGCTGACGATTTTCGATTGCCGCGAGGCGGCCCGGCGCTTTCTCGAGTTGCTGCGCATCGACAAGGTTGAAGACGGCGATACGGCAGCGCTGCCGAGTGGTTCCGACGTGCAGTGCATGCGTCTGGGCACGCGTGGGCTGCGCGTCTGCAATGGGCGTGGCACTCCGGCGCGTACCACCTTTGATGCACCCCGTTGCATGGTGCCCCAGGCCTGCTAGCCGAGGGCTTCGTCGAGGATCGCCTTGAGCTGCGGGTCGAAGGCAACCAGCACGATTTCTTCGAATGATGGGTTGCGTTCGGCCGCGGCCCGGCATTCCGTCACCGCGATGCGGGCGGCCTCCTGCAACGGAAAGCCGTAGGCGCCACAACTGATCGCCGGTAGGGCCAGGGTCCGCAGGGCATGTTCCGTGGCCAGCTGCAGGCTGTTGCGGTAGCAGGAGGCCAAAGCCGCAGCTTCGCCATGCTGGCCCCCGTGCCATACCGGGCCGACGGTATGGATTACGTGGCGGGCGGGAAGCCGGAATCCTGGTGTGATGCGCGCTTCGCCGGTCGGGCAGCCGCCGAGTCCGGCGCAATAGGCCCTCAGTTCGGGGCCGGCGGCCCGGTGGATGGCTCCATCCACACCGCCACCACCAAGCAAGGACGAATTGGCCGCATTCACGATGGCATCGACCGCCAACGTGGTGATGTCGCCCTGCCAGGTTCTGATCGTCGTGCCCATCTTTGTCTCTCCTTGCCCGTGCTTTCGGCGCGCTGCCGCTTGAATCCCCGCATCTTGCCGCGGCGCCCACGGCTTGCCAATTCATTCTGTTCGCGCAAGAATAATACGGTATTACGCAATCAGGGGGCCGAGTGGCCAAGCCAAAGGTGATTACCGTCCTGTCCCAGAAGGGAGGGGCGGGCAAGTCGACGCTCACGATGCAACTGGCCGGCGGGCTCGCGCATAGCGGGCGCAAGGTCGCCATCGTCGATCTGGATCCTCAGGAAACCGCTCTGCGCTGGGCCCAGGCCGCGCCAGAGGGTTTTCCGGCGTCGGTATCGAGGCTGGATGGAGCGCCTGCCGGGCTGCATGCCTTCATCAAGCAGGGGTGCCGTGGTGCGGACATCGTGCTGCTCGACTGTCCGCCGTCCATCGAGCACGCCGCCACCCTCGCGGCATTGCAGGAGGCCGATGTGGCGCTGGTGCCGGTGGTGCCTAGCCCGGCGGACCTGTGGTCCACCAAGGGCGTGGAACGTCTGATCCTGCAGGTGCAGGCCAGCCGCAAGGGGTTGAAGGCGGCGCTGGTCCCCAATCGGGTGCTGCGTACCAACCTGGCGTGGGATGTCCTCGAGGTGATGCGGGAGTTCACCCTCCCGGTGCTGGGGGCGGCCCTGTCCCAACGCAATGCCTTTGCCCAGAGTGCGGTGATTGGCGGCACGGTCTATCAGCTTGGTCGCGCTGGCCTGGAGGCCGCGCGCGAGGTAGACAAACTGGTTGCGGAAGTCTTGAAACTCACTGGAGAAAAGTCATGAACAGCAAGGTCAAGTCTGCGCTGCGTTCCACGCTGCAGCAGGAAACCAAATCCCTCGAAACCCGTCTTCCCGAAGCCGCCGTGCCCGTAAAGGTCGAGGCCGTTGCTGCGGAGCCGGCGCCGGTCGCCCCCGTTCCCGCCCCCGCAGTGGAGAGCGCGCCCGCAGTCGTGGCGCCTGCCGCCGTGGTCGCCCCTACGGCACCGGCCGTATCGGCTCCTGCTCCGGCTGCCGCCGCCAAGCCCGCTGCGACGCCGGCGAGGGTGGTCAAGCCCGCACGGGCGAAGCCGGCACCGGCTGCCAAGGTGGTGAAGGCGCCTGCCGCCAAGCTCAAGGTCGAGGACAAGGCCGTTGCGGTTCAGGCCCTTGAGCCGGCTCCCGTCCCCGCCAAGAAGCCCAAGGTGGTGAAGGCCGACAAGCCAGCCAAGGTGGAGAAGGTCGAGAAGCTGGAGAAAACCGAGAAGGTGGCGAAGCCGGTCAAGGCGCCGAAGGCTGAAAAGCCGGCCAAGGTCGACAAGCCGGCCAAGGCCAGCCGCGAGAAGGTGGTGCGCGATTCCTTCTCGATGCCGAAGAGCGAGCACGCCCAACTCAAGACGCTGCGTGAAACTTTGGCCAAGGCCGGCCGGATCTGCACCAAGTCCGAACTGCTGCGTGCCGGCGTGCAACTGTTGCTGAAGGAATCCCCGGCCAGCACTCGCGCGCTGGTGGAGCGCCTGTCGGTGGTGCCGAAGGGCAAGAGCGCCAAGTAAAGAGGTGCGCTAGCCCCGGCCGAGGCCGGCGGCTAGCGCCGCACAGGCAGTAGGGGCGAGGCTTACACGGAGCAGGCCGCGAAGGCCGTTGCCGACGAAGAGGGCTTCTGCCTGGTTTAGATCGTCCAAGGTCAGCGTGACTTCCCGTGCCTGCCCTTCGCGCAGCAGGCGGCGGCGCAGGACGCCGTTGAGCAAGCCTGCATCCTGCGGCGGCGTTAGTAGTTCCCCGTTTTTCTGCACGAACAGATTGCTGCGGGCGCCTTCCGTCAGTTCTGCCCGTTCGTTGAGAAACAGGGCGTCGAAGTGTCCCTCGCCCATGACCCGGGTGAGTTCCTGATCGTAGAGCTTCCTGGCCGTTGTCTTGTGGCGCAGCAGCGGGTCGTCGCTGCGGACCCGATAAGGCGACAGCACTACCGTCGGGGCATTGCTCGGTGCCCCGGTGCTGAGTGGCGCCGTTTCGACGCGGAAGTCGCCCTGTTGGCCCAGGGTGATGCGGACCCGCAGCGGCGTATCGCCATCGATTGAGGCCAGCGCGTCGCGGAAGGTGTCGCCCTTGAAGGGGAAGCCGAACCAGCGGGCGGAATCGGACAGGCGTTCCAGGTGTTCAGCCAGGAAGGGAAAGGCCTGCTCTTCTGTCGGCGCATAACGCAGGGTTTCGATCAGCCGCAGGGGGGTGGGCAGGGCGGTGAGGAAGCGTGCCTTGAGATGGCATTCTGCCCATTCCCCGGCCGGGCTGGAGTCGTAGACAACCCCGCTCCCCACATTGAGCCGCGCGTGGCCGTCTGCGTCGGTGAGCAGTGTGCGGATCGGTACGCTGAAGCGGAAATCACCGCCGGGCCGGATGAAGCCCAGCGCCCCGCAATACACGCCGCGGGGGGTCGCCTCCAGTTCGTGGATGATCTCCATCGCGCGGATTTTGGGCGCACCGGTGATCGATCCACAGGGGAACAGCGCCCGGAAGATCTCCGCCAGCCCGGCGGAAACCGGCTCGGCGACGACACGGGAGATCATCTGCCAGACCGTCGGGTAGGGCTCGACGTGGAACAACTCGTCTACCCGCACGCCGCCGGGGGGGGCCAGCCGGCCCATGTCGTTGCGGATCAGGTCCACGATCATCACGTTCTCGGCGCGGTCCTTCTCGGACGTGCTGAGGGTGGCCGGGTCGGCGTGGCGTGGTGCGGTGCCCTTCATCGGCAGGCTGCTGAGGGTCTTGCCGCGGCGTTCCAGGAACAGCTCTGGCGAGCGCGACAGGATGCTGCCGCCGGCGTGGCGGATGAAGGCGCCGTAGCGGACCGGCTGGGCCGCGCGCAGGGCCTGATACAGGGCCGCCGGCGCACCATAGGCCTGGCCGCTGAAGGGGAAGGTGTAGTTGACCTGGTAGCAGTCGCCGTCGGCGATGTAGCGGCGGATGCGTTCGATGTGTTCGAGGTAGGCGGCCTCGCCGATGTCCGCCTGCAGCGCACCGACGCCGCAGGGGGCGTCGCCGGCCTGGTTCGCTAGCCAGGCTTCACTGGCGACGGCATCCAGCCACTCGCCGCGCTCGAAAATCCAGGCCTGGAGTAGCGGGCCGTGTCCGCTCTGTAGCAAGGGACGCAGGCGGGGCTCGATGGCGTAGCCGAGCTCGTAGGCGGCGGCCACGGCGACCCAAGCGCCTTGGCGGGCGGCTTCATCGAGGCGTTGCAGGCACGCCTGCCAGCCGTCTGCGTCATGGCAGACGACTTCCTCTATCAGACCGGTGAGCAGCCAAGCGCCGCCATCGGCGTCGAGCTTGTTGTCGAAAAAGGCGAAGGGGGGAGGCGGGGATTCGATGGGCACGGGCCGAGTTTACTGCGCCGCGGCACGGCATGCAGAAGCGTGAAGGACTACTCCCTGCCCCTGCTGGCGCAGGTGGCAGGGGGGCGGAGGGCTGTTACAGCAGTGGGCTGGCGTGCTCGCCGCGCTCATACACCACATGGGCGCGGCCGACCAGCAGCGGATCCAGCGAGCCGATGTGCTCCAGATCCTTGTTGGCGTAAGGCAACTTGTGGAGCACATAGCGCATGGCGTTGAGGCGTGCGCGCTTCTTGCAGTCCGACTTGATCACCGTCCATGGGGCGTCGGCGGTGTCGGTGTGGAAGAACATGGCTTCCTTGGCCTTGGTGTAGTCGTCCCACTTGTCGAGGGATGCGAGGTCCACCGGGCTGAGCTTCCATTGCTTGAGCGGGTGCGTTTCGCGTTCCTTGAAGCGGCGGCGTTGCTCCTTTTGGCTCACCGAGAACCAGAACTTGATCAGGTGCACGCCGCTGCGCACCAGGTGGCGCTCGAACTCCGGCGTCTGGCGCATGAACTCGAGGTATTCGTCAGGGCTGCAGAACCCCATCACGCGCTCGACGCCAGCACGGTTGTACCAGGAGCGGTCAAACAGCGCGATCTCACCAGCGGTGGGCAGGTGCTGCACGTAGCGCTGGAAATACCATTGGCCGCGCTCGGTTTCGCTGGGTTTTTCCAGCGCGACGACGCGGGCACCCCGTGGGTTGAGGTGTTCCATGAAGCGCTTGATGGTGCCGCCCTTGCCAGCCGCGTCGCGCCCCTCGAAGAGGATCACCACGCGTTGGCCGGTTTCCTTGACCCAGGCCTGCAGCTTGAGCAGTTCGACCTGCAGGCGGTACTTCTGCTTCTCGTACGCCTTGCGCGACATCAGGTTCTTGTACGGATAGCCACCTTCGCGCCAGCCATCGGCGAGTTCTTCGTCCGGGTGGGAGGGCAGCTTCTTGTAGACGGCTTCGTCTTCGGCGAGCAGCGCGTTGCGCAGTATCGCCGCATCGTCGGGTGACGCGCCGGCCATGATGGCCTGCAGGGTTTCGGCGATGCTGTGGGCGTCGTGTCTGGCCAGGGTGGCGACGATGTCGCTCACCGCGCTGGCTTTGGCGTCCTGGGCGGCCTCGACGGCCTCGTCCACGACGAAGCGCTCAATGCCGGCGGGCGTGTGGCGCGGCGCGGTGTCGCCGCTGGAGACTCGTCGGGCGTTCTTGGCGGTGGTGCCGGATGCCTTGTTGTTCTGGTCAGTCATGGCGGTATCTTCTTTGAGCGGGGAGGAGCGACGTGGCAAGGGCGGGTCAGCCCGCGAGGCGGGCGCAGCGTTCCGCGTAAGCCTTGCAGCGTTCTATGAACTCGGTGGTGCTCTTGGGCATGGGCGTCCTTGCCCGGGTGATGTAGCTCACCAGGTCGCGCCCCTGCTGGAGCAGCAGGCGTCCGTCGGCGACGACGTGCTGCTTTTCGACATTGGCGGGCATCGCATCTTCATTGAAGTGACGGCACAGGCGTTCGGCCGCGGTGACGAAGCTGGTCCAGATGTCGAAGATGTCCGGGTCGGTGCGCAGGGTCTCGGTTTTGACCTGGGCGGCACGGGCAAAGGCGCGAATGTGGGGCTGGATGCCCAGGAAACAGGGGAGGGTGTCGAAAGTCTCGACCATCGCGTCGGCAATCCGGTCGATGTCCCGCAGGGTCATGCCGATCTTGACGTAGCGGCTCTCGTAGAAATCCTCCAGCGGAATCGAAAAGGCCTTGAAGGGCTCGCCCCACAATTCGTCGATGCCTTCCTCGCCGGAACGGTGCAGCACGAGGCGGCCGAGGCCGAGGGCTTCCTGCAGGCAGCGCCCGCATTCGCGCATCAGCGCGTTGTCCGACTGGATCTCGATGCCAACGCTCTGCAGTTCGACCAGCTTGGTGAAGATGTCCGCCGCCCGGTTGAACAGGGCGCCGGCCAGCATGGCGCCCTTGACCCGCCGGCGGTCTTCGTTGGCCTCATCCTCATAGCTCTTGCGGGCTTCGTTCAGGCGGCTGCCCGGGATGTTGAGCCCGTGCTCGACGTGATTGAACAGGCGGCGGGTGAGGGCGCCGATCAGCTTGCGCTTGGCCTGCAGGGTATCCTCGGGTACCTGGTAAATCTTGACCCAGTAGCCGGAGTAGAAGACCCGTTCACGTCCGTCGATGATCTGCTTGGTGCCTTCGGGAACGTTGCTGTTCATGGTCCGTTTTTGGCAATGGTTTTGAAGCAGCCTGAAAACTGCGAAAGGTGAAATTCTGCACTAGAAAGTCGTGTCGGATGTAACCCCTCTGCAATTTCCCGTCAGCTGGGTCACGCTTTCAGACCAAACCGTCCAGAATCTGGACAGTCACGTCATCACCGGCAGCCACGTCGCCCTGCCCAGGGCCAAGGACGATGAAGCAGTTGGCTTCGGTCATCGAGCGCAGGATGCCCGAGCCCTGGGCACCAGTGGTGCGCACCTTCCATTCGCCATCCTCCGCGTAAAGCTGGCCGCGCAGGAATTCGGTGCGGCCGCGGCCCTTGCGGATAGATACCGTGCACATGGCGCGGAGTTCGGGCGGTTCGCCCGGCGCCTCGACGCCGGCCAGGCGCAGCAGGGCCGGACGGGCGAACTGGTAGAAGGTGACCATCACGGCGACCGGATTGCCGGGCAGGCCGAACAGCCAGGCCCCGTCTCCATCAGCGCCGATGCGACCGAAGGCCATTGGCCGGCCGGGCTTCATGGCGATCTTCCAGAACAGCACCTCGCCGAGCTTGTCCATCATGCTGCGGGTGAAGTCGGCCTCGCCGACCGACACGCCGCCGCTGGTGATGACCACGTCGGCGATCGAGGCGGCTTCGCGGAAGCTGCCTTCCAGGGCTAGCGGGTCGTCGCGCACCACGCCCAGGTCGATGACCTCGACGCCGAGGCGGGTGAGCATGCCGAACAGGGTGTAGCGGTTGCTGTCGAAGATCTCGCCCTCGTGGGCAATGGTGCCGAGCGGCACGACTTCGTCGCCGGTGGAGAAGATCGCCACCCGCAGGCGGCGCCGGACGCTGATTTCGCTGATGCCGAGGGAGGCAATCAGGCCCAGCTCGGCAGGGCGCAGCAGCTTGCCTGCGGGCAGGGCAGGGCTGCCTGCCTGCAGGTCCTCGCCGGCCCGGCGCACGTTCTGGCCCGCGCGCTGGCCCGCTGGAATCGTGACCTGGTCGTCGAGGGGGGTGACGACTTCCTGCATGACCACGGTGTCCACGCCCGCCGGCAGCGGGGCGCCGGTCATGATGCGGACGGCTTCTCCCTGGCCGACGGCTCGCGGGAAGGGGCGCCCGGCATAGGCGCTGCCAATGACCTGCAGCGTCGTCGGGCCGTCGCCGTGCAGGTCGGCACAGCGCAGCCCGTAGCCATCCATCGCGGAGTTGTCGTGGGCCGGCACGTCGATCGGCGAGATGACCGCTTCGGCGAGGACGCGGCCGAGGGCTTCCCGCAGCGGCAGGTGTTCGACGCCCTCGATCGGCGCCACCGCGTCGAGGATCAATTGGCGGCCCACGGCGACCGGCAAGGCGTTCGGGTCGTAGGCGTCGTGGCAGGTGAATTGCTGGCTCAGGGACGTCACTGCGGGATATCTCCAGGATGGTGGGCGCGGAGCTCGTCCGTCGTGTTGATGTTGGTGAAGGCCTCGGCCTCGTCGTCGAAGCTACAAACTACCCAGCGCAGGCGCTGCAGCCAGCTTTCCATGCGGCGCCCGCCTGCGCGCAGGAAGGCCTGCAGGTCGGCCAGCACGTCGCTGCGCATCAGCGCGAAGACAGGATGCAACTGTTCGCCGGTGCGGGCAACGGCCACGCTGGCCTCGCCGGCGGCCAGCGCGTCGGCCAGACGCGGCACCAGGTCGGCGGGCAGGAAGGGGGAGTCGCACGGAGCGCAGGCCAGATAGGGCGTCCTGCATGCGGCCAACCCGGCCTCCAGGCCGGCCAGTGGGCCGGCGAAGTCGTCGCGCAGGTCAGCGATGACGGCGGCGCCCAGGCTGGCGTAGGTGTCGCCATTGCGGTTGGCGTTGATGAGGACGGAACCCACCTGCGGGGTCAGGCGGGCCAGCACGTGAGCGGCCAGCGGGCGTCCGTCGAGCGGCACGAGCCCCTTGTCGACACCGCCCATGCGGCGCCCCAGTCCACCGGCGAGGATCAGGCCGCTGATGTCGTCCCTGCTGGGCACTTCCATCTCAGCCCCCGATGTAGGACATCTCGATTTTGCGCAGGGCGGCTGTTTCGGCCGTGCGGATCTCCGAGTAGCGGTCGCCGCGGCCCTGCCAGACCTGGCCGATGGCGGCCGACAACTCGGCATCGCTGTGGCCGCTGCGCAGCAGCGTGCGCAGGTCATGGCCGCTCTGGGCGAACAGGCAGGTGTACAGGCGCCCTTCGGTGGACAGCCGGGCCCGCGTACAGGTGGAACAGAAGGCCTGGGTGACCGACGAGATGACGCCGATCTCGCCGCCGCCGTCCTGGTAGCGCCAGCGCTCCGCCACTTCGCCGGTGTAGTTGGGATCGACCGGCTCCAGCGGGAATTCGGCATGGATGCGGCGGACGACTTCGGCCGACGGCACCACGTCGTCCATCCGCCAGCCGTTGGAACTGCCCACGTCCATGAATTCGATGAAACGCAGGATGTGGCCGCTACCGCGGAAATGGCGGGCCAGCGGCAGGATCTCATGGTCGTTGAGGCCGCGTTTGACGACCATGTTGATCTTGATCGGCCCGAGCCCGGCGGCGGTGGCGGCGTCGATGCCCTTTAGCACGTCGGCGACCGGCACGTCCATGTCGTTCATCGCCCGGAACACGGTGTCGTCGAGGGAGTCCAGGCTCACCGTGACGCGCTTCAGGCCCGCGGCCTTGAGGGCGGCTGCCTTCTTGGGGAGCAGAACGCCATTGGTGGTGAGGGTGACCTCGATGCCCGGAATGGCGGCCAGTTGAGCAATAAGCTGCTCCAGATTGCGGCGTAGCAGCGGCTCGCCGCCGGTCAGGCGGATCTTGCTGACGCCGTGGGCGGCGAAGAGCCGGGCCACGCGGGTGATCTCCTCGAAGGACAGCAGGGATTCCCGCGGCAGGAAAGCATAGTCCTTGTCGAAGACCGCCTTCGGCATGCAATACACGCAGCGGAAGTTGCAGCGGTCGGTGACCGAGATGCGCAGATCCCGCAACGGGCGGCCACGGCTGTCGAGCAGGCGCCCGGTAGGGGCGGTGAGCTCCCGCGGGATCTTCGGCAATTGCCGGAGCAGGCGCTCGTCGGCGAGGGGAATCACTCTCTGGTTCATCTCTGTGCAGGACGGATGCGGGCAGGCGCCGTTATACGGCGCCCATGGGCCATTGCGCCTTGTTCTGGGGTAAGACGTGGGGCGCCTTCCTGCAAAAATTATGGGGCGCAGGGCGGTGAAGGACAACCCGGCCGACAGGAGGGATAACCCGTAGGCGACTCCACGGCTGGAGACGCCCGCGGGTTTCAAAGGACTATTTGCTGAACGGCAGGACGACGGCCCTGCCTTGGTCGGTGGTGATGCCGACGACGGTGAGGCGGGACTTGTCGCCGTTGAGGGTGGCGATGCCGTCAAAGGTGGTGAGGGTGCTGCCGGGACAGCTCTCCACGAAGTGGGCCGTATAGGCACTTGCTGTCGTTTGTGCCGTCAGCGTGCCGGTGTAGGTGCAACCCGTGGTGGATACGCCGGCGATCGCCCCGCTGCCTGCGCCAACCGACCAGCTCAAGGTCTGGGTGCCGCCGCCGGCACTACCTTTCCAGGTACCGACAACGTCGGCCTGGATGGCGGGCGTGGCCAGCGCGTCCTGTTGGGTGACTGCCAGCGCCGTGGCGCCGAGTCCGCTGAAGCTGAGTGTCTTGGGCGTGGTGCTCAGGCTGGCTTGTATGCCACCGCTGACGGTAACCGGCGACGTGTTTCCGGCAAGCGCATAGATCTTCCCGCTGACCGTGGCCTGGTTGTCGATCGCCAGGATGTCCAGTTGCGACAGGTCCTGGGCCAGCACCCAGGCCGTCGCGGTATTGCCGGCGCCGGGCAGGATGATCGCCGTGAAGGCGGTCGTGGCGCCGGTCGTGCTCCAGCGGCCCTGCAGTGCGCTGGTGTCCAGCGTGCTCGGTGTGGGGGTCGGTGTGGGGGTTGGGGTCGGAGTGGGGGCCGCACTGGTGCCACCGCCACCACCGCCTCCACAGGCAGCAAGCAGGACCGAGGTGCCGACGGCGAGAACAGTTGGAAGCAGGAGGCTGGAGCGGAAATGTGTCGTTTTCATGGGCAGAAACCGGTGAGTCTTGAATGTTCGGGCTGGCGGTTCAGAACCAGAAGCTGCCAGCCGGCAGATCGGCATGAACGCCAACAATGGAGAGCTGCATGTAGGCCGCGGCGCCCGGATCGGTGATGACGCCATCGGCCTTGCCGTCCGCGTCGAACTCGCCGCCGTCCTTGATCTGGAAGTCCAGGCGCAGCTTGCCGCCTTCGCTGACGATCTTGCCGCCGTAGGCCTCGCTCGCCAGGTTGACCCAGGTGCCGGCGGTGTTCTTTTTCCAGTAGCCATTCACCCCGAGGGTGGGATCCACGTACAGGCTGAAGCTCTCCGTCGTGTTTGCCGCAGCGACGTTGGCGCTGAAACTGATTAGGCCCAGCGGCATCGTGATGGCACTCGGCAGATCGGTCGGTGCATCGAGCTGCTTGACGTTGTTGAGGGTGGTGGCGCTCGCCGCCGGATTGCTGGTGTCGACCTTGCCATCCTGACTGCTCGCCACGAGGGTCACATAGACCGGTTTGGCCGTTCCCGGCTTGGAAACGGCAGTGGGCGTGTTCAGGAAGGCCACCGAAGTGACCTGGGACTGGGTGCTGTCCTTGATCCCGTCCCCGTTGCCATCGCCAGCGACCGGCGTGTTGTTGCCGCTCGAAGTGGGCAGGCCAGGTGCGGCGTCTTCGATGGTCGGGGATACGCCGTCGTTGTCCTGCTCGACCGGGGGCTGCGGGGGGGGCTCCGTCGGCGTCGGGGGAGCCGCGGGCGGGGCAAGGCGCGTCAATACCACGTCGTTGCCGGTGCCGCCGACATAGCTGATCTGGAAGGACGCGCTACCAACCGTCAGCGTACCGCCCTCGGCCAAACCGCTGAAGGTCCCGACGACCGCCGAACTGCCCTGGTTGTCGATGAGGGTCAGGTGGTCGCCGACGGTGGGTACATAGCCGGATTTGAGCGTGAAGCTCAGCGTACTGCCGGTCAGCGTTACGGCGCCATTCTGCACCACGATCTGGTCATAGCTCGAGGCGCCGGCTGCGTTCATTTCCAGCGTGCCGCCCACCACGAGATTGGCGCCGCTGTCGATTGTGAAGTGGCCGACACCGTCGTTGGTGCCCGTGACGCCAAGGGTCAGCTTGCCGCCGGAGGCAATCGTCAGCGTGTCGTTCAGCCAGTCGGAGCCGGCGAGGCTGGCGCCGCTGCTAACCGTGATTTGGCCGTTGTAGCCCGTCAGCGTGCTGTTGGCATCCCCCTGCAGGGCCAGGGTGCCCGCCGTGACGGTGGTCGCACCCGCATCGGCGACGATACCGCTGTGGGCGAGCGTGATGGAGCCGCTGCCCGCCTTGGTCAGCCCGCCACCGTTCGTAATGGCCCCGGACAGCGTGACGTTGTCCGAGGTCTGGACGGTGGCACTGTTCAATAGCTGGATGGGATTGTCGATGGTGGTGGAGCCGGAAATGCTGAAGGCGCCGTTGTTGAGCTGGATGCTGCCACTGCTCAGGGCGTCATCGCTGGCTACCGACAGGGTGCCCTGGCGGACTTCGATGTCGCCGGACCACGCAGCCTCGTTGCCGGTGTTGGATAGAACCACGGTTCCGGCTTGGGTCAGGTAGAGCTTTTGCGCGCCAGAAATCTGACCAGAAAGCGTTGCGGTACGGCCATTAGCGACATCGAGCGTGGCATAACCCGAGCCGGAAAGATCGAGCGCATTGTCGACTGCCGTGGTGTCGGTGATGTCCAACTCACTGCCTGCAGCGAGTGATACCGCGCCCGTCCCCAGATTGGCGTCAGCCGCAATCGACAGCGTGCCACTCGAGACGCTCGTGGTGCCGGTGTAGGTGTTGGAGCCTGACAGGGTAAAGGTCCCGGCCCCAGTCTTGGTGACTCCGCCGGAGCCGCTGATTACGCCGGAGAAGGTCGTGGAGGCGTCGCCGCCCCCGGTGGTCAGTGTGTTGGCGCCCAGCGCGACGGTGCCGGCCCCGGCCAGGGAGCCGACGGTCTCGTTGCCGCCGAGGGTCAGGGTGGCGCCCGAGGCCACGCTGACGGCACTGGCGTCGGCGATGACGTTGGCGGCGCCCGTGGTCACGCCGCCTGCCGACACCGTCGTGGCGCCGGTGTACGTGTTGGCTCCGGACAGGGTGAGAGTGCCCGAGCCAGTCTTGGTGAGTCCTCCGGAGCCGCTGATGACCCCCGAGAAACTCGTGGATGTGTTGTCCGCCCCGGCGGTCAGGGTTTTGGCGCCAAGCGCGACGGCCCCGGCACCGGCCAGGGAGCCGACGGTCTCGTTACCACCGAGGGTCAGGGTGGTCCCTGAAGCCACGCTGACGGCACTGGTGTCGGCGATCACATCGGCAGCGCCCGTGGTCAGACTGCCGGCCGACACCGTTGTGGCGCCGGTATAGGTATTGGGCCCGGACAGGGTGAAGGTGCCGGAGCCGGTCTTGGTCAGTCCGCCGGAGCCGCTGATCACGCCGGAGAAGGTCGTGGAGGCGTTGCCGCCCCCGGTGGTCAGGGTGTTGGTGCCCAGCGCCACGGTGCCGGCGCCGGCCAGGGAGCCGACGGTATCGTCGCCACCGAGGCTCAGGGTGGCGCCCGAGGCCACGCTGACGGCGCTGGCATCCGCAATCACGTTGGCGGCGCCGGTGCTCAGGTTGCCGGCTGATACCGTCGTTGCACCGGTGTAGGTGTTGCTGCCCGACAGGGTCAGCGTGCCAGTACCGGTCTTGGTCAACGCCTTGGATGTACCGGAAATGCTTCCCGAGAGTTCTGCGGCTACAGCGCCGCCAACGTCAATTGAGGCATTCCCCGCCAGTGTGATGGCGTTGTCGATGGTGTTGGAGCCGGTGATGGCCAGCGTGGCGTTGCTACCGAGCGAGAGGGCGCCTGCGCCAAAATTGCCATCCGTGGCGACGGAGACCTTGGTGTCGTTGGCGATCGTCGTGCTACCCGTGTAGGTATTGGTGCCGGCAAGGACGATCGCGTTGCTGTTGGTCGGGTCGTCATTCTGCAGGGTGAGGGATCGGGCTCCGCCGCTCTCCGAGATGTTGCCGGAGAAGGTAATGACGGCCCCTGGGGCCATCAGGTAACTGGCAGTGTCTGTATGCAGTCCGGAGTCGTCGGCGAGCACGATATTGTTGACGATGCTTCTGGTGCTGCCGCTGGCCCAGATAAACGTGCCCGTATTCAGCGTGATAGTGCCGTCGCCAAAGCCTGATGTACCGAATGCCTCCAACACGCCAGAGCTTGCGACAATATCCCCGTGGAAATTGTTGGCGTTCCAGAAATTCAGCACATTGCCTATTGCGGTCAAAGTGCCTGAACCGGTTAGCGCACCGCGCAAAGCCAATTGACTGTCAGCCGCCATCGAGGCTGTATCGATGGTCCCGCCAGCGCTGTCGATCACGACCTCATTTAGGAGGTTGTCGTAATACACGCTGTCAACGAGCACGCTTCCCGTGCCGGTCAGTTTCAGCGTGCCTCCGGCCAGCGTGACCTGGCCGCCTCCGCCGATGGCGGTGTGGTTGGCGATACTGAGCGTGCCAGCTGAAACCGTGGTGGCGCCACTGTATGTATTGCTACCCGACAGCGTCAGCGTGCCCGAACCTGTCTTGCTCAAGCCACCGCTTCCACCGATGGCGCCCGAAAAGGTGGTGCTGGTGTTGGCGCCGCCTGTTGTGAGCGTGTTTGTCCCGAGCGTCACTGCGCCCGCACCGGCCAGCGAGCCCACGGTTTCGTCGTTAGAGAGCGTTAGCGTGGCGCCAGACGCAACCGTCACCGCGCTGGTGTCGGCGATGGCAGCTCCGCCGCTGGCTGTCAGGGTGCCGGCATTGATCGTGGTTGTGCCGCTATAGGTGTTGCTGCCGGACAGGGTGAACGTGCCCGAGCCGGTCTTGGCGAGTCCACCGGTGCCACTGATGACGCCGGAGAAATCGGTGGAGGTGTTGCCTGCCCCCGTTGTCAGGGTCTTGGCGCCCAGCTCCACGTTGCCCGCGCCGGCCAGCGAGCCGACGGTGTCGTTTCCACCGAGGGTCAGGGTGGCGCCCGAAGCCACGCTGACGGCACTGGCGTCGGCGATCACATTGGCGGCGCCCGTGCTCAGGCCGCCGGCCGACACCGTTGTGGCTCCAGTGTAGGTGTTGGCCCCGGACAGAATGAGGGTGCCTGCACCTGTTTTTGTCAGTCCGCCTGTGCCAGCCAGGACGCTGCTGATCGTGCTTGTCTTACCCACTTGGTTGGTGACGGTGAGCACGGTCCCGCTGCCAAGCGTGATCTGGCTGCCGGCCAGCGTCGTACCGCTGGTTACCGCATCGGTATTGACCGTCAGGCTTTCACTGATCGATACATTGCCAGCCAGCGTCGTGCCTGCACTGGCAAAGGCGCTACCCAGTACCAGCGTCTGGCTGCCGGTGTTGTCAGCCGCAGCAATTGCCACCGCCTCGCTGAAGCTGACGCCATTGCTGACGTCGATGGTGGCCGTGTCGGTGGTGTTGGTGACGTAGATGGTGTCGCTGTTCACCGTGACGTCGGCGGTGGTTGAACCTGTGCCGTCACTGAGCGTGAAGCGCAGGTTCGCATCACCCGCAGGGGTGTCATTGCGGTAGAGGATGCTCTGGGCAACAGCATTGACAAGCGCCGTTGTGGCCGCCGTACCCGAGCTGGTGAAGTTGACGGTGAGTACACCCGCGCCATTCGAGAAGGTGGCGAAGGTGAGGCCACCTGCTTGCAGGTTGCTGCCGCTGACCGTGAATGGGGCCCCGGAAGTATTGAAGTCGAAGACGTCAGCGGAGACGGCCGTGCCAGTGTGCTGCACCGTCAGGCTGGCGCCCGCCCAGTCGCCGTTGCCTGTATTGAGTGCGGAAAGCTCGGCATCATTCAAGGACGCATTGGTACCCGCATCGAGTACAACCGTATTGCCAACGCCGGCCCACGTGACGCTGTCGGCGTTCAGGTTGGAGATGATGGGTGGGTTGTTGTAATTCGAGACGGTGATGCCGTTGGTGCTGTCGGCGATGACCACGGCGGCATCAGCGCCTGCGACCCAGTCTTCGGCGGCCGCCAGGTTGTAGGTGGTGCCGCCGCTGGAACTGGTGCCGTTCTTGTTGAGGACCTGGTTGAGGGCGGCCTTGTCGGTGGCCGACAGCGTCAGCGTGAAGCTGGTGCCGCTGGTGATCTCGACGTTGCTGGAGTCGGTCAGTGTGTAGGTGCTGCCGCCTTCGCCGGTGAAGGTGAACTTGTTGGCGACGATGTCGTTGGTGGCGCCGGAGAGCTTCAGGAAGCCGGTTCCGGTGACGACCAGCGCCCCCGTGCTGGCATCGTAGGTGGCACTGGTGATGGTCGGTGCGGCAACGTTGCTGACGGTGATGCCGTTGCCGGTGGTGTCGGCGACGACCACGGCGGCATCGGCGCCGGCGGCCCAGTCCTCGGCGGCAGCGAGGTTGTAGGTGGTACCGCTGCTGGAACTGGTGCCGTTCTTGTTGATGATCTGGTTGATGGCAGCCTTGTCGGTGGCAGACAGCGTCAGCGTGAAGCTGGTGCCGCTGGTGATCTCGACGTTGCTGGAGTCAGTCAGCGTGTAGGTGCTGCCGCCTTCGCCGGTGAAGGTGAACTTGTTGGCGACGATGTCGTTGGTGGCGCCAGACTTCGACAGGAAACCGGTGCCAGTGACGACCAGCGTCCCTGTGTTAGCGTTGTAGGTGGCACTGGTGATGGCAGGGACGGCCACGTTGGAGACTGTGACCGCAGCCGTGACCACCGAGGTATCGGTATTGTTGATGACACTATTCCAGTCATCTGCAGCTGCCAGGTTGTAACTCGTGCCGCCGGTGGAACTGGTGCCGTTCTTGTTGAAGAATTGCTCGACGGCCGCCCGGTCTGTCGCATTCAGGGTGACGGAGAAACCCGTGGCGGAGGTGACCTCGACATCGGAACTGGTCAATGCGTAGGTGCTGCCGCCCTCGCCAGTGAGCGTCAGCTTGGAGACGGTGATGTCGTTTGTTGCGCCAACCGTTCTGACAAGGTTGTTGCCGGTGACAGTTAGCACGTGGGTGCTGCTGTCGTAAGTGGCCGAAGTGATGGTCGGCGAGGTGACGTTGCTGACGGTTATTCCATTGCCGGTCGTGTCGGCCGGGGCGCTCTGGGTGGCGTCCCAGCTTGTTGCGCCGGCGAGGTTGAAGGTCGTTCCGCCAACGGAAGAGGTACCGTTCTTGTTCAACAAGCCATTCACTGCCAGCTTGTCAGCTGCGTTCAATGTGACCGAGAAACTCGTTGAACTGCTCGCGGTTACGTTGCTGGAGGTGAGTGTGTAGGTATTGCCGCCTTGGCCGGTGAGGGTGAGTTTGCTGACGTCGATGGTGTCACCGGTGGTCATGCTGGAGCCGGTGACAACGAGCGTGCCGGTGCTGGCATCGTAGGTGGCGCTCGTAAGGGTGGGGGCGACAGCGATACTTACCGTGTGGACTGCGCCGGTGAATCCACTGGTGATCGCATTTGGGGTTGTGGCTGTGTCCTTGATTCCGGTACCGCTCGACTTCAGGTCGACTCGAATTGAACCCGTGCCTGAGATTGAGTTGACCGTCACCGAGTAAGAACTGCCAGAAGGGGGACTAATGCTAGAGATCGTTCCAGTGGCAGTTCCTGACACGGTTACGAGCGTGAAGTCCGACGTATCCACTCCCGTGACGTTTTCCGAGAACACGACGGAGAAGGTCGCGGATGTCGCGCTGGCTGAATCCGAGGAGCTGATGGATGTTACGGTTGGGGGGGTGGTGTCTGATGCAGGGGGGGTGCAGATGGCGCCATTCGTCGTATGCCATTGCCCGCTGTAGAAATCCGAGCACCCCAAACACTCATCAATCCCCTCCATTCCCTGCACCGTAAACGGCAGCACCGTCTCGATGTCACCAACGGCGTATTCCAAGTCCCAGTCGCCGCCCAGGCTCAGCGGGCCGGTGCGGTCGGTGGAGGCGGCGATGTCGGCGCCGTTCAGTGCGCTGGAGAGTGCATTGACGAAGGCGTGCCCGCTGTCGCCGGCGGCGACGGAGCAGCCGTAAATCAGCAGGTCGCTGTCAGGCGTCAGGTGGCTGGCGATGGCGGCCAGTGCGTCAGATTGGGCGGCCAGGTTGTTGCTGGTCAGTTGCAGGTCGCCCAGGCTGAGGCGGCCGGTGCCGCCGTGGCTGACGAGGTGTACCGCGTCGAGGGTGCCGTAGCTCGACAGGGCGTCGGTGATCGACTCCAGGCCGTTGCCGCCGGCCGGCAGCAGGATGACCGGGATGTTCGGGTTGATGCCGGCGGTCAGGGTTTTCCAGTCGCTGACGCTGGCGTCGACGATGACGACTTCGCGGATCGGTGAGGTGCTCTCGGTCATGGGGTGCCTGGGTTCGAATCTTGGAAAATGTCAGGTGCGGGGCTTGTTCTGGGGCTGCCAGCCGGGAAAGTCCGGGGCCGGCTTGGGCGCGGCTTTCCAGGGGCCGTCGGGCAGGTGCATGCGCCACTGGTGCTGTTCGGGCTCGCGGAAGCCGGGGGTGTAAGGCTTGCGGATGCCGGGCAGGAAGGCGACGTCGTAGGTCTCGGTGACCTGGCCTTCGATGGTCAGCCAGTGGTCTAGCTGGCCGGTGCCGAGATTGAAGACCAGCAGGCCGCAACGCTGGTAGAAACCATGGTCCTCGAGCTTCTGGGCCAGGTTGATCTGCCCGACCAGTCCGTTCTTGTCCGGCCGCAGGCGCGAAAGGGCGACCACCGCGTGATCGCCGACGAAAGCGATGCCGCGGGCGAAGCCCTGACACAGGACGACCGGCACGAAACGCTTGCTGGCGAAATCCACGTAGCCCAGTTGGGCCTCGCCGGAGTTGATGAGCCACAGTTTTCCGTCGTGCCAGCGTGGTGAGTGGGGCATCGACAGGCCTTCGCAGACCACCTCGTTGCTGCGCATGTCGATCACGAAGCCGCCATGGCTCTTGACGCCCTTCCAGCCGAGACGGGTGTCGAAACGCCCGCAGATCGTGGCGTAGGCCAGTTCGCCGTCGACGGCGCAGATGCCGTTCAGGTGGCAGCGGTCTTCCGGTGCCAGCACGCTGATGAAGTCCGGCACCCACACCGGGCGGAAGGTGTAGTGCTCGTCCGGTGCGGCGACACAGCTGAACTGGGTATTGGCGTACAGAAACGCGTAGTGCTGCCCCTGGAAATGCACGTCGGCCAGCACGTCGTGGGTGTTGCTGTTGCCGACCATGTAGCCCTGGCGCGGCATGTAGATCGCGTCGTAGTGCTGGCCGGCGATTTCGTCAGGGCCGGTGTTGGAGAAGCGCCAGATCTGCTCCCGGTTGCCGACCCACAGCTTGTCCTGGTCGATGGCCAGGCCCATGGCGGTGCCGACGACCCGCTCCTGCGCGTAGATGCTCCCGTCAGCATGGCTGCCGAGGAAGAACAGGCGCCCCGTCTGGTAGGTGGAAAAGGCCAGCGAGCCGCCCGACTCGGCCAGCCAGCGGGCCAGCCCCGGGGAGGGTGTGAGCAGTGGTTTGCCGGCGGCCCGGCGGAGTTCCGGGGACGATGTGCCGGCCTCGTCGAAGCCGCTGCGCTGATGGTCTGCCGGTGTCCAGGCGTTGAGCTGTAGATCTGCCATCGGATGGATACGCTAGGTGTTGTCTGGGTGGTTAACAACCTGACGGGCGATTTCCGCCGTGTCCAGGTTGCGGGTGTCAAAGCGGAATTCGGGCGCTTCCGGAGGCTCGTAGGGGGCGTCCCAGCCGGTGAGGCCCTGGATCTCGCCGCCCCGGGCCTTGGCGTACAGGCCTTTCGGGTCGCGTCGCATGCATTCCTCCAAGGGCGTGCTCAGGTGGATCTCGATGAACTGCCCTGCGGGGACGCGGCTTCTTGCCTGCAGCCGGTCAATCCGGAAGGGGGAGACGAACGCACACACCACGTCGAGGCCCGCGCTCCACATCAGCCGGGCAACTTCGCCGGCGCGCCGGATGTTCTCGCTGCGGTCGGCGGCCGACAGCCCCAGGTCGGCACACAGTCCTTTGCGCAACTCGTCACCGTCGAGAACAACGGTCTGGCGCCCGCTATTCTTGAGGGCGGCGGCAAGGGCTGTGGCGAGCGTGGTCTTGCCGGCTGCGGGCAGGCCGGTAATCCAGTAGATATGCGGTGGAGCGGCCATCCGGATGGTGTGTCGGGTTGGGTTCTAAGTGAGTCGGGAGTCGGGGCCGTGGGCCGCGACAGACGCGTCGCACGCTACCATGGCGACCCAGCGCCGCCAGTGGAGTCACGGCGCTGAATTGTGACATTGGTTACGGTGCTAAAGATGTTTGTAATTCTATCGATATGGCCGATGACGTGATGGCTGGGGCTGCGCCCCTTGCCCCTGGGCAGGGGCCCCGACCGCTGTTGCCAAATGAGCCCCGTGTGCTCGACAAGGAGGCCGAGCAGGCCCTGACCGAGCGCTTCCTGCTGCCAGCTCTGCCCGCGTTGGAGGCGCTGTTCCGGTTGCTGCGGGGCCAGATTGACCCGGCCTTGCGTCAAACGGGGCCGGGCAAGGCCGGCAAACCCTATCCGCTGGGCTGGTGTCTGGAGATTTCCCAGGCGGTGCAGAACGCCCTGCAGCGCTTGCAGCCGGTTTCCTTGCCGCCCCTGGCTGCACAGGGGTATGCGGCACTGGCGGCATTCCTAGCCAATGGGGGGCGTTTCCGGCAAGTGTGGGGAGACTTGCGGGGCGAATATTTTCAGAATGCCTTCCTGGCAGGCACGCTCTATATCGATGCGTCCAACGACACCGTGGTGCCGACCAAGCCGCCCGTGGAGATCCTGCCGCTGGAGCAGGCGCGTTTTGTGCCGATCGAGGATTTCGAGCACTTCGGGCGGGTGGCTGCACGTTATTGGGGGGCGCAGGCCTTTCCCAACCACGTGTTGCCATCCCTCGCGCCTTATTTCCCCTTGCTCACGGTGACGGCGGAGGGCGCGGTGTGCCTGCAGTCCGCCACCAATTACATGATCGCGTTGACGTGTACCGCCGGTTTCCAGCCCAGCGAGCAGGTGCTGGCCGCCCGGCCCATGGATCGTGATCTGGCGGGGCGGCTGGCTCAGTGCCTGGCAAACCTGCCCATAGAGGTCGTTCAGGAACCGGCACGTGGCCGGGCCCTGGCCTTAGGGGCGTGTCGGGAGTTGCGGGCCTGCGGTGCCTCTGCTTCCGATGACCACCGCACAAGGGCATGTCTGGCCATGCTGGAGGTCAATCGGGTGCTTGAGGGCGTAGTGCTTGGCAGGCGAGGGTGATGGGCCAGCTGACCGGATTACATGTCTCCGTCCACCCCGCCAGCTACCTGCGGCGCATCGGCCATCACCGTAGGCGGTGTCAGTGCCGCAATCCCACGCGCACACTCCAAAAAACGCGGCAGGCAGGGGTTGGCATTGCCCGCCGCCCAGATGAGCCCCTGTTCGACCATCCGTGGGGCGGACACCGGGAGGAATACCGCGCCGGGTAACTGCATTCGGCTCATCGACTGGGGCACCAGGGACACGCCGAGCCCCTCCGAGACCAGGTTCACGATCGTCTGCTGAAGGTGCGTTTCGAGGCGGACATGCGGTTCAAAGCCGTGCTCGCGGCAGCAGCCGATCACCATTTCGTGCAGGGCTGGGGCGGTACTGGCGGGAAAGGTGATGAAGGGTTCGCCGGCGAGTTCATCTACAGCGATCTCGGGCCGGGCGGCCAGCCGGTGTCCCGCAGGAAGTACCGCACACAGCGGTTCCAGGTAGACGCGCAGATACTCCAGCCCGGCGGGGCGTTGCCACGGGAAGGCGATGCCGATGTCGGCCTGGCCGGAGAGCAGGGATTCGTTGAGTTCCCGCGGCAGCACCTCGTTGAGCTGGATGTCGGCGTCTGGGTAGGCATCCCCGAAACGTTTGACCAGCCGCGGCAGAACGCTCCACGCCGCGCTCATCGTGAAGCCGACGCGCAACACCCCGCGCTCGCCCCGCGCGGTGGCCTGGGTGCTGCGCACGGCGGCGTCGAGGGAGGCGAGGATGCGTGCTGCCTGTTCGTGGAAATGCCGGCCGGCGGCGGTCAGCTCGACTTGCCGCGACGTGCGCTGGAACAACACGACGCCGAGCGCTTCCTCGAGCGCCGCGATCTGGCGGCTCAACGGCGGCTGGGAGATATGCAGCAGGGCGGCGGCGCGACCGAAGTGCAGGGTGTCGGCAAGAACCACGAAGTAGCGCAGCTGACGAAAGTCGAGGGTCATCGATTCCGATTCCGTATCAATCTTGGCTTTATATAGCATTGGACGGTATGGGATGCGAAATCCTAAGCTGCTCGTCACTTCATCGCTGAGCAGCGCCCCATGTCATCCATCATCAATGTCGTCCTGCCGATTTTTGGTTTGATCCTGGCGGGCTACCTGTGTCGCCGCGGGGGTTGTCTCGGCGAAGGGGCCTCCGCTGAGCTCAACCGCTTCGTCGTCTGGCTGGCCCTGCCGGCCCTGCTGTTCAAGGTGACGGCGACGACCACCTGGGCGCAGATCTGGCAGCCGGGCTTCATCGCCTCGGTGTGCGGTGGGTGCGCATTGGTGTTCGGTGCCACGGTGCTGTTGCGGGTGAGGCAGTTGCGCGGACTCGCCGATGCCAGCATCGACGGGCTCAGTGCCGCCTATTCCAACACCGGATTCGTCGGCATTCCGCTGTGCGTGTTGGTGCTGGGGCAGGCGGGCTTGCTGCCGGCGATCGTCGGGACGCTCATCGTTACATGTGCCTTGTTCGGTGTCGCCATCGTGCTGATCGAACTCAGCCTGCAACGGGAACAGAACCCGCTGCGGGCCCTGGCCCGGGTGGGGCGGGCGCTGGCGACCAATCCCTTACTGGTGGCACCTGTGCTGGGGGGCGCTTGGGGAATCACCGATCTGCCTCTGGCGCCGTCTTTCGAGCAGTTCCTGTCCCTGCTCGGTACTGCTGCCACGCCTTGTGCGCTGGTGTCCCTGGGGGCATTCCTGGCACAGGAGCAGGACGGCCGGCACGAGGGGGCGACGGGGCTTGCGTTGGCCAAGCTGATGCTGCAGCCGCTGGTTACGGCTTTTCTGGCCTTCCGGGTGTTCGAGTTGCCCACGCTGTGGGCCAATTCGGCCTTGCTGTTGAGTGCCTTACCGACCGGAACCGGCCCGTTCATGCTGGCCAGCTTCTATCGGCGCGAAGCCGCGCGGGTATCGCGCGTTGTCCTGCTGACGACACTGGGGTCGGTGCTAAGCCTGTCGTTGTGCATCCAATGGTTGGGGCATTAGCGGTGCGAACGCCCTTCAGGCGGCCTGCAGGGGGCTGATGGCGCGCGCGCTGGGCTGCTTCGTCGCCCGTTTTTCCCGGTACATGCCTTCGTCCGCCCGATGGAGCAGTGTGTCGGCGCTGCAATAGTCGTGGGGGCCCGCCTGGGCGAGGCCGATGCTGAGGCTGACCGGTTTGTCGTTGTTCGACGAGACGGCGTGCCTCAGCCGCGGCAGGTAGGTGTCACGGATGCTGGCCTCCGTGCTGTTGGGCAGAATGACGCAGAACTCGTCTCCACCACAGCGAAAGCACACGTCTTCCTCCCGGGAGACCTGTTTCATTGCTTCGGCGACCGAGCACAGGATCTCGTCGCCCCGCTGGTGACCGAAGCTGTCGTTGATCAGCTTGAAGTCGTTCACGTCCATGTAGGCTACGGTCACGGGCTCCCGGCGTCGCTGGGCGCCGGACAGGACGCGACTCAGGGTCTCGTTTAGGTGGCGCTTGTTCTGCAGGCCGGTGAGGGGATCGGTCTTGCTGAGTTCCTCGAGCTGTAGCGTGCGTTCGCGGACTTTCTCCTCCATCGAGAGCGCGTACTGTTCCGACTTGTTCTTGGCGATTTCGATCTCGGTGACGAGGCTGCGGATGTAGGTCTCGAAAACCAGCGTGACATCGAAATGGATCAGTTTCTGCAGGGACTCCAGCGTTGGCCGGAGCTCGCCGATGCCCGCGCGCGTGTCGCTGAGGGTGCTGGTCAGCAGGCTCAGCAAGGTGTGCACGCCGGCCAGGTAGAGCTTGGGTTCGACGCCGATGCGTTTGTGGACCATGCCGATGCGCAGGCGGTTGTTCACATATTCGAGGCCATAGTCCCCGGAGAATAGATCGAGGATGTAGCGTCGCTGGGCGCTGCGCAGGCGCGTGAGAGTATCCGCATCGCCGATCAGCAGGGCGATTTCGGGCTCGCTGGTCTGGGTACGGTAGAAGCACGCTACGAGATCGTCCAGTTGGGCTTCGATGAACGGTTTGCAGGCGATCAGCCGCTGCATGTCGTGGGGACCGAAGTTGAGCAGGTTCTTCCGGTGTTCGATCTCGAACTCGGTGATCCGGAGCTGCTCGAGCAGGGTCTGATTGGTCTGGTTCATGGTGCGAATCCTGTTTTTCGCCTGGTGCCTTTTAGGCGTGGAGGCGGAATCGACCGACGGAGGACGACAGCGCAGCCGACAGGCTGGTCAGGTCGTCTGCAGCGGTGGCCACTTCCGCTGCGGCCTCGGCGTTCTCCTCGACCATCTGGACGATCTCGTCGATCTGGCGCGCGATCTGCTGGCTGGCCGTGGCCTGCTCGTCAAGGCCGGTGGACACCTCGGTGATCACGTTCATGACGGTCTCGGCATTGGCGACGATTTCGTCGATTTCCTGGCCAGCCTGCTTCGCACCGGCCAGTCCGCTCTGCATCTGGGTGACGGTGGCCTGGATCTGCAGGGCGACGTCCTGAGCCCCGCTCTGGATCGCCTCGGTCACGCTGGTGATCTGGATGGTTGATTGCGCAGATTGCTCGGCCAGCTTGCGGACCTCGTCGGCAACCACTGCGAAGCCGCGGCCCATTTCGCCCGCGCGGGCGGACTCGATGGCGGCGTTGAGGGCCAGGAGATTGGTCTGGCTGGCGACGGTCTGGATGACCTTTACGATCTCCGAAATCCGCAACGTCGCCTCGCCCAGTTGGGAGGCATTGCGGGCGCTGTGTTCGATGCGTTCGCTGACCTTGGTGATCTGGTCAACCATGTCGTTGATGCCGAGGGCGCCGCTGGAGGCGTGTTCCCGGGCCTGCGTCGAGGTGTCGCTGGCGGCGCTGCCGAGCAGGCTCACATGGGAAATGGAGGAGGACAGCGCGTCCAGCGACTGGGCCATGGAGGCGGCCAGGCCGGCCTGGGTTTCCGAGCCGTGGCGAACCTGGTCAGTCGCATGGGACAGGTGATGGGTGGCTTCGTGCAGGCGGACGTCGGCCTGGCGGATGGTCTGCACCATCTCGCGCAGGGAAAGCTGCATGCTTTGTACTTCCCGCTGCAGTGCCGCCACTTCATCCTTGCCCTGCGGCTGCAGGTCGCTGCTGAGGTCGCCGCCGGCAATGCGTTTCACCGCGGCCAGTGTGTCGGTCAGCTTGTGCCGGATGCCGCGGGCGATGGCCAGCGCGATCACGGCGGCGAACAGTACGAACGTGGCCGCGCCGCCGATCACCGCGCGGGTCGTCTGGCGGGCACTTGCCTTGAGCGTCTCGATCGCAGTGGTGTTGGCCGTGCGCACCTGTGCGAGGTAGACACGAGTGGCCTCGTTGAGGGCGAGGGCTGCCGGCCAGTGGGCGGCATGGAAGAGGCGGTTGGCGTCGGCCTGGGCGCCGTTCGAACCCAGGCTGACGATCTCGCGGGAGAGCATTTCGAAGGTCTGGAGCTGCTCCCGTATGCCCAGGGCGGCTTGGGGCAGGCCTTGGTCTGCGCTGGCGCCGTGTTCCAACTCGGTGATGCGCTGCATGGCGCTGTTGGCCGCGGCGATGTGTTGATCGGTCGAGCGGCCGACTTCGGTCAATGTCGCCGGCTCGGTTTCGATGATGGCACTGCGGACCTGGATACGGATCTGCTGGATTGCGTCGTTGAGCCGGGTCACGGCATCGAGCTTCGGCGTGAAGGTTTCCTCGATCTGCCGTGAGGCGTCCTCGATGCGGGCGGAATGGATGGTCACGTAGGCTGCGACCGCAACGAAAATCGTGGCGATCAGCGCAAAACCGACGAGGATTCGGGTGGCGATGGAGCTGCTTTTCATTTCTGGACCCAGGTTCAATCGAGAACGTGACAGACGTCGGTCCGCGGCGATGCGGCCATGCCTGTCCGGAACGGGGCCCGTGGTCAGGCCTTGCGGCCCTGGCCCCATCGGGAAAGCCGTCAGAACAGCTCGACCATGTCCTGCCCTTGGCCGCGCCCGGCATTAAGCGCCGCGAGTACCTGCGAGAGCTGGGCGTCGAAGCCTCCGCCCTTGGCCAGACACCGCAGGATCCTCTGCACGGATTCATCCATCGTCGCGCTGATCTCGGCCTCCTGGCTGTTGCTGATGTCGAGCCAGGCATAGGTCTTCTCGATCCCCTCGATCATCTCCTGCAGGAGCAGGCGGGTATCGCACAGCGTTACGCGGGTTTGATCGCCCAGGACATTGACGGCCAGCTCCGCTTCACTCAGGGCAACCTGGATCTGCTCGGCGCGCTTTTGCCCTTCGAGCCGCAGATCCACATTGACCGCCATCACTTCGGCCGACTCGGCGAGGATGGCCAGGCTGTCACGCAGGATGCCGGCCCGCTCCTGCTCCGCCTGTTCGTCGGGCATGTTCGACACGATGATGGAGACCCGGTCGTAGTTCACCACCAGGTGGCGCTTGAACTGGAACAGGCGGCCCATGCCCCTGACGTTCTCGAGCATCGAGGTTTCGAGCGGGGAGGGTGTGCTGTTAGCGCTGGAAGCCGTCGCTCCGCCGTCCGGATGGCGGATCAGCACGCAGGCTTGCAGGCCGAGGTCCTGGATGGTGGTCAGCAGGTTGTTGGCGAGGTCGGGGTAGTCGGTAACTGCCATGTTGCGCCGCATGAACTCAAGCAGGGTGCCGGTCTGGCTGGCGCTGGAGAGGAATCCCATGGCCATCCGTTCCAAGGTCTTCTTTTCCTGTTCGAGTGCCCTTTGAGCGCGGTGCTGGCGAATGGCCAAGGCTATCTTGCGCGGAAAGATCTCGGGGTTGGCGGGCTTCAGGATCAGGTCGTTGCCCCCCGCGTCGAAGGCGTCGAGCTGGCTTTCGAGCGTGCTGCCACAGGCCACGAAGAGGATTGGAATGTCCAGAAACGTCCTGAGCTTGCGGCAGGTCTCGTAACCGTCGATGCCGGGGAGCGTAACTTCGAGGATGATCAGGTCGAGGCTGCGCGCCTTGCACAGCTCGATGGCCTGCTCGCCGGATGCGGCGGTCAACACATCGAAGTTGCAGCCGAGCATGCTGCGATGCGCGCTGCGTGTTGTTACATCCCCATCGACAATCAGAACCCGTCCTGTGGTCTCGTCATCGAAAGCGGGGATGAGTTGGGGGGCGGGTTTGTCACTGGAAGCGATGGCTCGCACGCGCGACCTCCTGGCTCGGAATCAAACAATTTTTATCAATTTTATGAATTTGATGTTTATATTGAAATGAAATTGTTATATCTAATAATTTGTAGATTTTATCTGTGGCCGAGAAAGCCAGATTTTCCGCGTAGAGAGGGGGTTGAAGTCGGGGCTTATCTTGGCGTGGTGGAAGGAAGTGAAGCCTTAGGCTGGGGTTTATATTGAAAAATTTAACAAATTTAATAAAATAAGATCAACTTCAAGCCGACGAGACCATCATGGCTACCGAGTTGATGTATCGCTTTTGTGTCCGGGAAAAGCGCTCTCAAGTATCTGCCTTCCACACCCGCAAATCCTTCATCACGCCGCTCTTCTATACGGAAGAGGCCGCACATGAGCGCTATGAAGTCATTGAACGCCTGGAGCACACGGCGATTCTGCGCGATACCCTGGTCCTGCAAATGGAGTCGCAGTGTCCTGATTAGGCTGCGGGTGCAGCAGGTGTGCCGAGTGTTGTAGCGGGAAAGGGCCGCCTCAGCGACGGTTCTTTTCCTGTTGGGCGCTCAGCGTTGCCAGCGTGAGCCGCAGGGATTCGGCCAGTTGCCGGGCTGCCGCTAGCGTGTTGGGGTCGTGCCTGCGGGCATCGATCATTACGCTGCTGGCCTGCGCCTGGAGGGCGTGGGCGAAGAGGTTGCCTGCAATGCCCTTGATCTCGTGGGCCTTGCGCTCTATCGCCTCCAGGTTTCCCTGAGCGATGAGTTCGTGCAGGCCTTCGACGTCATTGCCGTGGTTTTTCAGCGCAAGGCTGATGAGTTTGTCGATGAACCCGGGGTGCCGCTGGTAGCGGATGTTCAGGCTCGCCCAGTCGATGGGCTGATCGGTTGGGGGCTCTGCCGGGGCCGTAGGGGTTGAGGCGATCCCGGGCTGGGTGTGCAGTCCGAGGTGTTGCCGGATCGCTCCGCTCAGCTGCGCCATGTCTATCGGTTTGGTGAGGGTTGCGCTCATGCCGGCCGCGAGGCAGCGCTCATGTTCCTCGCGGAAGGCATGGGCGGTCTGGCCGAGGATGGGGAGCTGCGGGTAGCGCTCATGGATTATCCGGGCTGCGCTGATGCCATCCATGACCGGCATCTGGATGTCCATCAGGACGAGCCGGATGGAGGGATCAGCGTCCAGCGCCGCGATGGCCTGCGCGCCATTTTCGGCGAGGACCACGTCGGCGCCCAGGCCGTGCAGCATGTCGTCGATTACGGTGCGGTTTATCTCGTTGTCCTCGGCTACGAGGATCCGGATGCCGGATAGCGGATCGCCGGCGGGCGTATCGGGCGGGGCGCCCGCGTCCGCTACGCTTTCGATGCTCTCGGTACAGGGCACGCGCAGGGTAAAGGTGCTGCCCTGGCCTGGCACGCTGCTGGCCGTGAGGCTGCCTCCCATCAGGCTTGCCAGGCGGCGGCTGATGGCCAGTCCCAGCCCGGTCCCGCCGTAACGGCGGGTGGTGCTGCTGTCGGCCTGTTCGAAAGGCAGAAACAGGCGTTCAAGCGCCTCCGCGGAAATACCGATGCCGGTGTCGCTGACCCGGAACTCCAACTGACCGTCGTCACCCCGGACGGAAAGGCGAACTTCGCCGGACGTGGTGAACTTGACCGCATTGGACAGCAGGTTGAGCAGGATCTGCTGGATGCGGACGGAGTCTCCGACGCAGGCCGCCGGTAGATCGGACAATTCGCTGGCCAGTGTCAGCTTCTTGGCTGAGGCTGCGAGGCTGACGGCTTGCAGGGAGTCCCGGACCAGTCCGGCGACGCTGAAGGGGATCGCTTCGATCTCGAGCTTGCCGGCCTCGATCTTCGAGAAATCGAGAATATCGTTGATGACGGTCAGTAGCAGTTTTCCCGAATCCAGGATGCCCTTGAAGGTCTGCCGGGCCTGCGCGTCATCCGCGCTATCGCGGAAACCGATTTGGGCCAGCCCGAGCACGCCATTGAGCGGGGTGCGGATTTCGTGGGACATGTTGGCCAGGAAGGCACTCTTGGCCCTGCTGGCTTCTTCCGCAGCCTGCTTGGCAAGCATCAGCTCGGTGGTCCGTTCATCAACGAGCTGTTCGAGGTTTCTGCGGTACTGCGCGAGCTCCTGCTCGGTGCGTTTGCGCTCGGAGATGTCCCGCGCGATCTTGGCTGCGCCGATCACCTCGCCGGCGTCATTGAGGACCGGAGAAATGGTGATTGCTACATCGATGATCCGGCCGTCCTTCCTGACCCGCCGGGTTTCGTAGTGGGCGACCGTCTTGCCGGCAGCGATCTGCCCGAGAGTCAGGGATTCTTCATTCCGCAGGTCGGGGGGATACAGGCGGGAAATGGACTGTCCCAGCATCTCGCCGGCCGAATAGCCGAGCAGGGCCTCGGCGCCAGGGTTCCAGCTGGTCACTTCACCGGCCAGGGTCTCGCTGATGATTGCGTCGTCGGACGAGCGGACGATCTGTTCGAAATGGCGCGCCGATCTCTCGGATTCCCGGAGCCGGGTGATGTCGATGAAGGTTGCGAGGAACAGCGGGGCCTTCTTGGCCGGCAGCGGCGTGCCCGCGACCAGGACGGTGAGTTGCTCGCCCGATTTGGTCGTGATTTTCACTTCTAGTGGGGCGAAGGGGGTTCCGTTTTCCCGAATGGCCGTCGTATGTTCATCCCACGCCTGCTGGACGGTGTGGCGATATTCCGGGTTGGGGTAGGCGCGCGGCCACCAGTCGCCGACGGTTGGAATGTCGCTCCGGTCATAGCCGAAGGTCCTGACGAAGGATCTGTTCAGAAAGGTGATGGCGGTTGTTTCGTCAAACACGCCCATCGGAATGGGCGAGGCCTCGATGAGGGCTTCGAATTGGGCGGCCGACTGGCGCAGCTGCTCCTGCAAGGCGATCTGTTCGGTAACGTCCTGCACCGTGCCGTGCAGCATGTGAATGGCCCCGCTGGCATTCCGGTCCGCTTCTCCGCGCGCCGTGAGCCACAGGGTGCTGCCGTCCGCCCGCTGGACCTCGATGTTGCAGACATAGGCGCTGCCGTGCGTACGGCACTGGTCGACCGCCGCCGCGAGCCTGCTCCAGCTTTCCGTGCTCAGAAACCTGGCGATCTCGGGGTAGCCCACGGGTGGGCTGCCCGGTGCGAGTCCGAAGAAGCGGTAGACGTCGTCCGACCAGTAGTGGGTGTCGCTGTGCAGGTCCCATTTCCAGTAGCCCAGCTTGGCCAGGTGGCTGGCGACTTTCAGTGCCTCCTCGCTCTCCCTGAGCAGGGTTTCCGCATGCTTTCGCTCGGTGATGTCGCGGGATGATGCATAAAGCAGCTCGGTATTGTCGATGACGATAGGCCGCAGGCTGACCTCGGCGGCGAACTCGCTGCCGTCCTTGCGGCGGTGGCGGGTCTCGAAACGGGTTGGTTCGCGGGTGCTGAAATAGCGGGTCAGTGCCTGGGGCGCTTGCGCTTCGTCGAGGGTGGTGTCCCATTGCGAAACCGCCATCCCGATGAGTTCTGAGCGCGGGTAGCCCAGCAGGTGGCAGAAGGCATCATTGGCCTCGATGATGGCGCCGCTCCGGTCGAGAATATGTACGCCGTCACTGGCATTCTTCAGCAGGGCGAGGGCGTGGGCGCCCTCCCGGCGCAGCGCGGACAGCATGCGCAGCAGCAGGATCGTGAGGGCGCAGGTCACCGCGGCAAAGACGAGCAGGGCGCCGATGGTTTGTTTCAGGCGCTCGTGCCAGGGGGCCAGGTAGTCGTCCTCGGCAAGGCCGACGATCAGGTGGAACGGCAGCGCGGACAGCCTTTGATAGGTGATGAGGCGGGTAATTCCGTCGGGCGTGGTGCTGGTGTGGTAGGAGAAATGGCTGCGTCCGGACGCAATGCCGTCGATCAGCGTCTTGTTGTAGATGGGAGCTCCCAGCCGGCCTTCGGGCTTGTCCAGTCCCGGATGGCGGGTGACCAGCCTGAGCTGGGCATCCCGCAGGATGGCCAGGCCGCGGGGGCCATAGTCGATTTTGGTGAGCTGCTCGTAGAGATACTGGACCGGCACGCCGATCGACACGATGCCGGCAAAGCGGCCGTCCGGATGGCGGTAACCCTTCACCACCGGGACGATGGGAACGCGGGTGATCTGGCCGATCACGGGATCACTGACCAGCACGCCGGTCTCCGCCTTCTCCTGGAGCTGCGTGAAGAAACTCCGTTCGGCCCAGGAGGCCGCCCCGGGCACAACGTCCTTGCCGAGGATCACCCGGCCGCTCTCGTCGGAGATGCGGATCTGCGCGTTGAGCGGGATGCGCGACTCTTCACGGGTGAGCAGCGCCGTCACCGGCCCCGTCTGCAGGCTGCCGTGGTCGCGCAGTACTTCCTCCAGCCGGTCGACCACGCTGCCGAGCGTCACTTCAACGCGGCCCATGCTGGCCGCGAGGTTCTCGTCGAGGGCGCGGGCGAGGTTGCGGCTCTGCGCTTCTGCCCGTTGATCGTAGATGGTCCGGCTATCCACGAGGGAATAGACACCCATGAATATGGCGAGGCAGTTCATGAGCACCACCGACGCCACCAGGGCCCGGCGGAAGGCAAACTCCTTGTCGATCGACAGAGACCTGAAGATGGATCGCATTTCCTCGAAAAGGGTTGCCTGCGTTTAGGGTCAGATCGCGTCTGTCACCAGTCTAGCCCCTGTGGATGAGGGCGGGCCAGAAGAAAGGCTTGGGAAGTGTGGCATTTAGACTGTTCAGGGGCGTGACGGGCTAACGGCCTTTTTCTCTAACCAAGTGAGCAAGGTCGAATACATGATCGAAGGCTCAACCGGTTTGGTGATGAAGTCGTTCATCCCTGCATCGAGGCATTTTTTCCGATCCTGGCTGAACGCATTGGCGGTCATCGCCAGAATGGGTACATCTTTGTACTTTGCGTTGGCACGGATGGCACGGGTTGCCGCCATGCCGTCCATGACAGGCATCTGCATGTCCATCAGGATGGCTGCGTAGTCGTTCCTGTCCGTCATCATCAAGGCCTCCACCCCCGTTCCGGCGATATCCACCTCGAAGCCGACCTCCTCCAGAAGGACTCGCGCTACTTCCTGATTTACCGGCTCGTCCTCGGTGAGCAGCACCTTGTAGCCGCCATACTCGCGACGCAATGTTGCTTCGGCGTTTCCGTCCGGTGTCAATGGAGCCGCATCAGCGGTGGCTGATACCTTCCGCAACCAGGCTGTCAGCCAGAAGGTACTGCCTTCCGCGGGTGTACTGATGACGCCGACAGCGCCTCCCATCATCTGGGCGATTCGTTTGGTAATGGCCAGGCCGAGTCCCGTGCCACCGTATTTCCGGGTGGTTGAACTATCCGCCTGCTCAAAGGCGTTGAAGACCCGGGCGCATTGTTCGCTCGTCATGCCAATTCCGGTGTCGCTCACCTCGAAGCGCAGAAGATAGGCGTGGTCGTTTTCCTCCATCACACGCCCCGTGAGTTCGATGCGGCCTTGCTCGGTGAATTTCACCGCATTGCTGAGGTAGTTCACCAGGATCTGGGTGAGTCGAGTCGGATCGCCGCACAGCTCGTGAGGCAGGGCGGAGTCCTCCACGGATATTTCCAGCCCCTTCATCTCGGCGCGACTCTCTACGACTTCGACTGCTGCACGGAGTGCGCGGGCCAAGGTGAAGGGCTTTTCTTCGAGCTCCATCTTCCCGGCTTCGATCTTGGAGAGGTCGAGGATGTCGTTGATGACCGTGAGCAGGTGGCGGCCTGACGCCTCCATCTTGTCGAGGTAGGCGGCTTGTTGATCCGCCACCCCAGCTCGTCTGAGCAGGTTGCCCATGCCCATGATTCCGTTCAGCGGCGTACGGATCTCGTGGCTCATGTTGGCCAGGAAGGTGCTCTTGGCCCGGTTTGCCGCCTCGGCTTCTTCCTTTGCCTCGCGTAATTTCAGCTCCAGCTCCTTCCGAACCGTGAGGTCAGTATGCGTGCCCACTGCGCGTAATGGCTTTCCATGCGGGTCGTGCGATACCACCTTGCCTCGGCTGAGCACCCATTTGTAGTGGCCATCCTTGCAGAGCATCCGAAATTCCAGCTCGTAACTTCCGGCAGTTTCCAGCAAGAGCTGCGTGCGCGAGAGCACCGATTCCCTCTCATCCGGGTGTAGTAAGGCAATCCAGTGATCGTAGGTGTTGTCCGGCAGTTCGCCCGGTGCGTAACCCAGCATCCGGCTGTAAGCCTGATTTACGTAGGCGACATTCCGCTGGATATCCCAGTCCCACAAGCCGTCGTTGGTTGCATCCAGGGCATATTCGAGGCGTTCACGGTCGAGTGCTTGTTGGGCCAGGGCCTGCGATAACGCTTTGGTACGCTCTTCGACCAAGCTTTCAAGCCGCGCGTTGTGATGCTCAAGTTCCAGTTCCGCCTTCTTGCGCTCTGTGATGTCGATGGCAACGCCGTCCCAGGTAATCGCTCCGTCTGCGCGTTTGTGCGGCCTGGACTGCACGTGCAGCCAAATAGGGCGGCCATCTGCACGGGTGAAGAGCAATGTTCCCGAATAAACGCTGAGATCCCGAGCGCTGATCGCTTCGCCTTCCAGATAGTGATTCCGGGATTCCGGCGCAAGCATCGAAAACAAGCGCTGGGCGTCGTTAATGACCTCTGCTGGCTTCAGCCCGTGTGTCTTCTCTATGCCGGCGCTGATGTAATCGAAGTGCGGTTTGCTATCGACCAGTTCGTATCGATAGACAAAACCATCCGGCACGTTGTCGCCGATCGAGCGCAGGCGTTCATCGCTTTCGCGCAGGCTGGCCTCGCTACTGCGGTATTCCCACTCGATCCGTTGCGAGTTGATGCTGATCAGGGTCAGCGTCACCAGTTGTACGGTGAGAATCTGCACCATTGCGTAAAAGGTTCCGAACCCGCTCAGGGCCTCGAATGCGGTTTCGATCTCGGGGCTGGCGAGCTGCAGGGCAATCCGGACCACAGAGAGCAGTCCATAAACCGACAACCAGAGTGCCAACAGGACATCATTGGAGCCGAAATCGGCTGGACGGCGGCGCAGGGTGACGAGCACCGTTGCGAAGCTCAATGCGCTTGCATAGAGGCAATAGATGACGATGCGTGCGTTGAGGTCTGTGGGCGCAAGGCTGTAGTAGCCAAAGACTGCAAGAAAGGAGAGGGCGACCAGCGATTCGAGCCAGTAATTGATCCGGTAGCCTCGAAAGACCACCATGCCGTGCAGGATCAATCCCAAGCCGCCAACCAGAAACGCATTACGAACCACGCGAACCAGCCAGCTGACGGGCAAGGCGCCGGGAATCAGCATCGCGGCCCCCAGGGCCATACAGAGAATGCCTGCAACCCAGCAGCCGAATCCGGGGTAAGTCTTGTGCGTCAGCAGAACGACGAACATCACTACGGCCGCCGCTGTTGAGAGTAGTGCGTTCGTGCTCAGCAGTATCGACGAATCCATAGGTGGCGGCTCGCAGGCGTCAATCCGTAGGACGGCAACCGTCCCTCTTGGGTCAAGCTACTGAGCCGGCGAGGAAATGTCTACGCCGTATGACTCAACTGCGTTTTAGCGTGATCGTCCTGTTGGGGCCCGGTTTGGCCTGGTGATGGCGGGTTACGGAGAGCGGAGACGGGGGCGTAGAGGGCGACTTCCGGGGGAGGGGGGCGGGCAATTTGCCCGACGTGAACGACAAAATTGCCCGACCTCTGTCCGTGCGCTCTCGGCGCTGGAGGCGGCGCCTAGAATCCGGCGAACGACAAAAACAATCCCCAACCTCAACCGCCGTTCCGGAGACTAACGATGAAATGCTTCCCTCGCCGCCAGCTTCTGCTGGGGTTTGCCGCCCTCCTGCTTACCTGCCATCTGCCGGCCCACGCCGACGAACAGATGGACGCCATCCACAAGCGCGGTCGACTGAAGGTCGCCGTATACAACAATTTCCCGCCCTATTCCGATGCGGGCAAGGGGATTGACGTGGAACTCGGCCAGGCGCTGGCGGCCAAGCTGGGGCTGCAGGCCGAGATCATCGGTTTCAAGGCCGGCGAGGATATGGGCGACGACCTCCGCAACATGGTCTGGAAAGGCCACTATCTGCGGGGTGAGCCGGCCGACGTGATGTTGCGCGTGCCGGTGGACCCGGAGTTCGCCAAGGACAACGAGCAGGCTCGCATCTTTGGCCCCTACCAGCAGGAGGTGATGGGCATGGCGCGGGTGGCCAGCCGTATCCCGACCCCCAGCGGCTCAGCGGCGGTGGCGCTGGAGGTGTTTACCCGCGAAAAGATCGGCGTCGAGGGCGATACGCTGGCTGATTCCTTCCTGGGCGGCGTGCTGCAGGGGAGGCTGCGTTCCAACATCACCCATTTCCGCTCCATCGGCGAGGCCGTCAAGGCGCTGCAGGAAGACAGCGTGGCGGCAGTGATGGCGCCGTTGGCCGAGCTGGAGGGGGCCCTGGTTGGCGAGACTCGCTTTGCCCTCGAAGAGGCCAAATTGGGTGAGCTGAGCCCCAAGCGCTGGGCGATCGGCATGGCGGTGAAGGCCGACTCCGACGAGCTTGCCACGGCCCTCGGCGGTGCTCTGGCCGAATTGCAGAAGGACGGCACCGTGGCGGCGATCTTCAAGCGCCACGGCGTGACCCCGCGCACCAACTGAGCACCCCCTCGAGACCCGGACCGACAAATGCCTACCTCTATCCGCCTGCTCCCCGCCCTCTTTGCCCTGGCGTTCGCGCCGGCCTTCGCCGCCGATATCGAGTGGCCCACCTACGGCCTCGACCTCAGCAACCAGCGCTACGCCACGCCGAGCCAGATCAACACCGGCAACGTGGGCAGGCTCACTCGGGCCTGGGCCTACCACAGCGGTGTGAAGGCCACCTTCCAGTCAACGCCGATCATGGTGGATCGCACCGTCTATCTGTCGCTGCCCTTCAACGGGGTTGTGGCACTGGATGCGACGAGCGGCAAGCCGTTGTGGCGCTACGAACACCCGCGCAAGAAGGATTACCCGCTGTGCTGCGGGCCGGCCAACCGGGGCGTGGCGGTGGCGGATGGCAAGGTCTTCATCGGCACCGTGGATGCGCGGCTGGTGGCGCTGGATGCCAAGTCGGGCAAGGTATTGTGGGATGTGGAGGTGGCCGAGGCCGACAGCGCCCGGCAAGAGTCCGTCACCACCCTCACGGAGTCGGATCCGCTGCGCAAAGCCAACATCGCCGGGCAGTCGGGCGTGGGCATTGCCATGGCGCCCGTGGTTCACAAGGGCAAGGTGCTGATCGGGGTGACGGGCGTGGGTTACGGCCTGCACTTGGATTCCGACCGGGACGGTGCGCCGCTGGGGGCAGTGGTTGGGTTTGCCGGCAACTACGGCCGACCGGGCTTTCTGGCGGCCTTCGATGCGAACACCGGCAAGCGGGTGTGGCAGTTCGACACGATTGCCCCGAGCAACTGGGAAGGTGAGTTCCGCCGTACCACGCCCGACGGCGTGCCGCTCCACCGGGATATCGACAAGGAACGCGCCGACCTGCCCAAATACCCCGACGCGGCACGCTATGGTGGCGGCTCGGCGTGGTCCACGCCGGCCATCGACACCGAGCACGGCTTGCTCTACTTCGGCACCGGCAATCCGTCGCCACAGATGGACGGTACCTCGCGGCCCGGCGACAACCTGTACACCGTGTCGCTGGTGTGCCTCGACGTGGAGACGGGCAAGATCCGCTGGCATTACCAGCAGGTGCCCCACGACCAGTGGGGCTACGATGTGGCGAGCCCGGCGGTGCTGTTCGATTACCCCCACAACGGAAAGCTCGTGCCGGCGGTGGGCCAGGCCGCCAAGATCGGCTGGTACTACATCCACAACCGCCTCACGGGCGAGTTGCTGAAAAAGTCGGACGAGTTCGTCGTCCACCAGAACACCTTCACCAACCCCACGCCGGAAGGCCAGGTAATACTGCCCGGCGTGCTGGGCGGCATCAACTGGTCGCCTACCTCGGTGGATGCCAAGCACCTGGTGGCCTACGTGCCGGCAATCCACTGGCCGGTGAAGTACACCAAGCGTGTGATCCCCGCCACCGAGGCCAAACCCGCGGTGGAATACACGACGTTGGAGCCGCTGATGGACGCGCCCCGCTGGGGCGTGCTGTCGGCCATCGACCTCGCCACTGGCAAGATGAGGTGGCAGCACAAGACGGCCCAGCCCTTGGTGGGCGGGGTGCTGGCTACAGCGGGCAAGCTCGTCTTCATGGGGGAGGGCAATGGCCGCTTCAATGCCTATGACGCCGCCAACGGGCAGACGCTGTGGAGCGACCAGCTCGACGCAGGCGTCAATGCACCGCCCGTCACCTGGCAGATCGACGGCGTGCAGTACGTGGGCGTGGCGGCGGGCGGCAACCAGATTTTCGGCTACAAGGCCGGCGACACCTTCCAGGTCTACACCCTCAAGAAGTGAGGTCTGGCCCCGGGCCTCAGCCGATCAGCTTGAGCTTCATGGCCAGCCGGGCGAGCTCGAGGTCCGTGCGCACCCCCAGCTTGGTCTTGATCTGGTAGTGCACGTTCTGCACCGTCTTCGGGCTGATGTTGAGGATGTTGCCGATCTCTTCGACGCCCAGCCCGTCGAGGAGAAGGCGCAGGATCTCGAACTCCCGGGGGGACAGTTCCTCGGCCGGATTACTGGTGCCTTCCAGCAGGGTCAGCGCCATCTCCGGGGCGATGTCGGGGCTCAACACCTTTTCGCGGCGGGCCACCTTATACACAGCCTGGATCAGAACGTCCGGGCTGCTGCTCTTGGTGACGTAGCCCAGCGCCCCGGCGCGGACAGCCTGGGCCGCGAAGAGCGGATCCCGGTGCATGCTGAATACCAGGATGCAGGCTTCCGGCTGGCGCTGGAGAATGCGCCGGGTGAGCTCGATGCCGCCCATGCCGGGCAGGGACAGGTCGAGGATGGTGAGGTCGGGCTGGCCTTCACGGAGGATCTTCAGCGCTTCCTCGGCGGAGCCGGCCTCGGCTTCCACGCGCAGGTCGGCGCGGCGCTCCAGAAGGCGGCGGTAGCCTTCGCGGACCACCGCGTGGTCATCGACGAGCAGGATTCGTATCACAGGCGCTCCTTGGTGGTGGTCTCTTCGGCGTTTGAGAGGGGAAGATTCACGCTCACCAGCGTACCCCGCTCCGGTGCCGGTGCGATGTGCAGGGTTCCGCCTAGCGCGAGCACCCGCTCCTCCATCCCCAATCGCCCGAAGCCCCCGGGCTTGCTGGCCTGGCCGGCGTCCTCTCCGCTGCGGACACCCTGACCGTCGTCGCGGATCTCGAGGGTGAGCCCGGTCGGCCCCCGCCGCAGGCTCACGTCCACCCTACCAGGCAGGCCGTGACGAACGGCGTTGGTGAGGCTTTCCTGGATGATCCGGTAGAGGCTCACGTTGATGTTGTCCGGCAGATCGTCGAGTCCGTCGTCAGCGGCGAGGGTGAAGCGTGTCCCGCGGCTGCGCTGCTTCCAGCCGGCGATGAGCTGCTGGAGGCTGGGCACCAGCCCGAACTCTTCGAGCCCGATGGGGCGCAGGCGGTGGAGGATTTGCTGCAGGGTTTCCATCATGTGGGCGACGGTCTTGACGATGGAGTCCACACATGGGCGCAGGGCCGGCACGCTCTCGTCGGCCAGCTCCCGTGCGAAGGCCGCCTCGGCATTGAGGGACGCCAGGTACTGGCCGAACTCGTCGTGTAGCTCCCGGGCCAGGTGCTGGCGCTCCTCCTCGCGCGCCGACAGCAGCCGGCGGGCGAGGCGCTGCTGGCTGTGGATGGTGCGGGCGAGGCGGTCGGCCAGATGGTTGAAGCCCTCGGCGATGCGGTTGAGTTCAATGAGCGCGAAGCTGGGCATGCGAGCCTCGAGGTCGCCCCGTTCCATCCGGCTGAGGGTGCTGAGGATCGCCTCCGACGGTGCCAGTGCATTGCGTACCGGCCGATAAATGAAGTAGCTGAAGAACAGGATCATCGTGCTCACTGCCACCAGGTTGCCCAGCTTCAGGGCCAGCTCCAGCACCTCCCGACCATAGTTGGGCGTGACCACCAGCTGTCCGCCGGTGATGCCCGGGTACTGCCCGATACTGCCGCGAAACTCCGCATCGCCGCCCACGACCCAGCGCATGAAGGTCTCCACCGGCGCGGGCAGGTCGATAGCCTCCGCAAAACACTGGTGGTGTGAGGTGGAGGCGTGGAAGTCGCTCATCTCGATGCAGAAATCGATCACCTGTCCCATCGCCTTCAGGGCGGTGAGGTCGAGGTTGAGCTCGGCGAGGGTGGCGTCGTAGGCAGAGTAATTGCGATTGATCTCTTCGGTAATCAGCTGGCGGATCGCCACGCCCGTACGCTGGATGTCATCGCGCACCCGGTAGCGCGCCTCCAGCAGTGTTACCACCGCACCCAGCAGTAGCACGATCAGCGCAAACAGGCTGACACGGACAAAGAGGTGGCGCTTGAGGTCGAGGGGGCGCAGGCGAGGGGCGGGGAGCATGGCGGGGCGGTCAAATTCGATTGCCCCACAGGATGCCGCAAAACCGTCGTGGAAATTGCCCGACGAGCGATGGGGCAGGTGACCCAGGGATGGGCTTGTACTTGCCGTGCGATAGGGACACAGAGAAACCATCGGACCAGCGATGGACCAGATAGCAGGACTCATCCCAGCGATGAGCCGGTTAGGGGCAGGGCTGATGTGTTATCTGTGCCGTATGCCCGTTGCCTGGGGGCGGATAGCCCTCGCCCTTTGATCGACCGGATCAAAAGAAAACGCCCCGTAGCTACGGGGCGTTGTGTCGGGTGGAGCGTTTTGCGCTCAGACAAAGGAGTCAGACATCAGCACTTTGAACCACGTGTTCATCTTTCACCTAGGCGTCCGGGCGCATTGTTTCCGGGCGGCGCGCTCGCCCGGGCCTAGCGTGACGACAACTCGGAGGCCTTGCGCCCCTTCTCGGGCCTGGAGGGATACCTGCCCGCCCATTACGCGGACGGCCTCGCGTACTATCGCTAGACCCAGCCCCGAGCCTGGCCCGGCGTCGCGCCCCCTATAGAAGCGCTCGAATGCGTGCTCCCTTTCCTCGTCCGACATGCCCGGGCCGTCGTCCTGCACCTCAATGCAGATCCGTTCATTCGGGCCCCGCAGCGCCACCTCCACGTGGGAGCCGGTTGGGCAGTGGTTCAGGGCGTTGCGCAGCAGATTGTCCAGAATGGAGCGCAGGGCCGGCACGAACACCCTGGCCGGGAGCTGCTCTGGTGACGACAGGGACACCTCGATGCCGCGTGCGTCTGCCAACGGCGTCAGGTCGGCCAGATGCAGTCGACACAGCGCAACGAGGTCCACCGTCTCCAGCGCCTCGGGGAGCTGATGAGCGTCGAGCCGGGCCAGCGTCAGCAATTGTTCGATTAGATGGGAGGTGCGCTGCACGCCGCGCTGAACCCCCTGGCGCGCAGCATCGGCGTCAGCGGCGTTCGTCGCCGCCGCAAGGACATGGGCCTGCGCAGCAATCACACACAGGGGCGTGCGCAGTTCGTGCGCCGTGTTGTGCATCAGCATGCGTTCCTGCTCCACATGCTTGCGCGCCTGGGCAAGCAGCGTATTGACGGCGAGCACGATCGGCTGCAGTTCTGCATAGCGCAAGTCGAGCTGAAGGGGTGTGAGCGTGGCGGCATCCCGGCGGGCTAGCGCCTCCATCAACTGGCGCAAGGGCGCCAGCCCAGTCCGAACGGCCCACCACAGCGGCAGCAGCAGCAAGGGGATGGCCACCAGAATCGAAGGCAGCAGGCCCTGCCCCAGCCAGCGCAGTAGCAGATCGTCCTGAACCACCGGTTCAAGCAGCGTCACGCGCCAGCGAGGAGTCTCATGCTGCCAGGGCCAGAACGCGCGCCCCTTCACGCGGACGACATCCTGGCTCACTTGCTGCGGCGACAGCGGCGCTTGCCCACGCAGGGCAGAGGAGGCGTAGACCAGCCGCCCATCGGCTGCCTGGAGCTGGAAGGCCAGGTCTTCGATGTCCGGCAGGCCCGCCGCACGGCGCGATCGATTGAACTGCAGCTCCGTGGCCCTGACGATGGCCGGTGCGAGGGTCTCGTCCGCGTCGGCCAGCGCTTCGGCCAGACCTTCGGCGGCGGAGCGCTGCGCCACGCGGCCAGAGATGCTGGATTTAAAGTCCAGATAATCCATCGCGACCAGAACCGCCGTGACCAGCCCGATGGCCGCGAGTAGCACCCTCAGCAGGCGTCCTTGCAGGGAAGCAGTCTTTAGCATGTGCGGAGTTGGTAGCCCACACCACGTACCGTACGGATGCGCTCGGCACCGATCTTGCGGCGGAGATTGGAGACGTGTACCTCGATCGTGGCGGCATCCACTGGGTCCCCCAGGGGCTCCAGCAGCTGTCCCAGCACCTGCTTCGGCACCACCGTGCCCGCCTCCTTCGCCAGGGCCATGAGTAACTGGAACTCCCGCGCCGACAAGGGCACCGCTTCGCCATCCAGCCAGGCCTGGTGCGAGTGCGGGGAGACCGTCAGTCCGTTCAGGTGCCACATCTCTCCTGCCTGTCGCCGATGGCGGCGGTGCACCGCCCGAACCCGCGACAGCAATTCCGGAATCTCGAAGGGTTTGACGAGATAGTCGTCCGCGCCTTGGTCCAGGCCCTCAAGCCGGTCGGTGAGGGCCGAGCGCGCAGTGATGACGATGACGGGCGTGGCAATGCGCCTGGCACGCCATTGGCGTAACAGGTCCAGCCCGTCCTGATCGGCGAGGGCGCGGTCCAGTAGCACCATGTCCACCTCGGGCCCTAGCGCGTTCCGGGCGTCCGCCACGCGGCGCACCCACTGAACGCTCATGCCCTCGGCTTTCAGGGCGGCGAGCAAGGCGGGGCCCAGATCGAGGTCGTCTTCCACTAACAGAATATGCATGTCGCAAATTCTACTGGTTCAAGCTTTGGGAAAGCCAAAGCCTTGCCCAGGCCCCTGCGAACCCGCCGTGGCGTAGCCGCTTGCGCCACCACAGAGCCCGCGCAGCGGGCAGGACAACACTCTCCCAGGGGGGCCCGCACTTTGGCTTCCCTTCAGGTGTGGGGCCGCACACTACGCTCCATCACCACTCCGGAGCCAATCGATGTCTAGTCACTACCCTCCCTCCCGCATGTGCCGTCGAAGCGTACTCAAACTGCTTCTGTCCTCCGGTCTTGGCTACGGCTTGGCCGGGTGCGGTGGCAGCTCAGGCGACAGCGCCCAAGCCACGACCACGGCAGTGCTCAAGGCCCAGGCAGATGCCGCCGTTGCGTCAGGCCTGGTAGGGCTGACGCTGGGGGAGGTGAGCCATGTACCCGGTTGCACCGTTGTGATATCCGGCAAGCGCCGCATAGGCGGGAGTAAGGCGGTCACACCCGACGACCGCTTTGCCATCGGCTCGAACACCAAGGCCATGACCTGTGCCGCCATCGTCGGCCTGGCGCAGCGCCGCGGGCCTTTGCTATCGCTGACGCTGCCGCAGGTCTTTGCTGAATGGGCCGGCGAAATCCACCCAGCCTTCACCCAGGTGACGCTGATCGATCTGCTGCACCACCGGGGAGGCTTGCCACCCTACAACGGCAGCGGCCCGGAGGAGGATGCCTTCATTGCCGCGGTGGATGCCGACACTAGCGGGCAGCCCACCACCATGATGGGGCGGCGTGCCTACTTTGCGCGCTGGCTGCTGGCCCAGCCTCCCGCCACGGGTGTAACCCCGGGGCGGGACTACCTCTATTCGAACGCGGGCTACGTGCTGGCAGCGGCCATGATCGAGGCGCAGACGAGCAGGGCCTTTGAAGACGTCTTCGACGAAACACTCGTGAAACCTCTGGGCCTGGAAGGCGCGTGGCGTTCTCCCGTGCCCGGCGAGCAAGACGTCCTATGGGGGCATGAAGGCACAGTCAGCGCGCTGGCTGTGGTCGAAGCCACGGCCGAATCGCTGGCCACAAAGGACTGGCTGGACATCATGGCGCCGGCCGGGCACTGGGCGTGCACGGGCGCAGCCTACGGACACTGGCTCGAATGGCATGTGCGGGCTCTGCGCGGAGAGCTCACTCCATTGCCTCAGGTGTATGTGGATGATCTGCGCGCCGCGACGGGGGGGCGCTATGCATGGGGCTGGTTGGGCCTGGCCACGCCTAACCGGGTTCTGCTCATGCACACGGGCCACGAGCCCGGGTTCATGGCCGAAGCCGTCATGGACAACAAGGGAGGCTTTGCCTTGTTTGGGTTTAGCAACACGGCCCACTTTGCTGACGACGGATCCAGCTGGGTCCTTTCTCTCATCGACAAGGCCCTGGCAGAGGTCTTGAAGCAGCAATCCATCGCGCTCTGATCCGCCCAGGAGCCCTCACGCCGGCATCATCGGATCAATGATCGGACGCCGGCGGTGCCGTGCTCGGGGCCTCTTCCCGGCCGCGGCGCATGCCGGCAGTCAGGAGCCTGTCCCACCGCTGTTCAGCTCACGGAGCACGTAGCTGCGGATCAACCCGTCCTCGTCAAACTGCAGGACGAGTTCATGCTGGGTACGCGCGTTTTGGATCAGGCTGACTACGTCCAGGACGTCCCCGATAATCGGTAAGAGGCTGATCGCCCACGGAACACTGGGCGGCCTGTCACTGTACACCCAGACCTCCCGCGCACCATCCCGGAGGATCTCCTCAGGTTTTCCTAGCATGTCCTCCACCTGCTGCCGCGAAGTCGCTCCGGGGGTCAGCACCATTGGAGGCCGATTGCCCAAGGTGATGGTTCCTGCGGGCTGCAAGCCAGGCGCGGTGGTCTCGACGCGCCCGGATACCTCACGTACCGCTGCAACGATCGTCCCGGGCTGTTCTTTCTGGATGAAATGGCTGGAGCCCCAGACGATGTCCACCTGCCTCACGCCAGCCAACTGACGCCACTCCTGGCCCAGCGCCTGGCGTTTTCTCTCGTACTTTTCGTTGGCCTGAGCTTGAGGACGGCCGGAGATCAGCACCTTGCCCGGCTGGATAAGAGGGTGCGCCACGTCCAGAGTGTCCAGGCAGCCCGTCTGTTCATCGAACTCCCGCCGCTGGACATCGCTCCAGGCGACCAGCTTCAAGGTCTTGATCAGTATCGCAGCTTCGGGCTGCTCGCTTTGCACGGCCTCCCAGTTGCGCGGATGCGTGGGGTCTACCAGTACAAAGCCGGCCACCTCGGCGGAGTAGAGCTTGGCGAACACATATTGATAGAGGCCGCCAAGGGAATGGCCGACCAGCAGGTACGGGGGCATTAGCCCCGCCGTATGCAAACGCTCGTGCAACTCAGCGGCGATGCTGCAAGGGTCGCGTGGCGCATCGGTCGGGGCAGTAGCGCCCGTGCCGGGGCGGTCGTAGGCAAAGACGGTGAAGTCACGGGTCAGTTCCGGAACCACCTGCGTCCACGTCTCCTTGTTGTCGCCAAATCCCGCCTGCAGCACCACGACGGGCGAGCCATTGCCGCTGACAACATAGCCCCCATCGGCCCCCAGCGCTGGCGGCATGGACGCGTGGCCGAGCAGGATGCCAGCCGAAACGGAGATAAGCCCCCGTTTCATGACTGATGCGGCACGACAGCGACAACCTGCGGTTGGCCCATTGAATGACGGTGAATCATCTGAAAATTCCTCGTGTGGCTGCGAGCCAGTGTAGCGGCACCAAGCTTTGGCTTACCCAAAAAACGGCCAGCGCAGGCCGCTGCCGCCGGAATTGCTGACCACCGAGAGGGGGTTTCCCAAACTGCACCGCTATCGCAGCAGAACCCGTCGCACGGCGTGACGTGTGGCCGAGATTTCCATCGCAACGACCAGCCGCCCGACGTCTTCGAGGCTGAGATGGCGGTTCTTGCCCGAATCCTCCCGAAAGCGCGGAATCCTGCGGCATCGGGCGCCAGGCACTGCTTGACCACCTCGCGGGGATAGTGGCTAGAGCATGTCCAGCCTGTTCCTGATTGATGCGGCGTGCAGGCGGATGCCGGTCAGCGTGCTTTCATCGAAGCGGGCGAGCTGTTTGAAGACCATGCTGAGGCGGTGGTTGGCTCCAAGCTTGGTGCGGTTCCGGTCGAAAAAATCCCAGTACAGTGCGTTGAAGGGGCAGGCCTTGTCACCCACCCGAGCCTTCTTGTCGTAAGCGCAGCCCTTGCAGTAGTCGCTCATGCGGTCGATGTAGGCGGCGCTCGACGCATAGGGCTTGGTGGCGAGCAGTCCGCCGTCGGCAAACTGGCTCATGCCCAGGGTGTTGGGCAGCTCGACCCACTCGAAGGCGTCGATGTAGATGCCCAGATACCAGCGGTGCAGGGCGGCCGGATCGAGCCCGGCGAGCAGCGCAAAATTGCCGATCACCATAAGGCGCTGGATGTGGTGGGCGTAGGCGTGGTCCAGCGACTGGCCGATGGCGTGAGCGACGCAGCGCATGCGGGTTTGCCCGGTCCAGAACCACGCGGGCAGCGGCTGGTGGTGTTCAAAGACATTGTGTTCGGCGTAGCCCGGCATGCGTGCCCAATACACGCCACGCACGTATTCCCGCCAGCCGAGAATCTGCCGGATGAAGCCTTCGGCAGCCGCCAGCGGAGCCCGCCCTGCGGCATGGGCAGCCTCAACCTTGGCGACGACTTCGCGCGGGTTGAGCATTTTGGTGTTCAGGGCGAAGGACAGCAGCGAATGAAAAAGCCGCCACGCCCTGTAGGTGAGGGCGTCCTGGAAGTCGCCAAAATGGGGCAGGGCTGCGGTGATGAAGTCGTCGAGCTGCTGCAGCGCCTCTTCGCGGTTAAGCGGCCAGGCGAGATGGGCGGCGTCGGGCTCGCCGAAGCTTTTTACGCCGGCATCGACAATGCTTTGCCACAGGGCCGAGTGGTCGTGCCGGGTGCGCCAGTCGGCGGGCTCGCGGGGCAGGCCGGGCCAGGGCTTGCGGTTGTCGTGGTCGAAGTTCCACTGCCCGCCCATGGGCTTGCCGCCGGCCATCAGCACGTTGTGGCGGGTGCGCATGTGGCGGTAGAAGTGTTCCATCAGCCACTGCTTGCGGTTCTCGAACAGCTTCGCGGCGTCGTCGCGGCCGGTGTAGAAATGTTCGCTGTCCACCATGGTTGCCGGAATCGCGAGCTGCGCTGCGTAATCGGCGAGCTGGCGGTCGAGGCGGTATTCATCCGGAGCCTGGTATTCGATGCGGGTGGCGGCGTGTTGATTGATCAGCACGTCGAGGTTGGCGGGCAGGCTGTGCCGGTTGGCCGGCTCGTCGATGGCCAGGTAGTGCGTACGGTGGCCCGCTTCGGCAAGGCGCCGGGCGAAGTCGCGCATGGCGGCGAAGATGGCCAGGATCTTCTGGGCGTGGTGGAGGACGTAATCGGTTTCCTGGCGGACTTCCATCAGTACGTAGATTACGTCGGGGCGGGCTTCGTCGAACCAGCTGTGAAGCGGGTTGAGCTGGTCGCCGAGGATCAGGCGCAGGGTAGTCATGGTCGGCTCCACAGGGCGCGGTAGCGGCCGTCGTCGTCGTACTCGCGGGTTTGTTTGTCGGGGTTGAAGCGACGCCCACCGCGGGGGTCGGTGCCGTGGCCGGCGATGTAGAGCCAGTTTGCGTGGTTGCTGCACACGTCGTAGTCGATGAGTTGTGCCTCGAACCACGCCGCGCCGGCCCGCCAGTCGCAGGCGCTGTCGTGGATCAGGTAGCTGGCGACGATCTGCCGCATGCGGTTGGAGAGGTAGCCGGTGGCGGCGAGCTCGCGCATGCCGGCGTCGACCAGTGCTTCGCCGGTTTCCCCCTTGCGCCAGCGGGCAAAGGCGTCGGGGTCGTGAGCCGGCGCGTGATGGCCGTTCAGGCCGCTGGCGCGGTACAGGCGTCGGCCGTATTTGCGATGCAGCAGGCGAAAGTAGTCGCGCCACAAGAGTTCGAACCACAGCCAGTAGCTGCCTTCGTTGGCGCCGTGTTCGGCTTCGAAGGCCTTGAGCCGGGCCACGATCTGCTGGGCTGACAGGGCACCGGAAGCGAGCCAGGGTGAGAACTTGCTTGAATCGTCGATGCCGGCGAGGCGGTTGCGGGTGGCTTTGTAGGTGTGGGGCAGTTTGCGGTGCAGGTATTGGGCGAGGTGGCCTTCGGCGGCGGTTGCGCCGCCTGCAAACGGAAAGGCCGAGCGCGGGTCGGGCGTGGTCGGGGCGATGGGAGGGACGGGCGCCGGGCGTAACCCCGCCGGCAGCGGTGGAATGAGCTCCGGTTCAGGTTGCGGCGGGCACGGCGCGATGCCGGCTTTCTCGACGGCCTGGCGGAAGGTGGTGAATACGTCGGGCAGGCGGTCGGAGGTGAAGGGCAGGTTGTCCGGATCGAGCAGGGTGGATTGCCAGTGGCAGTCCACATCGAGGCCGGTGGTACGCAGGGCGGTGATTTCGGCGGCTTCTTCGGGGGCGGCGATGGCTTCGCAGACGATCTGACGGGCCCCTGTTTGCTGTGCCAGCTCGGCCAGGCTGCCCACCGGGTCGCCGTGCAGCTCGACGAGCGCACTGCCCCGCGCGTTGAGTTGGGTTGCCAGATCGGCGAGGCCCCCTGCGAGAAATTGCCGGCGATGGCGCCCGACGCGCGGGAAGCCCCATTGGGTGGTTTGCTCCGGCGCGTGGCAATACACAGGCACGAGCCGGCTGGCGGTTCGGCAGGCGTGGCGGAGCGCCGGGTTGTCGGCGAGGCGCAGATCATTGCGGAACCAGTAGATGACGGTGCTCATGCTTGGGCCTTGTGGCGGCGACAGCGTTCGGAGCAGTACTTCACGTCGTCCCATACCCGCGCCCATTTTTTGCGCCAGGCAAAAGGGAGGCCGCAACGCTGGCAGGGCTTGGTGGGCAGGTCTGATTTTTTGCGCATCGACATTCAGAAATCCAGATCCATTTGGTTGTTGCCGGCGGCTCGCTTGCCGCGGTTTGGGACGGTCGTGCGTTTGCGCGAGCCGTGTTTTTGCACGATGGCGGCTTTGGCGGCACGGATGTCCGGTTGGCTCTTCAGTGCAAAGAGACGGGCCTTGGCGGAGCGGGTCGCGGTTTCCAGATCGAGCGGTGGCTCGGCGATGTCGCCGGGCCGAAGGCCGTGGCGGGCCTGCAAGTCGGCGGGCATGCGCCAAGGTTCGAATAGCCAGCTGTCGGGTACGCGGCGCAGGGCCGGCAGCCAGCGGCGCACGAAGTGGCCGTGGGGGTCGTGGTCGCGGGCCTGCTTGATGGGGTTGTAGATGCGCGGCACGTTGATGCCTGTGGTGCCCGATTGCATCTGCATCTGGCTCCAGTGAATCCCCGGCTCGTAGTCGAGAAACTGCTGCGCAAGCCACAGCCCGACCGGCCGCCAGTGCAGCCACAGGGGGTAAGCGGCCACCGAGACGAGCATGGCGCGCATGCGAAAGTTGATCCAGCCGGTTTCGCGAAGCATGACCACGCAGGCATCGACCAGCGGCCAGCCGGTGCGCCCGGCCCTGAGGGCATCGAAATGGCGCGGGTTCCAGTCGTCCTCGCGCAGGCCGTCGTAGCCCCGGTGCAGGTTGCGGAATTCGAGTTCGGGCTCGCTTTCGAGCTTCTGGATGAAGTGGCAGTGCCAGTAAAGGCGGCTGATGAAGGCGCTGATACCGGCCTTGTGACGACTGGCCGAGGCGGGCAGGGTGGCGCCTTTGAGGCGCGCGGCGTGCACGATTTCGCGCAGGCTGAGGCAGCCGAAGGCCAGGTAGGGGGACAGGCGCGAGCAGGCGGAGGGCGCCGACAGGGGCGACGAGATGCCACCGCGGTATTGCTGGCTGCGCTCGCCCAGAAAATCGTGCAGCACGTCCAGCCCGTGGCTGCGCCCGCCGCTTTGGCGCCGGGGCGGATCGTGCGCGGCGAGGCCGAGGGCCGCCGCTGCGGGGGGCGGCGTATCGGGCCAGGGCAGGGGCGCAAAGCGCAGATGCTGCGGCGTGGGCAGGCAGGGCTGGGCCATCAGGGCTTCCCAGCGGGCTTGCCAAGCATCGCGGCTGGCGAGGCGCCGCACCACGCCGAACTGGGGGAATTCCTGCCAGCGCACGCCGTGGGATCGGCACCAGCGGCCCACGGCGAGATCGCGCTGAAACGTGAGGCCGTTGCCGGTTTCTTCGTGGGCAAACAGCGCGCCAAACGGCGCCGTGGCATGCAGACGATCCAGCACCTCGACCACATCGCCCGTGACCACGTGCAGCCGTCCGCCCAGCTGGCGCAGCGCCCGGTACAGTTCGCGCAGGCTCTCGAGGATGAATTCGTAATGCTGGCGTGCGGCGTCCGGCGCCTGCCACAGGGCGGGCTCCACCACGTACAGGCACAGCACCGGCCCGCGTGCTGCGGCAGCATGCAGCGCGGCGTGATCATGAAGGCGCAGATCGCGCTTGAACCAGACGACGCTGTAGTCCATGACGCGCACCCGGCGAGTCAGGCTGCACCGAAAGACTGCGCGACCTGCTGGGCCAGCGCCTGTCCGCTCAGCCATGCGCCTTCGACCTTGCCGCCATTGAGCCAGTCGCCGCACAGGCCGATGCGCAGCCCGGCATTCCAGGCGCAGCCTGCGTCGAGGGCCGAATCGGTATCGGCGTAGCGCCAGCGGTGGGCCGACCACGCCTGCGGGGCGGGGGCACCGAGTCGGCCAAAGGCCTGCAGCAGCGCCGCGGCCACTGTTTCCGGCGTCTCTTCGATGTGCGCTTCGCTCCATTCGGCGCTGGCGTGCAGCAACCAGGTTTCCTGCGTGCCGCGGCCGGGCTTGCTGTTGTCGCGGGCGACCCAGCGCAGCGGACCGGAATTGACGAAGGCCGCGTCGAAAGAAAGGGCCACGGGGGCGTCGTAGCGCAGCATCAGCGCCCAGCTTCCGCGCATCACGGCGCCGGCGGCGATGGCGGCCAGATCCGGCGCCACAGCTTCCAGCAGCGGCACCGCCTGGGGGGCCGGCACGGCCAGCAGCACCGCGTCGAAGTGGCCTGGCAGTTGGCCGTGCTCGGCGGAGGTCATCTGCCAGCCCGCTGGCATGCGCTCGAGTCGGGTGATGGTGGTTTGCGCAGTCAGCTGAAGGGGGGCGGCCAAGAAGCGGGCCGGTGCGGTCATGCGCGGCACGCCGACAAAGCGTTCGAGTCGCGTTTCGCTGCGCTGGCCGTCGCCCTCGTTGAAAACCGCCAGCCGCATCGGCCACACGTCGGCTACGCCGGCAGCCTGCCAGCGCGCCACTTCGGCGCGAAAACCCGGATCGCGGGCGGTGAAGTACTGGGCGCCGTGGTCGCACTGCCAGCCGTCGCCGCGGCGGGTGCTCATGCGTCCGGCCGGGCCTCGACTTTTGTCGTAGACAAAAATATCAAAAGCGTTGTCGTAGAGATTTTTTGAGCAGGACAAACCCGAAATTCCTGCGCCGATAACGGCAATTCTTGGACTTTTATTCATTTTGTCCTAGACAAATAGGGTGGTGTCTCATGATACTAGGCGAAACGAGGCGCTCAAAGAAGGTTCTTCGGAGGCGCTTGGAAATCCGGGAGTGGTCGTGGAAAAAATCGCATTGATTACCGGCGCAGCCGGCGGACTGGGCCGGGCCCTGGCTGCAGAACTGGCGGAGGAGGGCTGGCGGCTGATCGTGGTAAGTCGCGATGCCGGGCGGCTGGCCGAGGCTTTCGGCACCGCGCATCTGCACATCGAGGCCGATTGCAGCAGCGTCGCGGGCGTTCAGAAGGTGTTTCAAGTGGCGGCGGCACACCAGATGGTGCCGGAAGCCCTGGCCCACTGCGTTGGCAACATCCGGCTGGGGAGCGTGCACCGCATGGCCGAGGCGGATTTCGACGATTGCCTGCGGGCGAACCTGATCAGTGCGTTTCACACGCTGGGCGGGTTTGTCGGTGCCTTGCGCAGCGCGCGCCGCCCCGGTGCCGCGGTACTGGTTTCGTCGGCCGCCGCGCAGATCGGCACGCCCAACCACGAGGCCGTGGCCGCCGCCAAGGCAGGGGTGGAAGGCCTCGTGCGCGCTGCGGCGGCCAGCCACGCCGGGGCCGGCATCCGCGTAAACGGGGTGGCGCCCGGCATCATGGAAACGCCGGCCTCGGCCGGCATCATCGGCAGTGCCACGGCCCGCGAGGCGGCGGCCAGGCAATACCCGCTACCGGGCATCGGCTCGCCGCAGGAACTCGCCCGTCTGATGGCATGGTTGCTGTCCGAACAGGCCGCGCGGGTGACCGGCCAGGTGTGGTCGATAGACGCCGGCTTTTCGCAGATCCGCCCCCTCGTCAAGTGAGCTGCCATGTACAACGCGAGCACTGACACCTTGCCTGGCAGCGTGGCCTGGCTGGGCTACGGCGGGCTGTTGCCCTTTGTGGGCACGGCGCTGGCCATTTTTGTCGATCCCCATCACGCTGATTTGTGGAGCGATGCGCTGATGGCCTACGGCGCGGTGATCCTGAGTTTTGTCGGCGCATTGCACTGGGGGTTTGCGATGAGCCTGCCCAGCCTCGATGCCGGATGTCGCCGGGCCTGCTTTATCTGGAGCACGGTGCCGGCGCTGATGGCTTGGCCGGCGACGCTGCTGGAGCCCCTTGATGCCGGCCTGCTGCTGGTGACCGGTTTCTTGGTGCATTACTGGCAGGATCGACGCCTAGCCGCTCGGGCACGCTTGCCGGGCTGGTATCTGCCGCTGCGCCTGCGCCTCACCGCGGTGGCCTGTGGCAGCCTCCTGGCCGGTGTATTTCTCGTGTCGGTTTGATGGCGACCAAGCCCGAACGCAGTGCCTTCGCCGTGCCCACCGGGCGCCTGTCGCGGCTTGCCCGCCTGGGGAGCCTGGCGTCCGGGGTGGCGGGTGGCATGCTGGCCGAAGGGGCGCGGCAACTGGCCGGCGGGCGACGGCCCCGGGTGGGCGAGCTGCTGCTCACGCCGGCCAACGCCCGCCGCGTGGCTGAGCAACTGGCCCAGATGCGCGGTGCGGCGATGAAAGTCGGCCAGTTGCTGTCGATGGATGGTGGAGATCTGTTGCCCCCCGAGCTGAGTGAAATCCTGTCGCGCTTGCGCTCGGATGCTCGTCCGATGCCCATGAGCCAGCTGGTACCGGTGCTGGCGCAAAACTGGGGGGAGGGCTGGGAGCGCCATTTCAGGCGCTTCTCGTTCACCCCTATGGCGGCCGCGTCGATCGGCCAGGTGCACGCTGCCGAGGCGAGCGACGGCAGCCGGCTCGCCATCAAGGTTCAGTACCCCGGCGTCAGGCAGAGCATTGCCAGCGATATCGACAACGTTGCCGGTTTGTTGCGGATCTCCGGCCTGTTGCCCAAGACCCTGGACGTATCAAGCTTGCTCGAAGCGGCCAAACAGCAACTCCACGAGGAAGCCGACTACCTGCTGGAAGGGGCCCGCCTGACGCGCTACCGGGCGCTCTTAGCCGATCGCCCGGCGTTTTTGCTGCCGCAAATGCGGGCGGAACTTAGCACGCCGGGCATTCTCGCCATGTCCCGCGTGGATGGCGTGGCGATCGAGTCGCTGCAGGATGCGCCGCAGCCCGAGCGGGACCGGCTGGTCGGCCTGTTGTTCGAGCTGCTGTTTCGCGAGATCTTCGAATTCCGCCTCGTTCAGACCGATCCCAACTTCGCCAACTATCTTTACGAGGTGGCGACAGGCCGCTTGATCCTGCTCGACTTTGGCGCTACCCGCCCCTTTGACGAAGGCCTCTCCGAAACCTACCGGCGCCTGCTCACGTCGGCGATGCGGAGCGAGCCGGCCGGCCTTGAAGCCGCAGCAGCCGACATCGGCTATGTGTCAGAGGCGCTTGAGGCGCGACATCGCCACGCCGTGCTCGAGATGATCACGCTGGCCTGCGAACCCTTGCGCCAAGTCGGCCCCTTTGATTTCGGCCGTTCCGATCTGTCGCTGCGCATGCGCGATGCGGGCGTGAAGCTCGGACTGGACCGGGATTTCTGGCACATCCCGCCGGTCGATACCCTGTTTTTGCACCGCAAGCTCGGCGGGCTTTACATGCTCGCTGCCCGGCTCAAGGCGCGGGTCGATGTCAGGGCGCTGTTTGCGCCCCACGCGGGCAGTCGGGCGGCGGGGGAGTAAGCGGGGCCAGGTGGACCAGGAGGTACACAACCCGGGCCGGGTCATTGCCTTGATGCGGGCCAGTTTGGCAATGTCGTGCTCCTCAGTAGGCGTCGCCCTGGGCCTGTTGAATCTTTTCCAGAGGAGCCTTTGTTTCTGCCTTGCCTTCGAGCACCCCGACCGGTAAGTTCCGGGGACTGTGCCTCTGGTCTGCGCAGGCGCATGTCATCACGTTGCGCAGGATGCTCGAGAGCAACGTCCGGTCTGAACCGGTCTTGTGGTGGGCGAGTTTGTTGCAGAGGCTGTGTTTCCCGGCGTTGGGCCACGGCAAGAGCTTGGCGGCGGGCGGGGCATGTGCAGTCGGATAGAGGGGGCAGCCGGCTGCACCGTTATTGCAGCAGAACCGGCCTCACGGCGTGAAGAGCGGCCGAGATCGCCATCGCGTCGCATCGGGCGCGGAGACAGCGGAGTGGTCACGCCTTGATGGGTGATCCTGTGTCCGGCAGCGCCTGCCCAGGACCAGCAATCGACCAGACAACAAAAAAGCCAACCCTCGCGGATTGGCTTTTCTGCTTGCTTGTCTTGGCTCCTCGACCTGGGCTCGAACCAGGGACCTACGGATTAACAGTCCGGCGCTCTACCGACTGAGCTATCGAGGAACAGAGGCGCGCAGTATAGGTAGACGTTTTCGAAACGTCAAGCCGACCTGCGCAGATTTTTACCCCCGGCTTGGCCGGGGGCGGTGCAGCGGAAGTTTAGGCCTTGATGACGGCGGCGATGGCGTCGGCGACGTAGTCGAGGTTCTTGCTGTTCAGCGCGGCCAGGCAGATGCGGCCGGTGCCGACGGCGTAGATGCCGAACTCGGTCTTCATGCGTTCGACCTGCGCGGTGGTGAGACCCGTGTAGGAGAACATGCCGCGCTGCTTGATGACGAAGGAGAAGTCCTGGTCGATGTTACGGGCAGCCAGCTTGTCGACGAGGCCGGTGCGCATGGCGCGGATGCGGTCACGCATGCCGGCCAGTTCGGCTTCCCACTGGGCACGCAGCTCGGGGGTGGACAGCACGGCCGCCACGACCGCGCCGCCGTGGATCGGCGGGTTGGAGTAGTTGGTGCGGATCACGCGCTTGAGCTGGGACAGCACGCGGGCGGACTCGTCCTTGTTCTGGGTGACGATGGACAGGGCGCCGACGCGCTCGCCATACAGCGAGAAGCTCTTGGAGAAGGAGCTGGACACGAAGAAGGACAGGCCGGAGGCGGCGAACAGGTTCACCGCGACGGCGTCCGGCTCGATGCCGTCGGCGAAGCCCTGGTAGGCCATGTCGAGGAAGGGGATGAGGCCGCGGGCCGCACAGGCCTTGACCACTTCGGCCCACTGGGCTTCGGTGAGGTCGGCGCCGGTGGGGTTGTGGCAGCAGGCATGCAGCACGATGACGGAGCCAGCCGGCAGCGTGTTGAGCTTGGCGATCATCGCCTCGGCATTGGCGCCGCGGGTTTCCGGGTTGTAGTACGGGTAGGTTTCGACCGGGAAGCCGGCAGCCTCGAACAGGGCGCGGTGGTTTTCCCAGGAGGGATCGGAGATGTAAACGGTGGCGCCGGAAACGACGCGCTGGATCAGGTCGGCGCCGATGCGCAGGGCGCCGGTACCGCCGAGGGCCTGGGCGGTGACGACGCGGCCGTCACGGATGAGGGCGCTGTCGGCACCGAACAGCAGGTTCTGCACCGCGCTGTTGTAGGCGACGGGGCCTTCGATGGGCTGGTAGCCGCGCGGAGGGGCCGCTTCGAGGCGGGCCTTTTCGGCGGTCTTGACGGCGGCCAGCAGGGGAATCTTGCCGTTGTCGTCGAAATAGACGCCAACGCCGAGGTTGACCTTGGTGCTGCGGGTATCCGCGTTGAAGGCTTCGTTCAGGCCAAGAATCGGATCGCGGGGGGCCATTTCCACCGCAGCAAAGATCGAAGAGCTCATGGGGTCTCCAAAAGGGGCGAAGGGAGCGGGGCACTTTGTGCCGTCCGCTGGGCGATAATACGGAGTTGCCCGTGGAACACGCGGGCGCCGCCGATGGACTTAAGACAGAAATTTTATCATGGCCGATCAATCCGATAGCGGGCGTGTGGTGGTTTTCGAAGGCAGCCCGTTCCGACTCCACCAACCTTTTCCTCCCGGCGGAGACCAGCCGGAGGCGATCCGCCAGCTTGTCGAGGGGATCGAAGACGGTCTGATGTTCCAGACCCTGCTGGGCGTGACGGGCTCCGGTAAAACTTACACGATGGCCAATGTTATTGCCCGTTGCGGCCGGCCGGCGCTAGTGCTGGCTCACAACAAGACACTGGCGGCGCAGCTCTACTCGGAGTTCCGCGAGTTCTTTCCAGAGAACGCGGTGGAGTACTTCGTCAGCTATTACGACTACTACCAGCCGGAAGCCTACGTGCCGTCCCGCGACCTGTTCATCGAGAAGGACTCGGCGATCAACGAGCACATCGAGCAGATGCGCCTGTCGGCCACCAAGAGCTTGATGGAACGCCGCGACGTGGTGATCGTGGCGTCGGTGTCGTGCATCTACGGCATCGGTGACCCCAGTGACTACCACAGCATGGTGCTGCATTTGCGCGAGGGTGAGCAGGTGGCCCACCGGGATCTCGTCCAGCGCCTGGTTGCCATGCAGTACTCCCGGGCGGACGTGGACTTCAAGCGCGGCACCTTCCGGGTGCGCGGCGACGTGATCGATATCTACCCTGCGGAAAACGCCGAGTACGCGCTACGGGTGGAGATGTTCGACGACGAGATCGAGCATCTGACCCTGTTCGATCCACTCACCGGCCACCTCAAGCAGAAGCTCAGCCGTTTCACCGTTTATCCGTCCAGCCATTACGTCACGCCGCGGGCCACGGTGCTGAAGGCGATTGAGGCGATCAAGGAAGAGCTGCGCGAGCGCATGGAGGTGTTCTACAAGGGAGGCAAGCTGGTCGAGGCACAGCGCATCGAGCAGCGCACCCGCTTCGACCTGGAGATGCTCAACGAACTGGGCTTCTGCAAGGGCATCGAGAACTATTCCCGCCACATGTCCGGGCGCAAGGCCGGTGATGCGCCGCCGACCCTGATCGATTACCTGCCGAAGGACGGCCTGATGTTCATCGATGAGTCCCATGTGTCGATCGGCCAGGTTGGAGCGATGTACAAGGGCGACCGCTCACGCAAGGAGAACCTCGTCGAGTACGGTTTCCGGTTGCCGTCGGCACTCGACAACCGGCCGCTGAAGTTCGAGGAGTTTGAGCGCCTGCTGCCGCAGACCGTTTTCGTGTCTGCTACGCCGGCAGCCTACGAGAAGGAGCATCAAGGGCAGGTGGTGGAGCAGGTGGTGCGCCCGACCGGGCTGGTTGACCCGACCATCGTGGTCAAGCCTGCCACCACTCAGGTGGACGACCTGCTCGGTGAGATCAAGCTGCGCCTCGCCGTGCAGGAGCGGGTGCTGGTGACCGTGCTGACCAAGCGCCTGGCCGAGGATCTGACCGAGTATCTGGCCGAGAACGGTATCCGGGTGCGCTATCTGCACTCTGATATCGATACCGTCGAGCGGGTCGAGATCATCCGCGACCTGCGCCTCGGCGAATTTGACGTGCTGGTGGGGATCAACCTGCTGCGGGAAGGTCTGGATATTCCCGAGGTATCGCTGGTGGCGATCCTTGACGCGGACAAGGAGGGCTTTCTGCGTTCCGAGCGCTCGCTGATCCAGACAATCGGTCGTGCGGCACGCCACCTGCACGGTACGGCGATTCTGTACGCCGACCGGATAACCGATTCGATGCGGGCTGCGATCGATGAAACAGAGCGACGGCGTGCCAAGCAGCTTGCCTTCAACGAGGCTAACGGCATTACGCCCAAGTCCGTGACAAAGCGCATAAAGGACATCATTGACGGTGTTTATGATGCAGATGCAGAGAACAAGAAGACCCCAGCGCTAGCAGAGGGGCGTGTGGACTATCAACTCCTGGACGAGAAGGCGCTGGCCAAGACGATCCGGCAGCTCGAAAAGGAAATGCAGGAGCACGCCCGCAACCTGGAATTCGAAAAAGCCGCTTCGGTCCGGGATCGTCTGTTTCGCCTGCGCCAGCAGGCTTTCGGTGCCGAGGGGCATGACTCCGCGGCATGAACCCAACATCTCAGGCTGAGAGAGACTGATCAACGTGGTGCTCGCTCTTGTACGTTCTGCCCGCCGCCTGCTTAAATGGCCGGTAGGAGGGGATTACAGAATGAAAATATTATTTGTTTGCACCGGCAACATTTGTCGGTCGCCTACGGCTGAGGGGGTCGCGCGTCGCTGGCTGGTGATGGCCGGGCTGGGTGAGTTGGTGGGTGTGGATTCAGCGGGAATCCAGGGGTATCACGTGGGTGAGGCGCCCGACCCCCGTTCCCAGTCGGCTGCCTTGCGGCGTGGTTATGATCTTTCCCGGCTTCGGGCGCGTAAGGTTGAACCCAAGGATTTCGAAGAGTTTGACTTGTTGCTGGCGATGGACCGGGATCATTTCCAGTACCTGCGCGACAAGGCGCCGGAAGGCAAGCGCCACAAGGTGCGCATGTTTATGAGCTACGCCCGCATGGTGCGGCGGGACGATGTTCCAGATCCCTACTATGGTGGGGCGACGGGTTTCGACGCCGTTCTCGATATGTGCGAGGACGCGGTGCAGGGGCTTATCGACGAGATTCTTCCGGAGGTCAATCGTCGCCGCCAGTCGGTGAGCTGAGAAGCGCCGGCAAGAGACCATCGGGGGGCCTGTCTTCCGTTGAATGATGTAAAAAAGGCCAGCCTTTATCGGGCTGGCCTTTTTTTGCTGCTGCGGATGCGGGCTTACTTTGTGCCGGTTTCCACCTGGATCAGCGGCTCGTCAACAACCGGAGTGGTGACGCGGTTGCGGCGACGGCGTACCGGCTGGGGCGCTTCTTCAACCGCTACCTCGGTCTGGAAAGCCTTGACGGCATCCGCGCGGGTTTCCACCAGCACCAGGCCGCTGCCGGACAAGTCGATCGCTTCCGGTGCGGCGGCCACGATCGGTGTTGCTGGGCGGGTTTCCTGAGCGGTCTCGACGGGAGCCGCTTCCGCTTGCACAGGAGCCGGCTCCAGTTCCGCCACAACGCTCGGGATGGCCAGCTCCACGCCCGTTTCGGGCTGGGCTTCGGCCGCCGTTACGATCGGTGCCGCTGCGGTTTCGACTTCCACGACGGCGCTCGGCGCAGCTTCTGCTGCCACGGTGTCGATCGGGGCGGAGGCAGGCTCGCTCGGGGCGAGTTCTGCAGCCGACTGACCGATAGCCGCGACGGCCTGTTCGATCAGATCGGGCTTGGTCTGCGGCTGGGTAAGGCTTTCAGCGACCGGCAAGGCAACAGGCGTTGCTTCGACGATGGGCTGGGCCGGCGCTGCCGCTGCAGTTTCGACCACAGGCGCAGTCTCTACTGGCGCGGCTTCAGCTTCCGGAGCGGCGACCGCAACCGGAGCGGCTTCGGCGACCGAGGTGGTCTCGACGGCCTGGGCATCGCTGACGGCGGGCTGGGGCTTGGTGGCGACGGCTTCAGGAGCCGCCGCCTCGGTAGCGGACTGCCCCTCTTCACCAATCGCCAGTTCACCCTGGGCGGCGGCTTCGACGCTGTTGGCCTCCTCGTTGCGGCGGCCACCACGGCGGCCACGGCGGCTGCGGCGGCTGCGTTCGTTGCCTTCGCCTTCGGCTTGAGCCGGACCGGCTTCCACCGGAGCGGCTACCGCAGCCACGGCGTCGGCCGTTACCTGCTCGGCGCTGGCGACGATGCCTTCAGCCTCCGCGGCCTTGGGTGCCTGGTTGTTACGGCCGCGACGTTCGCCGCGCTCAGTGCGCTCACCGCGGCCTTCGCGCTCACCGCGTTCCTGGCGTTCGCCACGCTCCTGGCGCTCACCGCGCGGGCGCTTCTCGCGTTGCTCGGTCTGCGCCTCGCTGGCAGCGTTGCGTCCGCTTTCACGGGGCTCGCGGGGCTCGCGCGCTTCCCGGGCCTCACGGTTGTCGTTGCGCTCCTGGCGCTCGCTCCGTTCGCCACGCTCTTCACGCTGGCCATCCCGGCGGCCGCGGTTGTCGCGACCGTCACGGCGGTTGCGCTCATTGCGCGGACGGGACTCGCGGCGCGGCGTTTCGGGGTGTGCGACGACCGGTGCCGGTTCGGGCTGCTTCTCACCACGGAAGAAAGCGAAGATACGGGCCAGCAGGCCGGGCTGGCTTTCCGGCACAGCGGCGACCGGAGCGGCCTTGGCTTCGACGACCGGTGCGGGCTGGTCGGGGGTGATGCCCTTGACGGCAGCTTCCTGGCGCACCGGGCGCTCGGGGTTGGCCGACGGCGGCGTGTAGGTTTCGCCGGCCGGCTTGGTGGCCATGCGATAGCTCGGCAGGCTGGTGTCTTCGCTGTTGAGCTGGTCGTGGCGCAGGCGGACGATCTCGTGCTGCGGGGTTTCCAGGTGGCGATTGGGGATCAGTACCAGGTTGACCTTGTGGCGCAGCTCGATCTTGGCGATGTCGTCGCGCTTCTCGTTGAGCAGGAAGGTCGCTACATCCACCGGAACCTGGCAGTGCAGGGCGCCGGTGTTGTCCTTCATGGCTTCCTCTTCGAGGATGCGCAGGATGTGCAGGGCCGACGATTCGGTGCTGCGGGTGTGGCCGGTGCCGTTACAGCGCGGGCAGGGGATGTAGCTGGTCTCGGCGAGGGCCGGGCGCAGGCGTTGGCGGGACAGCTCGAGCAGGCCGAAACGGCTGATCTTGCCGGTCTGCACGCGGGCACGGTCGTAGCGCAGGGCGTCGCGCAGGCGATTCTCGACTTCGCGCTGGTTCTTCTGCGACTCCATGTCGATGAAGTCAATGACGATCAGGCCGCCAAGGTCGCGCAGGCGCAACTGGCGGGCCACTTCGTCGGCGGCTTCGCAGTTGGTCTTGAAGGCGGTTTCCTCGATGTCCGCACCGCGGGTGGCGCGACCAGAGTTCACGTCCACGGACACCAGCGCCTCGGTGTGGTCGATCACGATGGCTCCGCCGGACGGCAGGCTGACCTGGCGCGAGTAGGCGGATTCGATCTGGTGTTCGATCTGGAAGCGGGAGAACAACGGCACGTCGTCGTGATAGCGCTTCACGCGGTTCACGTTCTGCGGCATCACGTGGGCCATGAACTGGCGCGCCTGCTCGTACACGTCGTCGGTGTCGATCAGGATTTCGCCGATGTCTGGCTGGAAGTAGTCGCGGATCGCACGGATCACCAGGCTGCCTTCCTGGTAGATCAGGAAAGCACCAGCCTGGGACTCGGCGGCGCCGTCGATGGCGCGCCACAGTTGCAGCAGGTAGTTCAAGTCCCACTGCAGCTCTTCGGCGTTACGGCCGATGGCTGCGGTGCGGGCGATCAGGCTCATGCCGCCCGGGACTTCGAGCTGGTCCATGACGTCGCGCAGTTCGGCGCGCTCGTCACCCTCGACGCGACGGGATACACCGCCACCACGGGGGTTGTTGGGCATCAGCACCAGGTAGCGGCCGGCCAGGGAGACGAAGGTAGTGAGTGCGGCCCCCTTGTTGCCACGCTCGTCCTTCTCGACCTGGACGATCAGCTCCTGGCCTTCCTTCAGTGCTTCCTTTATGGACGCACGGCTGGCTTCGACGCCAGGCTGGAAGTAAGAGCGGGAGATTTCCTTGAACGGCAGGAAGCCGTGGCGCTCGGCGCCATAGTCGACGAACGCGGCTTCGAGGCTGGGCTCGATGCGCGTAATGACGGCTTTGTAGATGTTGCTTTTACGTTGTTCCTTGGCGGCCGACTCAATGTCGAGATCGATCAGTTTCTGACCGTCGACAATGGCAACGCGGAGTTCCTCGGCCTGCGTTGCATTGAAGAGCATGCGCTTCATTCGTCTTCTTCTCCCGCGCAGCACACGGGCAGGACGAACCGCGCCACCGCTTAACAGCGGTGACTTAGTTTGGCGTTGTCGCGACTATCCTTCATCGAGGGGAATATCAAACTAAAGTGGGCGGCGGGGTTCGTCTATGCACCCTGAACCGCGATTTTCCGCTGGGGACCGTGATTGGCCTGTGGGCACGACTGGTCTCGCAACTCCTCTGCCGTGTCGTACTCTCGGGTACGACGGCATTTCCCTTTGCGACCTCGGGCCTGCTCTCCAGGACTGCTTCACCGTCCCTGAATTCAGGGCCGTCAAACTGCGTGTGCGCTAACGCGCAATAAGTACAAGTTTATTGTCGAATACAGTACCATCGCCCTCTTTTTGTCTGGCGATGGACCTTCCTGCGGTGTTTCGGGAGCGGGTGTGACCCTGGCTGACCAAGGTCGAGTCGCTCCGGCGTGGCACGGGCCGGTGTTGAAGTCTTCACAACACGCTTGGGCAAGTGCGCCGCATCAGAACCGAAAACCGCTCGCCAGTATATTTCAAAAAGATGGCCTTGAGTAAAGCCCCCTCCGTGATGCGGGTCAGCGTCGATGACGCGAGCGCTGGGCAGCGCATCGACAATTTCCTGGTGCGCGTCTGCAAGGGCGTGCCGAAGAGTCACGTGTATCGCATCCTGCGTAGCGGTGAGGTGCGCGTTAACAGCAAGCGAGTCGATCAGACCTATCGCCTGCAACTCGGCGACGAAGTGCGTATTCCGCCAATCCGCTTGGCTGAGAAGGCGGCGGAGCCCGCGATACCGGTCGGCAAACCCTTCGACATCGTTTTTGAGGATGATGCGCTGCTGGTGCTCGACAAGCCGGCCGGGCTGGCCGTGCATGGGGGGAGTGGCGTCAGTTTTGGCGTTATCGAGCAGTTGCGCCGCCAGCGACCGGAGGCGAAGTTCCTCGAACTGGTGCATCGCCTCGACCGGGAAACCTCGGGGCTGTTGATTGTCGCCAAGAAGCGCAGCGCGCTGACCGTGCTGCACGACATGATGCGCGAAGGCAAGGTGCGCAAGCGCTATCTGACCCTGGTGGCCGGGCGCTGGCTGAATCCGATGCAGCATGTAAAGCTGGCCCTGCACAAATACCTGACCGAAGGCGGTGAGCGCCGCGTCAGCGTGAACCCCGAGGGGAAGCCGGCACACAGCATCGTCAGGCTGCTGAAACGCTGGCAGAACTACAGCCTGGTCGAGGTCGAGCTGAAGACCGGCCGCACGCACCAGATCCGCGTACACCTGAGCCACTTGGGCTTCCCTTTGTGCGGTGACGACAAATACGGGGATTTTTCCCTCAACAAGCAACTCGAAAAGCAGGGCTTCAAGCGGATGTTCCTGCACGCGGCGAAACTCGCCTTTCATCACCCGCTGACTGACCAGTTGATCGAGTTGGAGGCGTCGCTGCCGCCGGAGCTGGAGCGCCATGTGGTGCAGGTCGAGCAAACGGAGGAGAGAGAATATGGCTAAGCGTTTCGAGCTGATCGTCTTTGATTGGGATGGCACGCTGATGGATTCGGCGGCGGCCATCGTGCGTGCGATCCAGGCGTCGGCGGCCGATCTTGGCCTGCCGGTGCCGTCGGATGCCCGTGCCCGTCACGTGATCGGCCTTGGCCTTAACGATGCGCTGCATTACGCCGTGCCCGAGCTGGCGGAGTCGGATTATCCGCGCATGGTCGAGCGTTACCGCTATCACTACTTGTCCGGTGACGATCAGCTGACGCTGTTCGATGGCACGGTCGAGCTGATTGCGGGCCTGCGTGAGCGCGGCCACTTGCTGGCGGTGGCGACCGGCAAGAGCCGCAAGGGGCTGGAGCGGGCGCTGTCGTTTTCTGGGCTGGGTGAATATTTCCATGCGACCCGCTGTGCCGATGAGTGTTTCTCCAAGCCGCATCCGGCCATGCTTGATGAGCTGATGGATGAACTGGGCGTGGCGCAGGCGTCCTGCCTGATGATCGGCGATACCACCCACGATCTGCAGATGGCGAAGAATGCCGGGGTGGCAGGGCTGGCGGTGAGTTTCGGTGCGCACCCGGTGGAGCAGCTGCAGGCCGAGGTGCCGCTGGCCTGCGTGCACACGCCGGCGGAGTTGCGGGAATGGCTGGAACGCAACGCTTGATCTGCCCGTCGGACGCGGTCCGAGAGGGTGAGGACGGGGTGCGCTTCAGCGTGACCCGTGTCACGGGAGAAGAGCCGGCCTTCGTCGTGCGTTTCCGTGGGCATGTGCATGCTTACTTGAATCGCTGCGCCCATGTGCCGATCGAGCTGGACTGGATGCCCGGACGTTTTTTCGACGATGAGCGTCTTTACCTGATCTGCGCGACTCACGGCGCCCTCTATGAACCGGAAAGCGGCCGCTGCGTGGCGGGGCCGTGTCGGGGCAAGCGCTTGTTGGCGCTGTCCGTCGAAGAGCGCGACGGAATGGTATTTCTTGTGACGAATAGCGATGGACGAGAACAGGTCTGAGCATTGGGAGCGCCGGGTGCTGGAAAAGCTGGCGCTGGAGGGGCTGGCGGAGCAGAAGCGGCGGCGGCGCTGGGGGGTGTTCTTCAAGCTGGTCGCCCTGTTCTACGTGGGGCTCGCGATGTGGATCCTGGGCGACTTCGGTGCCGCGGAGCCGCTCGATGGCGGGCGCTTCACTGCGCTGGTGAGCGTCGACGGCGTGATTGCGCCGAAGGGTGAGGCGAGCGCCGAGCGGGTGGTGGCGGCGCTGCAGTCGGCCTTTGACGATGGTGGTACGCAGGGGGTGGTGCTGCGTATCAATAGTCCAGGTGGCAGTCCGGTGCAGGCGGGCATCATCAATGACGAGATCGCGCGGCTGCGTGCGCTGCATCCGCAGGTGCCCGTGTACGCGGTGGTTGAGGATGTCTGCGCGTCGGGCGGCTATTACGTGGCGGTGGCGGCGGACCGGATTTTTGTGGATAAGGCAAGCATCGTCGGCTCGATCGGCGTGCTGATGGATGGCTTCGGCTTTGCCGGGCTGATGGACAAACTGGGCGTCGAGCGTCGTCTGCTGACGGCTGGTGAGAATAAGGGGTTCTTGGATCCGTATTCACCGCAGAACCCTAAACAGTTGGAGCACGCTAAGGCCATGCTGGGTGACATTCACAGCCAGTTCATTGCTGCGGTGCGAAAAGGGCGCGGTACGCGCCTGAAGGAGACCCCGGAAATGTTTACCGGTCTGATGTGGACCGGCGCCAAGAGTGTTCAGCTTGGTCTGGCTGATGGCTTTGGCACCGTCGAGTCGGTGGCGCGGGATGTGGTCAAGGCAGAGAACGTTCGCGACTTCACGCAGAAGCCCGGGCTGGCCGAGCGTTTTGCGGAGCGCTTCGGCACTGATATGGCCGAAAGCCTGATGAATACGCTGGGCAAAACGACGGTGCGCTGACCGCCGTCAGGTGGCCAGGATCAGGAAAACGGTCGGCCGCTTGGCTAGTTCTGGCGCGGAAACCTTCTTCCATTCGGCGACCGGGCGGGTGTGGATCCACTCACTGTCGAGCGTCAGGTCGCGAGCGACGCATAGGCGGGTATCGGCCTTGCAGACGCTACGCAGGGCTTCGAACATCCGCTCGTTGCGATACGGGGTCTCGATGAACAGCTGAGTGCGGGAAAAGCGTGCCGATTCGGCCTCCAGTTCGCGGATGCGTCGGTTGCGGGCTTCTTCGTCCACTGGCAGGTAGCCGTGGAAGGCGAAGCTCTGGCCGTTGAGCCCGGAGCCCATCAGAGCCAGCAGCAGGGAGGATGGGCCGACCAGCGGCGCGACGCGGATGCCCAGTTCGTGCGCACGGCGGACCAGCAGGGCGCCTGGGTCGGCAACCGCAGGGCAGCCGGCTTCGGACATCAGGCCGGCATCGCTGCCAGCGAGTAGCGGGGCGAGCAGGGCGTCCAGGTCGGTGGCGGAGGGTTTTTCCGGCAATTCGCGGATGTCGAGATCGCGCAGCGGTTGCGGGTGCTCGAGGCGCTTCAGTTCCGCGCGGGCCGTCTTGGCGTTTTCGACGACGAAATAGCTCAGGCTGCGCGCACGGGTGGCGACGTCGGTCGGGGTGGTCAGCCCGGTGGGTGCTGGGCCGAGGCTGACCGGAATCAGGTAGAGGATGCCGCTGCTCATGATTCAGGGAAGTGCAATGCCTTCGTTGCGCAGCATGCGGGCCAGTGCGATCAGCGGAAGGCCGACTAGGGCGTTGGGGTCGTCGCCACTGAGGGCATCGAGGAGCGCGATACCGAGCCCTTCCGATTTGGCGCTGCCTGCGCAGTCGAGGGGGCGCTCCTTGTTTACATAGCGCACGATCTCATCGTCGCTCAGTTGGCGGAAGCGGACCTCGGTCGGTACGGCATCCACTTGCACGTGACCGCTGCGCGTATTGAGGAGGGCAAGGGCGGTGTGGAAGACTACCGTGCGGCCACTCATCGACTTGAGCTGGGCAATCGCCCGCTCAATGGAGCCGGGCTTGCCGAAGCGGGCCTCGCCCATATAAGCGACCTGGTCGCTGCCGATTATCAGCGCGTCCGGAAACTCCGCAGCGACTGCGCGGGCCTTTTCTACAGCAAGCCGTTCGGCTGTGGCTTGCGGAGCTTCGCCGGGGAGCGGGGTTTCGTCGATGTCCGGGCGGGCAACGTCGAAGGGCAGGTCGAAGCGCTGCAGGAGTTCGCGGCGGTAGGCCGAGGTGGATGCGAGAACGAGTTTCATCGTAACTGAAGGCCTGCCGCAGGCGGGCTAGGCGCGATCGAGCAGGGTTTTGACACGGGGAGCCGAAAATAATATCATGCCCCGCTTATGTCGCAAGAAAGCTTCGTGATCGACCTGCGGGCGCTGGCCAGAGACGGGCGTAGCGTGCAAAGAACGGTACCGGTAAAGAGTCTTGGTCGTTTGATCGATTCGCTGCTGGAGCCGGTCGGCACTGTTACGTTCGAGTTTCAAGGTGAGTGTGACGACGAAGGCAAGCTCTACGTCGACCTGCGGGTCCAGGGTGACCTGGTGTTGCAGTGTCAGCGCTGTCTTGAGGCTTTGGTGTGGCCCTGCAGTGTGCGGAATCGTCTTCTGCTGCTTCGTGCCGGTGAGGAATTGCCGGAGGATGAGCTGGAGAACGACGAGGTTGACGCCCTTGAGGTGGAGCCTCAGACCGACCTGCTGGCCTTGGTGGAAGATGAGGTGCTCCTCGCCTTGCCCTTGGTGCCGCGCCACGAAAATTGCGAACCGCCGGTGAAAGCCGACGGCAATGAAGAAATTTCGCCCTTCGCCGTTCTGCGCCAGTTGCGCGGCAAGGTTTAAGTATTCCTCAAGGAGTGTTTCATGGCTGTTCAACAGAACAAAAAGTCCCCGTCCAAGCGCGGTATGCATCGTTCCCACGATTTCCTGGTTGCCCCTCCGCTGGCGGTCGAGCCGACCACCGGCGAAGTGCACCTGCGTCACCATGTGTCGCCGTCCGGCGTCTACCGTGGCAAGAAGGTTGCCAAGGCCAAGGGCGAGTAATTTCCCTGGTCCGCGAGCGGCGCGACGCCTCTGGGCGCTCGCGCCGTTTTCATACATGCTTCTCTCTGTTTGCGCCGAATGACTGTCACCCTGGCTATTGACTGCATGGGGGGCGATCACGGCCCCTCGGTGACCGTGCCGGCTTCCCTGCATTTTCTGCGGGAAGATCGCGACACCCGGGTCATCCTGGTTGGGCGCCCGGAGGCCATCGAGCCCCATCTCGGGACGGCCCTGGCCGAGTTCGGAGAGCGTCTGCGCATCCATCGCGCCACCGAGGTGGTTGGTATGGATGAGTCGCCTGCGCTTGCCATGCGCAATAAGAAGGATTCGTCGATGCGCGTCGCGGTGAACCTCGTCAAGGACGGGGAAGCCCAGGCGGCGGTGTCTGCCGGCAATACCGGCGCACTGATGGCGATTTCCCGTTTTGTCCTGAAAACCCTTCCCGGAATCGACCGTCCTGCGATCTGCAGTACGCTGCCGACGCTGCGCGGGCAGACCCATGTGCTTGATCTGGGCGCCAATGTGGACTGTTCGCCTGAGCATTTGCTGCAGTTCGGCATCATGGGGGCGATGCTGGTGGCGGCCGTCGAGCACAACGAGCGGCCAAGTGTCGGCTTGTTGAACATCGGCGAAGAAGAAATAAAGGGCAACGAGGTCGTCAAGCAGGCTGCCGAATTGCTTCGAGAAAGCGGGCTTAACTTCTACGGCAACGTGGAAGGCAATGACATCTACAAAGGCACTGTGGATGTGGTCGTCTGCGATGGTTTCGTCGGCAACGTGGCGCTGAAGACTTCCGAGGGGCTGGCCCAGATGATGGCCACCTTCCTGCGAGAGCAGTTTTCGCGTAACTGGTTGACTAAACTGGCGGCCATCTTTGCGATGTCGGCCCTTAAGGGGTTCAAGCGCAAGCTCGATCCCCGGCGCTACAACGGTGCCGCTTTGCTGGGCTTGCGTGGCGTGGTCGTCAAGAGTCACGGCGCTGCCGATGGATTTGCCTTTGAGCAGGCGGTTCGGCGGGCAGCCGAGGCTGCCCGCAATCGCCTCATCGAACGTATCAGCGAACGAATGGAACGTGAAAGGTCCGCTGCATGATTTATGCACGAGTGGCTGGCACCGGGAGTTTTCTGCCCGGCAACCCTGTTACCAACGACGATCTGGTGGCCAGTGGCATCGATACGTCGGACGAGTGGATTGCCGAGCGTACGGGCATCCGCGCACGCCATCTGGCCGAGCCGGATGTTACAGCCAGTCAGCTGGCGTACGAGGCCAGTATTCGTGCGATCGAGGCGGCGGGCTGTCAGCCGGCCGATATCGATCTGATCATCGTCGCGACCTCGACGCCTGATTACATTTTTCCGAGTACTGCTGCGCTACTGCAGGCCCGTCTCGGCATTGCCAACGGCGGGGCGGCTTTCGACCTGCAGGCTGTGTGTACGGGCTTCACCTATGCGCTGGCCACCGCTGAGAAATTCATCCGTTCGGGCAGCAACAAGCGCGCGCTGGTTGTTGGGGCCGAGGTCTTCTCGCGCATCCTCGACTGGAACGATCGCGGCACCTGCGTGCTGTTCGGCGATGGCGCAGGCGCGGTCGTGCTCGAAGCCTCTGACAAGCCAGGCATCCTGGCTACTGCGCTACATGCAGACGGCAGCCACAACCCCATCCTGTGCGTGCCTGGGCAGGTCAATCGCGGCAGCGTGACTGGTGATCCTTTCCTGCGCATGGATGGTCAGGCGGTCTTCAAGTTTGCGGTCAAGGTGCTGAGCGAAGTTGCGCGTGAAGTTACCGAGCAAGCCGGCATGCCGCTCGACGCGGTCGATTGGCTGATTCCCCATCAGGCCAACATCCGCATCATGCAGGCGACGGGTAAGCGCCTCGGCTTGCCGATGGAGAGGGTTATTGCGACGGTGGCGCAGCATGGCAACACGTCGGCGGCATCCATTCCGCTGGCGCTGGACCATGCTGTCCGTGACGGCCGTATCCAGCGCGGGCAGCGCCTGCTCCTTGAAGGGGTGGGCGGCGGCTTCACGTGGGGCGCCGTGCTGCTCGAGTTTTAAAGAACAAGCAACAAGAACCAGTCACCATACAGGGTAGGGATCATGAATTTTGCGTTTGTGTTTCCGGGGCAGGGCTCCCAGTCCGTGGGCATGATGAGTGCCTACGGTGAGTCCGCCGTGATTCGCCAGGCTTTTGCTGAGGCGTCCGACGCGCTCGGCGAGGATCTGTGGCAGATGGTGCTGGAAGGCCCGGCCGAAGTGCTGGCGCAGACCGTCAACACCCAGCCGCTGATGCTGACTGCCGGCGTGGCGGTGTATCGCGAATGGATCGCCCGAGGTGGTGCTGTCCCGGCCCTGGTCGCCGGCCACAGCCTTGGTGAATATTCTGCGTTGGTTGCGGCAGGTTCCCTAGAGCTGACCGAGGCGGTCCGGCTGGTGCGTCTGCGCGCCCAGGCCATGCAAGAGGCGGTTCCCCAGGGTGAAGGTGCGATGGCTGCGCTGCTCGGCCTGGAAGAGGATGCTGCCGTCGAGGCCTGTGCGGAAGCGGCCCAGGGTGAGGTGGTGTCCGCCGCTAATCTGAATTCTCCGGGGCAGATCGTTATCGCGGGTTCCAAGGCTGCTGTCGAGCGTGCCATTACCGTGGCCAAGGCTCGCGGTGCAAAGCGCGCCGTGCTGCTGCCGGTGAGCGCACCTTTCCACTGTGCGCTGATGAAGCCGGCGGCTGAGCGTCTCGCCGTGCGCCTGGCGGAAATCGAGCTGAAAGTGCCTTCCATTCCTGTGCTCAACAACGTGGACGTGGCCGTCGAGGATCAGCCCGAGCGCATCAAGGATGCACTGGTGCGTCAAGCCTATTCCCCGGTGCGCTGGATCGAGACGGTGCGCGAAATCGCCCGTCGCGGTTCGACGCATGTGTTCGAGTGCGGCCCCGGCAAGGTGCTGGCCGGCATGACCAAGCGTATTGAAGGTGGCCTGCAGGGCGGCGCGATCGCCGATGCGGCCAGCCTGGAAGAAGTTCTGAAGACGACGGGGGCGGTATGACTCAGGTTTTGCAGGGACAAGTCGCGCTGGTGACTGGCGCGTCCCGTGGTATTGGACGGGCCATTGCGCTTGAACTCGGGCGCATGGGCGCTACCGTCATCGGCACGGCCACGTCCGAAGCTGGTGCGGCGGACATTCAGGCCGGTCTCGAAGCGGCTGGTATCGCCGGTCGCGGCCTCGCGCTTGACGTGACCAATGCCGAGGCCTGTGAAGCGGCGTTGGGCGCCATCGAGAAGGACTTCGGTGCAGTGGCTGTGCTGGTCAATAACGCTGGTATTACCCGCGACAACTTGGCCATGCGTATGAAGGACGGCGAGTGGGATGCGGTGATCGACACCAATCTGAAGGCCGTCTTCCGCATGTCCAAGCTTGTCATGCGCGGCATGATGAAGGCGCGCACGGGCCGGATTATCAACATCACTTCGGTAGTCGGCAGTTCCGGCAACCCGGGGCAGGCCAACTATGCTGCCGCCAAGGCGGGCGTGGCTGGTATGACGCGGGCGCTGGCTCAGGAACTCGGTAGCCGCAACATCACGGTCAACTGCGTGGCGCCGGGCTTCATCGACACCGATATGACCAAGGAGTTGCCGGAGGCGCAGCGCGAAGCACTGCAGGGCAAGATCGCCCTGGGGCGCCTTGGCAAGCCTGAGGAGATCGCTTCGGTGGTAGGCTTCCTGGCCTCGCCGGCGGCATCCTACGTGACGGGAGCGACCCTGCACGTCAATGGCGGCATGTACATGGCCTGATCCTCGCCGCGCTGGCGGGGGGGCATGTTTTTGGTAGAATGCGAAGGTTTTTGAATTCACACCCGTAATCAGGGAAGGAGTAAACACATGGAAAATATCGAACAGCGCGTCAAGAAAATCGTTGCCGAACAACTCGGTGTTAACGAGTCCGAAATCAAGAACGAATCCTCCTTCGTGGACGATCTGGGCGCTGACTCCCTCGACACCGTCGAGCTGGTGATGGCTCTGGAAGAAGAGTTCGAGTGCGAGATCCCCGACGAAGAAGCCGAGAAGATCACCAGCGTTCAGCAAGCGATCGACTACGTCACCGCCCACCTGAAGAAGTAAGTTTCCGGAGCCTGCCTTGACCCGTCGCAGAGTCGTCGTCACCGGCCTTGGCGTTATTTCGCCGGTCGGCAATACCGTGTCTGAAGCCTGGGAGGCCATCCTGAATGGCCGTTCCGGCATCGGTGAGATCACCCGTTTCGATACCACGAACTTCTCGGCAAAAATCGCCGGTGAAGTGAAGGGCTTCGACATCGGTGCCTATCTTTCGCCGAAGGAAGCGCGTCGTATGGATGGTTTCATCCACTACGGCCTTGCCGCGGGCATCCAGGCTTTCCGTGATTCGGGCATCGAGGTGACCGAAGAGAACGCCGACCGAATCGGTGTCAACATCGGTTCGGGCATCGGCGGTTTGCCGATGATCGAGGATACGCACAACGACTTCCTCGCCGGCGGTCCCCGCAAGATTTCGCCGTTCTTCATTCCCGGCACGATCATCAACATGATCTCGGGCAACCTGTCGATCATGTTTGGTCTGAAGGGGCCGAACATTGCTGTCGTCACGGCCTGTACCACCGGCCTGCACGCGATCGGCACCAGTGCCCGGATGATCGAATACGGCGACGCCGACGTGATGGTGTGTGGTGGTGCCGAGTCCACCGTGACGCCGCTGGCGGTTGGTGGTTTTGCTTCCGCCAAGGCCTTGTCCACTCGCAATGACGACCCCGCTACGGCGAGCCGTCCTTGGGACAAGGATCGCGACGGCTTCGTGCTGGGCGAGGGCGCTGGTGTGCTGGTTCTCGAAGAGTACGAGCATGCGGTCAAGCGTGGTGCTCGCATCTACGCCGAGTTGGCCGGTTTCGGCATGAGCGGCGATGCTTACCACATGACTGCGCCGGACACCGACGGTCCCCGTCGTAGCATGGTCAATGCGCTGAAGAACGCCGGCGTGAACCCGGATGAAGTGCAGTACCTCAACGCGCACGGCACTTCCACGCCGCTGGGTGACAAGAACGAAACCGAAGCCATCAAGCTGGCTTTCGGTGCCGATGTCGCCAAGGGGTTGGTGGTGAACTCCACCAAGTCGATGACTGGCCACTTGCTTGGCGGTGCCGGCGGTCTCGAGTCGGTACTGACGACCCTGGCTGTCTATCACCAGGTCTCGCCGCCGACGATCAACATCTTCGAGCAGGATCCGGAGTGCGATCTGGATTATTGCGCGAACGTTGCCCGCCCGATGAAGATCGACGTGGCGATGAAGAACAACTTCGGATTCGGGGGTACCAACGGTACCCTGGTGTTCCGCAAGATCTGACCGAATGGGCGCACGGAAGTCCGCGCGTCCATGACTGTCATTGAACTCAGGCCGTCGCGGCTGCTCGCCATGCTCCTTGTGGCGCTGCATCTTGCGGCGGCTTTTTCGTTTCTGCTCGGGTTTGGCGCAGGGGCTTTCAGCGCCGCGGGCTTGCTGATGCTGGTCGGCTCGGCGTGGCATTGCTGGCGCCGTTCTCGTCAGCAGTTCTGTCGCCTGGGCTTGCAGGCGGATGGCAAAGTGCTCGTCGATCCGGGTGGGGCGGCTGAGCGTAGGCTCTTGCCGCTGCCGTCTAGTGTTGTGAGTTATCCGGCGGTCTGGTTGGTTTGGCGGATGGACGGCGAGGCGGAGACGGGGGTGTTGTTGCTAATGCGCGACCAGCTCGCGCCACATGCCTGGAGGGAACTGCAGGTGTGGCTGCGTCTGCGGGCCCGGATGCGTCTGGGGGGCCCGCAGGGATCGCCTTAGTCTCTCGGTAGCGGTGCGCGCACGAAGCTTCGTTTACGCGGTGGACGAAGAATTGTGTCGCGGGCCTTCGGTAGCGTCCCGGGATAGTCGCGGCTGAAGTGCAGGCCACGGCTTTCCTTGCGCTTGAGGGCGCTGCGAACGATCAACTCGGCGGTGACCACCAGGTTACGCAACTCGATCAGGTCGTTTGAGACGCGGAAATTGCTGTAGTACTCGTCAATTTCCCTAGCCAGCAGGCGGATGCGGTGCTGGGCGCGCTCGAGGCGCTTGTTGGTGCGTACGATGCCTACGTAGTCCCACATGAAGCGACGAAGTTCGTCCCAGTTGTGGGAGATCACGATCGTCTCGTCGGCGTCGGTCACGCGGCTCTCGTCCCACTGGGGCAAGTTGTCGGGCAGCGGGCGTGGATTCGCGAGAATGTCGGCGGCGGCGGATTCGCTGAAGACCAGGCATTCGAGCAGCGAGTTGCTGGCCAGACGATTGGCGCCGTGCAGGCCCGTGCAGGCACTCTCGCCGATCGCATAGAGCCCCTTTACGTCGGTGCGGGCATGCAGATCTGTGACGATGCCGCCGCACGAGTAATGCGCCGCCGGCACGACCGGGATTGGTTGGCGGGTGATGTCGATGCCCAGTTCCAGGCAGCGGGCCATAATGTTCGGAAAGTGGCTCTGCAGGAACTCGGCCGGTTTGTGACTGATGTCGAGGAAGACGCAGTCCAGGCCGTGCTTCTTCATCTCGAAGTCGATGGCGCGCGCGACGACGTCCCGTGGGGCGAGTTCCAGGCGCGGGTCGTGGTCCTGCATGAAGCGGCTGCCATCCGGGCGGCGCAGCACGCCGCCCTCGCCGCGCACGGCTTCGGAGATCAGGAAGGATTTAGCCTGCGGGTGATAGAGACAGGTCGGATGGAACTGGATGAATTCCATGTTGGCGACGCGGCAGCCCGCGCGCCAGGCCATCGCTACGCCGTCGCCGGTGGCGGTGTCGGGGTTGGTCGTATACAGATAGACCTTGCCGGTGCCGCCGGTGGCGAGCACCGTGTGACGGGCGGCAATGGTGCGCATCTCGTCCTTCGCAATATCGAGCACATATGCACCGAGGCAGCCTTCGTTCGTGCGTCCGACCTTGGTGCCGGTAATCAGGTCGATGGCGATGTGCTGTTCGAGGATCGTGATGTTCGGGTGGCGACGGACCTGTTCGGTCAGGGTGGCCTGCACCGCTGCGCCGGTCGCGTCGGCGGCATGGATGATGCGCCGATGGCTGTGGCCGCCTTCGCGGGTCAGGTGGTAGCCGACTGACGAGTCGGGGTCGGCGGTGAAGGGGACGCCATGATCGATCAGCCAGCGGATTGCACGGGGGCCGTTCTCGACGACGAAGCGCGTAGCGCTGTCGGAGCACAGGCCTGCACCGGCAGTGTGGGTGTCGGACACATGGGCTTCGGTGTCGTCGGTGGGATCAAGAACTGCGGCAATGCCGCCCTGGGCCCAGGCGCTGGCGCTGTCTTCGAGGGAGCGTTTGGTAACGAGGGCGATCTTGAGTTTGTCTGCCAGGCGCAGGGCCAGGGATTGTCCGGCCAGGCCACTGCCCAGGATGAGCACGTCAAATGCGGTCACTTCGGGGGGATTGCCGCAGGGGGCTGTTTTGCGAAGGGCCGACTATAGCACGTGCAGTTCGTCGCAAAACAACCCTGGGGACGACTGAACTATACGGACGCGGCAGGGTCTAGGAGGTACTTTGGCCAGGTTTTGGCGGCTCTCGGGATATACTTCCAGGCCGGTGACCCTCCGGGTCACGACTACGAAGATATTTGTTTCCCGACCATGAGCGATCGCGAAATTGACCAGCAGCTGGTCGAGCGTGTGCAGCGTGGCGACAAGCAGGCCTTTGGGCTGCTTGTTTCCAAGTATCAGCGCAAGCTCGCCCGCCTGTTGTCGAGATTGATCCGAGATCCAGCCGAAGTGGAGGATGTCGCCCAGGAGACGTTCATCAAGGCTTATCGTGCCTTGCCGTCGTTTCGGGGGGACAGCGCTTTTTACACCTGGCTTTATCGTATCGGGATCAACACTGCCAAGAATTTCCTCGTGTCGCAGGGGCGGCGCGCGCCCACGACGACCGACTTCGATTCCGAGGAAGCCGAGACTTTCGAGGAGGGGGATCAGCTTCGAGATATCAATACGCCGGAACGCCTCCTGATGACCAAACAGATTGGCGATACCGTCAATGTGGCGATGGAGGCTTTGCCCGAAGAATTGAGAACGGCGATAGTCCTGCGCGAGATCGAAGGTCTGAGTTACGAGGAGATCGCCACGATCATGGAGTGCCCGATCGGCACGGTCCGTTCGCGGATCTTCCGCGCGCGGGAAGCAATTTCTGAAAAGCTCAAGCCGTTGCTCGATACGGCTCCGAACAAAAGGTGGTAAGACGATGAAAGAAAAGGTTTCTGCCCTGCTCGACGGCGCGCTCGACGAGCACGCGACGGCGCGGATGTTCGATTCCCTGAAACGGGACGGTGCACTGCGTCGGGAGTGGGAGAACTATTGCCTGATCGGGGATTTGCTGCGGGATGAGCAGGTTCTGTCGTCGGACTTTACCCGTAATGTGATGCTGTGCCTGGATGACGAACCGACCGTATTGGCGCCACCCAAGCGAGAGATCGGTGGCGGCTGGGTCCGCCACGTCATGCCGATCGCCGCATCGGTGATGGGAGTGGCGGCGGTCGGCTGGGTCGCGATGGCGCTCAATGGGTCCGGTCCGGAGGCGTTGCAGATCGCCCGAACCAACAAGGCTCCGGTTGCCGCGGTGGCGCTGGACCAGACGCGGGCGCCGGCCAAGCTGGTGGCGAACAGCGATACCTCGGAGCGTGAATACCTGTTCGCCCATCAGGCCATGGCTCCGTCTGCGGCCATGCCGGGCGTGGCCCTGTACGTGCGTACCGTCTCGGACAGTCAGGTGGCCAACCAGCGATGAAGCATTTTTTCTGTTGCCTGGTGGCACTGGGGGCGTGGAGTGGCGCCGCCTTGGCCGACGTTCCGACAGATCCGCTCAGCTGGCTTGCACGAATTTCCAACGCGGCCCACAAGCTGAACTACACCGGCACCTTCACCTATCAGAGCGGCAAGAACGTCGAGACGTCGCGGATTGCCCACCTGGTGGATGGAAGCGGTGAATACGAGAAGCTGGAAGCCCTCGACGGTAGTCCGCGCGAAGTGGTGCGCAACAATGAGGAGGTGCAGTGCTTCCTGCCCGACCAGAAGCTTCTGATCGTCGATCAGTCTACGGCGCGTCGCAGCTTCCCGGCACGTTTGCCCCAGTCGCCGAGTGCCCTCGCCGAGCACTATCGCATCCGCAAGGGCGAGGTGGTCCGCATTGTCGGCATGGAGAGTCAGCAGATCATCCTTGAGCCCAAGGACGACATGCGCTTCGGTCACCAATTCTGGGCCGATGTGGGCTCTGGACTGTTGCTGCGGGCGCGTCTGGTCGGTGAGAAGGGGGAGAATATCGAACAGTTTGCCTTCACCGAAGTTCAGGTCGGTGCACCTTTCGACAAGGACAAGGTCAAGCCTCGCTTCGTGCGTTCGAGCGACTGGAAAGTGGTCAATGCCCGTGGCAGCGATGTGAAGGTCGAGGATACTGGCTGGGTCTTCAAGAACTCCATCCCCGGCTTCCGTCAGGTTGTGTCGGTGGCCCGCCAGGGGCGCAAGGAGCGTGGAGAGGCCTACCATGTGGTGTTTTCGGATGGCCTGGCAGCGATCTCGGTGTTCATTGAGCCTATGCCGGCCAAGAACACCCTCCAGAGCGGCATGAGCTCCTCCGGGGCATTCAATATTTTCCGTCGTACGGTGTCCGATCACCTCATAACGGTGCTGGGTGAAGTGCCGCAGCAGGCACTGGTGCGTATCGCCGATGGGGTGGAGATGCGGAAGCGCTGATGCGGGTTAATGGCGTCGTCCAGCGGCTGGATGCCGGCTATGCATGGGTGGATGTGTCGGTGGCCCAAGGGTGTGGGCGCTGTCATGAGCCCGGGGGGTGTGGCGGCGTCAATCTCGCACGTCCCCTTGCTCCGATCAGCCGGAGTGTAAGGGTGATTAACGACATCGAGGCGCGCGCCGGAGAGTCAGTCGGCGTCGTCATCGATGATCGCGTTCCGTTGCAGGCCGCCTTGTGTGCTTATGGTTGGCCGGTGCTGGGTGTCATCGCGGGTGCCGTTGCCGGTGCTGCGTTGGCCTGGGATGGGGGGCGTGATCTGCTGGCCGCCGGGGGGGCTTTGGCGGGCGGGCTGGTGGCTGCCATATGGGGGCGCAAGCGTAGTCGAGGGTTGCAGCAGGAGTTGCCCATGCGTCTGGTGCGCGGGGCTGAGGAAGGTGCTGGAGTGTGCGGGCAATGAAGGGTGTGATTCGGTATTGCCGGGCTTTGCTGGTGGCAGGCTGCCTGTTGTCTGGGGGCGTGTCGGGCCATGTGCTGGCCAGGGAACTGCCGGATTTCGCCGAGCTGGCCGAGCGCCAGGGTATGGCGGTCGTTAACATCAGCACCACCCAGGCGGTACGCCAAGGCAAGGGGCCGGTGCCGAACATCGATGATGACGATCCGATGTTCGACTTCTTCCGGCGTTTCATACCCCGCCACCCGGGGGCTCCGAGAATCGAGCCGGACAACCGCTCCCTCGGGTCTGGCTTCATCGTATCCGTGGACGGCTATGTGTTGACCAATGCCCATGTCGTCGAGGGTGCCGACGAAATTATCGTCAAGCTTACCGATAAGCGTGAGTTCCGGGCCCGCCTAATGGGCGCCGACCCGCGCAGCGACGTCGCTCTGCTTAAGATCGAGGCCAGCGGCCTGCCCAAGGTGACCCTCGGTGACCCCGCCAGACTGAGGGTCGGGGACTGGGTCGTGGCGATTGGATCTCCCTTCGGTTTCGAGAATTCGGTCACGGCCGGGATCGTCAGTGCCAAGGGGCGTTCGCTGCCGCAGGAGAACTTCGTTCCCTTTATCCAGACCGACGTAGCGATCAATCCGGGTAATTCGGGGGGGCCGCTGTTCAACATGAAGGGCGAAGTCGTCGGCATGAATTCCCAGATCTACAGCCGTACCGGGGGATTCATGGGCTTGTCCTTTGCAATCCCCATCGATGTGGCGATGGAGGTGCAGAGCCAGCTGCGCAGCAACGGCCGGGTTCAGCGCGGTCGCGTTGGCGTGGTGATCCAGGAAGTCTCCCGCGAGCTGGCGGACAGCTTCGGGCTCGCCAAGCCGGTGGGTGCGCTGGTGAGTTCCGTCGAAAAAGGCAGTCCGGCAGAGAAGGCGGGGATCGAGCAGGGCGACATCATCCTGCGCTTCGATACCCGGACGATAGGCGTTTCCGGTGATCTGCCGCGCGCTGTCGGCAGTACCCGGCCGGGTAGCAGGGTTCCTCTGCAGGTGTGGCGCAAGGGGGCGACCCGCGATCTGTCCGTGGTGGTGGCGGAGTTGCCCGACGACAAGGTACGCAAGGTGGTGGCCAAGGTTGCCAGGCCGGATAGCTCGCCGAACCGGCTGGGCATCCTTGTCGTCGAGCCCAGCGCCGAGCAAAAGCGGGATGCGCGCTTCGGTGGCGGCGGGGTGATCGTTGACGTGCTGCGTAGCGCATCGGCGCGTGCCTCCGAGATCCAGTCCGGTGATGCGATCCTGGCGCTGGTGGTGAAGGGGGGGCGTACCGACATCCGCTCCGTGGATCATTTCAACAAGGTCGTCGCGACCCTGGAGCCCGGGCAGACCGTGACCCTGCTGGTCCTGCGCGGTGAATTCCAGACCTTCGTGCCGGTACGAACGATTGAGCGCTGAATACAAGCTGACTGTCTTGAGCCGGGAGTGGTGCCACTTGTGCCACGACCTGCTGGATGCGCTGCAGCCCTTGCAGCAGGAACTGGGTTTCGTCATCGAGGTGATAGACGTGGACGCCTTTCCGGAACTGGAGGAAATCTGGAGCGAAAAAGTGCCGGTGGTACTCGCGGGTGATGTAGAGCTGTGCCATTACTTCCTCGATGAAGCGGCGGTCCGTGCTCATTTCCGGCGTATCGGTTAGAATCCAAGTCTTTGCCAGGCAAACAAAATTTATTCAGGGTGCCCACCGGCACCCTTTTTCATGGCCGACATGCAACACATCAGAAACTTTTCGATCATTGCCCATATCGACCACGGCAAGTCCACGCTGGCCGACCGGATCATCCAGCTTTGTGGTGGCCTCTCCTCGCGGGAGATGGAAGCCCAGGTCCTCGACTCGATGGACATCGAGCGCGAGCGCGGCATCACCATCAAGGCCCAGACCGCGGCGCTCAACTACCGCGCCCGCGATGGCCAGATCTACAACCTGAACCTCATCGACACCCCGGGACACGTGGACTTCTCCTACGAGGTGTCCCGCTCCCTGGCAGCCTGCGAAGGCGGCCTGCTGGTCGTTGATGCCTCTCAGGGCGTTGAGGCGCAGACCGTTGCCAACTGCTACACGGCGCTCGACCAGGGCGTCGAGGTGGTGCCGGTCCTTAACAAGATGGACCTGCCCCAGGCGAATCCGGAAGGTGCGAAGCAGGAGATCGAGGACGTCATCGGCATTGACGCGACCGATGCGATCCCGTGCTCGGCCAAGACCGGCATGGGCGTCGAGGACATCCTCGAAGCCGTCATCGCCCGTATTCCGCCGCCGAAAGGCGATCCCGATGCACCGCTGAAGGCCCTCATCATCGACTCGTGGTTCGACAACTACGTGGGTGTGGTGATGCTGGTGCGGGTGGTGGATGGCACTCTTCGCCCGAAGGACAAGATCCTGTTCATGTCCAACGGCGCCCAGCACCTGTGCGAGCAGGTTGGCGTATTCACGCCCAAGTCCCTGCCGCGGGAGAGCCTGTCTGCCGGTCAGGTGGGCTTCATTATCGCCGGCATCAAGGAGCTCAAGTCGGCCAAGGTCGGCGACACGATCACTCTGGCCGGCCGCAAGGCCGCCGAGCCGCTGGCCGGCTTCAAGGAGATCAAGCCGCAGGTGTTCGCCGGCCTGTATCCGGTCGAGTCCAACGAATACGACCAGCTGCGCGAATCGCTGGAAAAGCTGCGCCTCAATGACGCGTCCCTGCAGTTCGAGCCGGAGGTGTCCCAGGCGCTGGGCTTCGGTTTCCGCTGCGGCTTCCTTGGCCTGCTGCACATGGAGATCGTGCAGGAGCGTCTGGAGCGCGAGTTCGACATGAACCTCATCACCACGGCACCGACCGTGGTGTACGAAGTGTTGATGAAGGACGGCACCGTCGAGCAGATTTCCAACCCGTCGAAGCTGCCGGACCTGTCGAAGGTCGACGAGGTGCGCGAGCCGATCATCAAGGCCGTCATTTTCCTGCCTCAGGAATACGTCGGTCCGGTGATCACGCTGTGCAACCAGAAGCGCGGCGCGCAGGTGGACATGCTGTACCACGGCCGCCAGGTGCAGCTGATCTACGATATGCCGATGAACGAAGTGGTGATGGACTTCTTCGACAAGCTGAAGTCCGTCTCCCGTGGCTACGCCTCGCTCGACTATGAGTTCAAGGAATACCGCGCGGCTGATCTGGTCAAGCTCGACGTGCTGGTGTCCAGCGAGAAGGTTGATGCGCTGTCGATCATCGTGCACCGGGCCAATTCCCAGTACCGTGGCCGCGAACTGGTCGCCAAGCTGCGTGAGCTGATTCCGCGCCAGATGTTCGACGTGGCCGTTCAGGCCGCCATCGGCTCCAACATCGTGGCCCGGGAAACCATCAAGGCCCTGCGCAAGAACGTGCTGGCCAAGTGCTATGGCGGCGACATCACGCGGAAGAAGAAGCTCCTCGAGAAGCAGAAGGAGGGCAAGAAGCGCATGAAGCAGGTCGGCAACGTGGAAATCCCGCAGGAGGCCTTCCTGGCCGTGCTGCGGGTCGATGAAGGTAAATAACCGGCTGTAGCCGGTTCAGGAGTGCAGGCGTGAATTTCGCGTTGATTCTGTTTGTTCTGTTGGTTGCCAGTGGTGTCCTGTGGGCCCTCGATCACTTCGTCGCCAGCAAGCGGCGCGCGGTCGGGGCCAAGTCGCCCTGGTGGGTGGAGTACGGGGCGAGCTTCTTCCCGGTAATCCTGGTGGTGTTCTGCCTGCGCTCCTTCGTCGTCGAGCCGTTCAAGATCCCGTCCGGCTCGATGATCCCGACCTTGCTGGTCGGCGATTTCATCCTGGTGAACAAATGGACCTACGGCATCCGCCTGCCGGTCATCAACAAGAAGGTGATCGCCGTCAATGAGCCGAAGCGTGGTGACGTGATGGTCTTCCGTTTCCCGGGGGATCCGTCGCTGGACTACATCAAGCGGGTCGTCGGTCTGCCGGGTGACAAGGTGGAGTATCTCGACAAGAAGCTGACCATCAACGGCAAGGCGATGCCGCAGCAGCCTGCGGGCGACTACCTGCACGCAGATCGTCTGTACTACTCGCCGCGCTTCATCGAGAAGCTCGGCGAGGTGGAGCACAACATCATCGTCGAGAACGAGGCGCCGGCTTTTGTTTCCCAGATCACCCAGTATCCGTTCCGCGAGAACTGCACCTATACTAGCCGCGGCGTGTCCTGCACGGTACCTGCCGGTCATTACTTCATGATGGGCGACAACCGGGACGGCAGTTTCGACAGCCGAGGCTGGGGCTTCGTGCCGGAGGCGAACATCGTCGGCAAGGCCTTCTTCATCTGGTTCAACTTCAGCGACCTCAAACGTATCGGTAGCTTCCATTGATCATGACGCGAAAGAGACAGTCGGGCCTGAGCCTGATCGGTGTGCTTCTTGTCGGCGCCCTGTTGGGCGCCTGTTTGCTGGTGGCCTTCAAGATGGTGCCGGTGGTGAGCGAGTACTTCGGTATCAAGCGCGCCATCTCCGCAGTGGCGGCCGGGGCTGACCCGATGACCGCAACGGTGACCCAGCTGCGCAGCGATTTCTCCAGGCGCGCCATCGTCGACGAGATATCCAGCATTTCTGCCGCTGACCTCGACATCACCAAGGAGAATGGCCACATCGTGATTTCCGTGGAGTACTCCCGCAAGGTCCCGCTGGTTTCCAACGTCAGCCTGCTCGTCGATTTTTCCGCCCGTTCGGCCAGCAAGTAACCCGTCATGAAGCTGGATGCATTGCAGCGGGCCATCGGCCATCGCTTTTCCCGGATAGAACTGCTGGAGCAGGCGCTGACCCACCGCAGCTTCGGTTCGCCCCATAACGAGCGTCTGGAGTTCCTCGGCGACAGCGTCCTCAACTGCGTCACCGCAGTGGCACTGTTCGGCCGTTTCAGCGAACTGCGTGAAGGCGACATGTCGCGTCTGCGCGCCAACCTGGTCCGCCAGGAAACCCTGCACCGCCTGGCCGATGGGTTGAAACTCGGCGACTACCTGCGCCTCGGTGAAGGTGAGCTGAAGAGTGGCGGGCATCGTCGTCCGTCCATCCTCGCCGACGCGCTCGAGGCGATCTTTGCGGCCGTCTTCCTGGACGCGGGTTTCGAGACCGCTAAAGCCGTCATCGACCGCCTCTACGAAGCGTCGATCGCAGGCCTCGATCCGGCCCGTGCGCTGAAGGATCCGAAGACCGCGCTGCAGGAGTGGCTGCAGGGCAAGCGCATGCCGCTGCCGCGCTATTCCCTTGCTGACACCCGTGGCGAAGCCCATCAACAGGAATTCGAGGTCGAGTGCGAAGTCGCCGGCCTTGGCCTCAAGACCCGCGGCATCGGCGTGAGTCGCCGCGCTGCCGAACAGCAGTCCGCCCAGCGGGCGCTGGAACTTCTTCCCAAGTAATGACCGATATCCAATCTCCTGCCGAGTCCGCGTTTCGGACCGGTTTCGTGGCCATCGTCGGACGTCCCAACGTCGGCAAGTCCACGCTGCTCAACCGCCTGATCGGCCAGAAGATCAGCATCGTCTCGCGCAAGGCGCAGACGACCCGCCACCGGGTCACCGGTGTGCTGACCGAGGGCAGCTCACAGTTCATTTTCGTCGATACGCCGGGTTTCCAGACCCGCCACAAGAATGCCCTCAACCGGGCCATGAACCGCACCGTTACCCAGGTGCTGTCCGACGTGGACCTGGTGCTGTTCGTTATCGAGAGCGGCCGTTACGGGCCCGAGGACGAGCAGGTCGTCAAGCTGCTGCCGGAAGGCGCCAAGGTGATCCTGGTCGTCAACAAAGTGGACATGCTGGAGGACAAGGCGCGCCTGCTGCCTTTCCTGCAGAAGGTGAGTGCCATTTATCCGTTTGCCGAGATCGTGCCGGTCAGCGCCGAGAAGGGCCGCAACACCGACGAGCTGCTGAAGGCGGCGGCGCCCTATCTGCCGGAAGGCGAGCCGATTTTCGACGCGGACGACATCACCGACCGCAGCGAGCGTTTCCTGGCCGCCGAATTCCTGCGCGAGAAGCTGTTCCGCCAGCTCGGCGAGGAGCTGCCCTACGGCATCGCGGTGGAGATCGAGAAGTTCGAAGCCGAGCCCGGCCTGCGCCGCATCCACGCGGCGGTGATCGTCGACAAGGCGCCCCACAAGGCGATGGTGATCGGCAAGGGCGGCGAGCGCCTCAAGCGCATCGCCACCGAAGCCCGCGTCGAAATGGAAAAGCTCTTCGACTCCAAGGTCTTCCTGGAAGTGTGGGTCAAGGTGAAGAGCGGCTGGGCCGACGACGAACGGGCTCTGAAGAGCCTCGGCTACGAATAAGCCGCTTTCCCCGTGAGCGCCAGGCCGCGCGTCGACCAGCAGCCGGGTTTCGTGCTGCACAGCTATCCGTACCGGGAGACCAGCCTGGTCGTCGAGGTGTTCAGCCGCGACTACGGCCGTGTCGGCCTCGTTGCCAAGGGCGCGCGGCGCCCGATGTCCCAGTTGCGTGGGGTGCTGATGGCCTTCCAGCCGCTGTTGATCGACTGGAGCGGTGGCGGGGAGATGAAGACCCTGGTGCGCGCCGAGTGGCAGGGGGGCCAGCCCTTGTTGGGTGGCCAGGCTCTGCTGTGCGCCTACTACGCCAACGAACTGCTGATGCGCCTGCTGCCGCGGGAGGACGCCCATCCGGCTCTCCACAAGGCCTATGGCGAGGCGTTGCGGGCGCTGGCCGCCAACGAATCCCAGGAAGTCGTGCTGCGCCGCTTCGAGCTGGCCCTGCTACAGGAGCTCGGCTATGGCCTCAGTCTGGACATGGAGCACGATGGAACCCCGGTCCGACCCGATGCTTTCTACACTTATATAATTGAACGCGGCTTGGTGCAGGTGGGTAACGAGGTTGCCGACGACGCCGTGACCGTCCGCGGGCGCACGCTGCTCGACATGATGCAGGGCAACTTCCGCGATCCGGAAACCCTCGCCCAGAGCAAATCCCTGATGCGCCGCCTGATCCAGTATTACCTCGGCGGGCAGGTGTTGCAGTCCCGCCGCGTCTTCACCGAACTTTTGGCCTTTCCCGGAGATCCGTCTTGATCGAACTCGGCGTCAATATCGACCACGTTGCCACCCTGCGCCAGGCGCGCCGCACCTGGGAGCCCGATCCCAGCTGGGCGGCCGTCGAGGCCCACCTGGGCGGTGCGGATGGCATCACCGTGCACCTGCGTGAAGACCGTCGCCACATTCAGGATGCCGACGTGCGCAAGCTGCGCGAACTCACGCAGATCAAGCTCAACCTGGAGATGGCCGCCACCGACGAGATGGTCGGCATCGCCTGTGACATCAAGCCGGAAATGGCGATGTTCGTACCGGAGGGGCGTCACGAGGTGACCACAGAAGGCGGTCTCGACATCGTCTCCCAGGAAGCCCGACTGAAGGACGCCGTCGCGCGCCTGGCCGACCAGGGCATCATCGTCAGCGTCTTCATCGATGCCGAGCCCGCCCAGGTGGAGGCTGCCGCGCGCATCGGCGCGCGGGTCTGCGAGATCCACACCGGGCCCTACGCCCACGCCTTCCATGCGGCAGGCCGGGACGCGGAAAGCCCCGCCGTACTGGCCGAGATCGCCAAGATCGCCGCAGCGGGGGAGGCGATCCGTGGCCTGGGCATGCGCTTCAACGCTGGCCATGCCCTCAACTACTACAACATCCAGCCGATTGCCCGCCTGCCGGGCATCCGCGAACTGCACATCGGCCACTCCATCGTCAGCCGCGCGGTGTTCACCGGCCTTCGTGAGGCAGTGCGGGAAATGAAGCGCCTTATGCGGGAAGCCGCGGAGCGCGGCGTACGGCCGTGATCCACGGCGTCGGCACCGACATTGTGCGGGTCGCCCGCATGGAGGAGGCCCTGTCGCGCCACGGCGAGCGTTTTGCCGCGCGCATCCTGGCCGAAGCCGAGCGGGAGGCCTTTACGCAGTCGCGTGCCCCGGCCCGCCTGCTGGCCAAGCGCTTTGCCGCCAAGGAGGCCTTCGGGAAGGCGCTTGGTACTGGTGTTGCTGTGCCGGCAACGCTGCATGCGCTGTGGGTCGGCCACGACGCGCTTGGCAAGCCGGTGTTCGAATACACCCCCGCACTGGCGGATTACCTGCGCGAGCGCGGGTTCGTCGCCCATCTGAGCCTTTCCGACGAAACCGATTACGTCGTCGCCTTTGCTGTCATCGAGAAACCATGAAGCCATCCCATGCCCAGCCCGGCCCGATCATGCTCGACGTGGTCGGGCACGAAGTCACCGCCGAGGAGCGGGAGATCCTGCAGCACCCGCTGGTCGGCGGGGTGATTCTGTTCGCCCGTAATTACGCCGAACCGGAGCAGCTGCGGGCGTTGACCGCCGCGATCCGTACGGTGCGCCCGGGGCTGGTGATCTCGGTGGACCACGAAGGCGGACGCGTGCAGCGTTTTCGCGACGGCTTCACGCGTCTGCCCGCGATGCGCCGCTTTGGTGCGCTGTGGGATAGCGATCCCGCAGCCGCCCGCGCCGCGGCACGCAAGGCCGGCCTGGTGCTGGCCGCCGAGTTGCGCGCCCATGACGTGGACCTGAGCTACGCGCCGGTCCTCGACCTGGATTACGGCGTCAGCACGGTGATCGGCGACCGGGCCTTCCACCGCCAGCCCGAGATCGCCACCGAACTCGCCCGTGCCGTCGTCGGCGGTCTGGCCGCAGCGGGCATGAAGGCGGTCGGCAAGCATTTCCCGGGGCATGGCGCGGTGGAGGCGGATTCCCATGTGGCGATCCCGGTGGACGAGCGCAGCTTCGACGCCGTTTGGGCCGAGGACGTGCAGCCCTTCCTGCAACTGGCCGGTGAGTTGGGCGGCGTGATGCCGGCCCACGTGATCTACCGCAACATCGATGCGCGTCCGGCCGGCTTTTCGCCTTTCTGGCTGCAGGACGTGCTGCGCCAGCGCGTCGGCTTCGGCGGCGTGATCTTCAGCGACGACCTGACGATGGAAGGCGCCAGCGTGGCCGGTGACATCGTCGCCCGCGCCGAAGCCGCCCATGGCGCCGGCTGCGACATGGTGCTGGTGTGCAACCGGCCCGAACTGGCAGTGCGTCTGCTCGACGCCTGGCGCCCGGCGGTTGACATCGATAGTGCCGCGCGCATCGCCGCGCTGCGCCCGCGGGCCGGCAGCGCTCCGGCGACGCCGGCCGAACTGGCCGACTGGACCGATTACCGGGCCGCCCGCGACGCCATCCTGGCGCTGGCCTGATCCGGACCCCTGCGATGAGCTTCGACGCCAAGGCCTTTCTGCGCACCCTGACCGAGGAGCCCGGGGTCTATCGGATGATCGGCGCCGACGAAGTGGTGCTCTACGTTGGCAAGGCCAAGAACCTCAAGCGGCGGGTGTCGTCCTATTTCCAGCGCACCCAGCTGAGCCCGCGCATCGCGATCATGGTGAGCCAGGTGCAGCGGGTGGACACCACAGCGACGCGCTCCGAGGCCGAGGCGTTGATCCTCGAGAACAACCTCATCAAGAGCCTCGGGCCGAAGTACAACATCCTGTTCCGGGACGACAAGTCCTATCCCTACATCGCGCTGTCCGGCGGAGATTTCCCGCAGATCTACTACCACCGGGGCGGCTTCACCAAGGGCGTGCGCTACTTCGGGCCGTTTCCCAACAGCTGGGCGGTGCGCGAGAGCCTGCACCTGATGCAGAAGATCTTCCGCCTGCGCACCTGCGAGGACACCACCTTCAGTAATCGCTCGCGGCCCTGCCTGCTGCACCAGATCCAGCGCTGCACCGGGCCCTGCGTCGGGTTGATCGACAAGGAGGCCTACGCGGCCGATGTGCAGACGGCCAGCCTGTTCCTCAACGGCCGCCATACCGAGGTGATCGACGACCTGTCGAAACGCATGCTGGAAGCCTCAGACGCCTTGGCCTTCGAGAAGGCGGCGATGTACCGCGACCAGATCCGCAACCTCCAGGCCGTGCTGCACAAGCAGTTCGTCGAGAGTGCCAAGGACGAGGATGTGGACGTGATCGCCGCGGTGGAGCGGGGCGGCATGGTGTGCGTCAACCTGGCGATGATCCGCGGTGGCCGTCACCTTGGTGACCGGCCGCTGTTCCCCAGCAACGCCCAGGGCTGCACGCCGTTGGATGCGCTGGTGGCCTTTGTCGAGCAGCACTATCTGGATCAGCCCTTGCCCGGCAAGATCCTCGTCAATCTTGAGCCGGCTACCGTCAAGGAGGCTCTCGAAGAGGTGGTCGAGGGCAAGGTCGCGGTAATGGCGGCGCGCTATGAGAACGAGCGGGCCTGGATGGGCATGGCCGAGAACAATGCCGGCCTCGCCTTGCTGGCACGGGAGCAGGAGTCCGCCCGCGGCGAGCAGCGCCTCGACGCCCTGCGCGACGCGCTGGGGCTAGCCGACACGCCGAACCGCATCGAGTGTTTCGACATCTCCCACACGATGGGCGAATCCACCGTGGCGTCCTGCGTGGTGTGGGACGGCAAGGCGATGAAAAAGTCCGAGTATCGCCGCTACAACATCAGCGGCATCACCCCCGGCGACGACTACGCGGCGATGCGCCAGGCCCTGACCCGGCGCTACGAGAAAGTGGCGGCCGGGGAGGGCGTGCAGCCGGACCTGATCCTCATCGACGGCGGCAAGGGCCAGATGGGCGTCGCCAAGGAAGTGCTGGCCGAACTGGGGCTGGAGGCCATCACGATGTTCGGCGTCGCCAAGGGGGAGAGCCGCAAGCCGGGGCTGGAAGAACTGGTTTTTCCGGACGGCCGCGAGCCCGTGCATCTGCGTCCGGATGCGCCGGCGCTGCACCTGATCCAGGAGATCCGCGACGAGGCCCACCGCTTCGCGATCACCGGCCACCGCGCCCGGCGGGCCAAGACCCGCAATACGTCGCGCCTGGAAGACATCGCCGGCGTCGGTCCGACCCGGCGGCGCAAGCTGCTGGCGGCCTTCGGCGGCATGGATGGCGTGCGCAACGCCACGGTGGAAGACCTCTGCCGTGTCGAGGGTATCAACCGGCACCTGGCAGAACAGATATACAATTCACTGCGATAGCCAGTGAACGCCGACATGCTCTTCAATATTCCCAATTCGCTTACCTGGGCACGCATTGCCCTGATCCCGTTTTTCGTCGGCATCTATTACCTTCCCGCAAGCGTGATGTCCCCGGAGGACAAGAACCTGGTCGCCACACTGACCTTCGTCGCTGCGGCGGTCACCGACTGGTTCGACGGCTACCTGGCGCGCAGCCTCGGGCAGACTTCGGCCTTCGGCGCCTTCCTCGATCCGGTGGCCGACAAGCTGATGGTGGCGGCGGCGCTGATCGTGCTGGTGCATCTCGGCCGGGTCGATTCACTGATCGCGCTGGTCATCATTGGGCGGGAGATCACCATCTCGGCGCTGCGCGAGTGGATGGCCAAGGTCGGGGCGGCCGGCAGCGTCGCGGTGGCCTTCGTCGGCAAGCTGAAGACGGCGGCACAGATGTCGGCGATTCCATTGCTGTTGTTCCAGGCGCCCATCCTCGGCTTCGACAGCATGGGGCTCGGCACGCTGCTAATCTACGTGGCTGCGGTGCTCACGCTGTGGTCTATGGGCTACTACATGCGCTGCGCGTGGCCGGAGTTGAGCAAGCGCAGCCGCTAAAAAGATTGCGGTTTAATTTGACAGACAAGAAATTTTGCCTATAATGGCGGTCTGTCACGCGGCAGTAGCTCAGTTGGTAGAGCGCAACCTTGCCAAGGTTGAGGTCGAGAG
>NZ_JAYSDK010000023.1:0-90883 GCF_041914405.1 Zoogloea sp.
GCGCCGACTACGGCCGCGGCGCCGCCAAGGGCGTCAAGGTGCAGGTGGAGTTCGTCTCCGCCAACCCGACCGGCCCGCTGCACGTCGGCCACGGCCGCGGCGCGGCCTATGGCGCGTCCCTGGCCGACGTGCTCGACTTCGCCGGTTTCGAGGTCACCCGGGAGTACTACATCAACGACGCCGGCCGGCAGATGGACATCCTGGCGCTGTCCACCTGGCTGCGTTACCTCGATCTGTTCGGCATCAGCGTGGCCTTCCCGCCCAATGCCTATCAGGGTGATTACGTGAAGGACATGGCGGCGCAGATCAAGGAGTCCCACGCCGACCGCTTCGCCAAGGTGTCCGCCGCCGACGTGCTGGCCGGTGCGCCGTCCGTCGAGGCTGACAAGGAAGGCCATCTGGATGCGCTGATCGCCAACGCCAAGAACCTGCTCGGCTCCGATTACGCCTGGGTGCATGGTTTTGCGCTCACCGAGCAGCTCGGCGACGGCCGGGAGGATCTGGCCGAGTTCGGTGTGACCTTCGACAAGTGGTTCTCCGAGCGCTCCTTGTTCGACACCGGCCTGGTAGAAAAGGCCGTCACTGCACTGGAAGCCGGCGGCCACCTGTACGAGCAGGACGGCGCCAAGTGGTTCCGCTCCACCGCCTTCGGCGACGAGAAGGACCGCGTCGTGCAGCGCGAGAACGGCCTGTACACCTACTTCGCGTCCGACATCGCCTACCACGCCAACAAGTACGAGCGCGGCTTCGACCGTATCATCGACATCTGGGGTGCCGACCACCACGGCTACATCCCGCGTGTGAAGGGCGCCCTGCAGGCCCTCGGCCTGCCGCCCGAGAAGCTCGACGTGGCGCTGGTGCAGTTCGCGGTGCTGTACCGTGACGGCCAGAAGGCGGCGATGTCCACCCGTTCCGGCGAGTTCGTCACCCTACGCGAGCTGCGCAAGGAGGTTGGCAACGACGCCTGCCGCTTCTTCTATGTGCTGCGCAAGGCGGACCAGCACCTGGACTTCGACCTTGACCTGGCCAAGAGCCAGAGCAACGAGAACCCGGTGTATTACATCCAGTACGCCCACGCCCGTCTGTGCTCGGTGCTCAACCAGTGGAGCGGTACGCCGGCCGACCTGCTCGAGGCCGACCTGGGCCGTCTCGACAACGAGCGTGAGCTGGCCCTGTGTGCGCGCCTGACGGCCTTCCCGGAGGTCGTCCGCAGCGCCGCCGCCGACTACGCCCCGCACCAGATCGCCTTCTACCTGAAGGACCTGGCCGGAGAATTCCACAGTTATTACAATGCCGAGCGCATGCTGGTGGATGACGAAGGCCTCAAGCTCGCCCGCCTGGCCCTGGCTGCCGCGGTGCGCGAGGTGATCCGCAACGGCCTGCGCCTGCTTGGTGTTTCCGCCCCCGAATCCATGTAATCGCCGGACCCGTCGTTCATGAGCCGTGACCTCAAACCCCGTCTGCAGACCAACAAACCGAAATCGGGCAGCCGGGGCAGCACCCTGGTCGGTATCTTCGTCGGCCTGATCCTCGGCGCCTTGGTCGCGGCGGGGATTGCACTGTACTTTACGTCGGCGTCGCCGTTCCAGAAGCCGAAGCAGGAAGATAAGCCGGTGGCTCCGCCGCCGCCGCCCAAGCCGCAGAGCAGCGAGCCCATCGCGCTGCCCGGCAAGGCCGGCGACAAGCCGGTGGAGAAGCCCCGCTTCGACTTCTACAACGTGCTGCCGAAGGGCACCGACGCGCTTCCGGCGCCGGGCAAGCCTGAGGAAACCACCGAGGATATCCGGCCGGCCAAGCCCGAGAAGACCGACAAACCCGGCGCCAAGACGGCCGAGCAGCCGAAGGGTGACAAGGACAAGGCCAAGGCCGACGCCGAGCGTGCCAAGGCCGAGGCGGCGCTGCTCGACAAGCCGCTGACGCCCGAGAAGTTCTACCTGCAGGCGGGCTCCTTCGAGGATCCGTCCGAGGCGGACAACCTGAAGGCGCGTCTTGCGTTGATGGGGGTGGAGGCCAGCGTGCAGAAGGTGGATGTGCCTGACAAGGGCACCGTGCACCGCGTTCGAACCGGTCCCTACCTCGGCGCCGATGAAATGAACAAGGCCAAGCAGCAGCTGGCATCCAGCGGCATCAATGCCGCCATCGTCCGGATCAAGCCCAAGGAACCAAAGCCGGCCGGCACTGCTCAATGAGTGCTTTGCCGATTCAAGGAGAAACCGTAATGCAGCGTCGTGATGTCCTCAAACAGCTTTCCGCCGCGATGGCCATCGGCCTCCTCGGGCGGCCCGTCCTGGCCCAGGGCAGTGGTGGCTTCGAACTGGTTTCGCCGCCGCAGCCGACCGAGGCCAAGGGCAAGGTTGAGGTGATCGAGTTCTTCCATTACGGCTGCCCCCACTGCCGCGCCTTCGATCCGCTGCTTGAGCAATGGGTCAAGAAGCTGCCCGCCGACGTGTATTTCCATCGCGTCCCGGTGACGTGGGGCAATCCCCAGCTGACCGGCCTGGCCCGCCTGCATCTCACGCTGGCGGCCACCGGCGACCTGGCCCGCCTGCACGGGCAGGTCTTCGAGGCGGTGCAGACCGACAAGCAGCCGCTGCACACCGAGGCTGGTGCGCAGGAATGGGCGGCCAAGAAGGGGATCGACAGCAAGAAGTTCCTCGACGCCTACCGCTCCTTCGGCGTGCAGGTTGGTCTGCAGCGTGTCGAGAAGCTCGGCCGCGACTACAAGATCCAGGGCGTGCCGACCCTCGCGATCGACGGCAAGTATTTCACCTCTGCCTCCATCGCGGGTTCCCACGAGGCATCCCTGAAGGTGGCCGACCAGCTGATCGTCCGCGCCCGCGGCGAACAGGGCCGCAAGTAAGCGCCTTCCGTTCGGGCCGCGGTGCGATCGCGCCGCGGCCTCAGTCTTTTTCCCCTTTCTTTTTCCCTTTTCCGTGGCTCTCCGCGTCTTCATCACCGGCGCCTCCAGCGGCATCGGCGCCGCGCTGGCACGCCATTACGCCGCTTCCGGGGCCAGCCTGGGCTTGGTCGGGCGGCGTCTCGACGCACTGACCGAGCTGGTCGCCAGCCTGCCCGGCACGCATGCGGTGTATCGCGTCGACGTGGCGGAGCCGGGCGCGCTCGCGGATGCCGCTACGGACTTCATGGCCCGCTTCGGCGTGCCCGACGTGGTCATTGCCAACGCTGGCGTGTCGGTGGGCACGCTAACCGAGGAGGCCGACGACCTGTCGGCCTTCGAGCGGGTGATGCGCACCAACGTGCTGGGCATGGTCGCCACTTTCCAGCCTTTCGTTACGCCCTTGCGGGGTCGCGGTTGCGGGCGCCTGGTCGGCATCGCGTCGGTGGCTGGCATCCGCGGCCTGCCTGGCGCGGGGGCCTACAGCGCGTCGAAGGCGGCGGCAATCGCCTATCTCGAGAGCCTGCGGGTGGAACTGCGCGGCAGCGGCGTAAAGGTCGTGACCATCGCGCCGGGCTACATCGATACGCCGATGACCGCCATCAACCCGTATCCGATGCCTTTCCTGCTGCCCGCCGACGAGGCAGCGCGGCGTTTTGCGCGGGCCATCGAGGCGGGCGTAGGCTACACCGTCATCCCGTGGCGGATGGGCGTGGTCGCCAAGCTGCTGCGCCTGCTGCCTAATCCGCTGTTCGACCGTCTGTTCGCTCGGGCCGGACGCAAGCCGCGGGGTTTGCCGCTGTAGCCTGCGCAGGCTGTTTCAGTGAGCAGCGTCACCACCGCCCGCAGCCGGACGTCCGTGGGTCGGGTGGGTCAGCCACACGCTGACGAGCAGCAGCAGGAACAGGCAGCCCGACATCCAGAACACATCATTAGCGGCCAGCGAGAAGGCCTGCACGCTGACCTGGCGCTCCAGCACGCCGAGGCCGCGCGCCAGATCAAAGCCCTGGGCCTGCAACTGGCTCAGCGTATCGCTGGCAACCGGGTTGTAGGCGCTGACCTGGGCTGCCAGTTGCTCGTGGTGCAGCGCGGCGCGGCGTTCCCACAGGGTGGTCATCAGCGATGCGCCGAAGGCGCCGCAGGTGATCCGCACGAAGTTCGACACCCCCGACGCCGACGGTACGCGCTCCATCGGTAGCCCAGATAGCGTGATGGACACCAGCGGGATGAAGAAGCAGGCCATCGCGATACCCTGGATCAGCTGCGGGATCACGATGCTGCCCGGTGCAATGTCGGTGGAGAGGCCCGAGCGCATGAAGGACACCAGCGCGAACACCAGGAAGGCCACGGTGGCCAGGCGGCGTGGGTCGGTGCGCGGCAGGATCTTGCCGATTACCGGTGACAACACGAGTGCGAGGATGCCAATGGGGGCTGTCACGATTCCGGCCCAGGTGGCCGTGTAGCCCATGTATTGCTGCAGCCACAGGGGCAGCACCACTACATTGCCGAAGAACACCCCGTAGGCGGTGGCCAGGGCGATGACGCCGAACAGGAAGTTGGGGCGGGCGAACAGGGTCAGGTCCACCACCGGGTGCTCCTCGGTCAGCTCCCAGGCGACGAACAGCGCGAAGCCGACCACGGTTACCACCGCCAGCGCGATGATTTCGCCGGATTCGAACCAGTCCAGCTCCTTGCCCTTGTCGAGCAGGATCTGCAGCGCACCGACCCAAATCACCAATAGCGCCAGGCCGACTTTGTCGATGGGCAACTGGCGGGTCGGTGTCTCGCGGTGTTTCAGCAACTGCCAGCTCATCCAGGCTGCGCCGATGCCGACCGGCACGTTGATGTAGAAGATCCACGGCCAGGACAAGTTGTCCGACAGCCAGCCGCCGAGGATAGGCCCCATCACCGGCGCGACGAGGGTTGTCATCGACCACATCGCCAGCGCCATGCCGGACTTGTCTCGCGGATAGGCCTGTAGCAACAGGGCCTGGGACAGCGGGATCATCGGCCCGGCGACGGCACCCTGCAGTACCCGTGCGGCGATCAGCATCTCCAGGCTGCCAGCCAGGCCGCACAACAGCGAGGCAATGACGAACAGCACCACCGAGGCGACGAACAGGCGCACCTGCCCGACGCGCTGGCTGAGCCAGCCGGTCAGCGGCACGGCGATGGCGTTGGCGACACCGAATGAGGTGATGACCCAGGTGCCCTGGGTCGGGCTGACCCCCAGGTCGCCGGCGATGTTGGGCAGGGACACGTTGGCGATGGTGGTGTCCAGCACGTTCATGAAGGTCGCCAGCGACAGGGCCACGGTGGCCAGTCGGCGCGCCCCCGGTTCGAGGGGCGGCAGCGGAGCGGGGGTGGCGCTCATGGTTCAGGCCCGCGTGCGGCGTGGGGTGGCCAGGGCAGCCGCCGGTGGGATGCTCGGCAGCGTGAGCTCGGGCTGTTGCAGTTCGGCGGCCTGTCCGCCGTTGTTGGCCGAGATGATGGCGCGGATGCGTTCGTGGGCGGCCTTGCCCAGCTCGGCGAAGACATCGGTCTGGGCTACCGGAGTGGGGGGCGCGGCGCCCAGCGGGGCCTCGCCGCCGTCATGGAGGTCTACTTCCACCTGCATCGACAGGCCGATGCGCAGCGGGTGGGCGGCAAGCTCCTGTGGGTCGAGGTTGATCCGCACTGGCACCCGCTGCACCACCTTGATCCAGTTGCCGCTGGCATTCTGGGCCGGCAGCAGTGCGAAGGCGGCGCCGGTTCCGGCGGCCAGGCCAGCGACCTTGCCGTGGTATTCCACCTTGGAGCCATACACGTCGGCGCTCAGGGTTACCGGCTGGCCGATGCGCATGCGGCCGAGTTGGCTCTCTTTGAAGTTGGCGTCCACCCACACCTGTTCCAGCGGCACGACGGCCATCAGCGGTGCGCCGGCCGCCACGCGCTGGCCGATCTGCACCGCGCGGCGGGCGATGAGGCCCCCGACCGGAGCGGGCACCACGCTGCGCGCGAAGGCCAGGTAGGTTTCCTCGACCTTGGCGGCGGCCCGCAGCACGTTGGGGTGGCTGTCGACGCGGGTGCCGCTGGTCTGCACGCGGTTGGTGGCGAGCTGTTCGCGGGCCGTCTGCACGGCGGTTTCGGCGGCGCGCAGCGCAGCGCGGGCGTGCTCGATCTCCTCGGCGGCGACGGCGCCGGTGCCGGCCACCTGTTGGCGGCGGGTCAGGTCGTCCCTGGCCTTGGCGAGGTCGGCCTCCTTCTGCTTCACGGCCGCTTCGAGGGCGCCGCCGCCGGCGTAGAGCGCGCGTACTTCCCGCACCGTCTGGCCGAGCTGGGCTTCGGCCTGCTGCAGCGCGACGCGGGCGTCGGCGTCGTCGAGGCGCACCAGCGGCTGGCCGGCCTTCACCAGCTGGGTGTCGTCGGCCTCGATGGCGACCACGGTACCGGCTACCTGTGGGGTGATCTGCACGACGTTGCCGGCCACGTAGGCGTCGTCGGTGTGTTCCAGGTAGCGGCCGTGGGTCATCCACCAGCCGCCCCAGGCGGCGCCGGCCAGCGCACAGGCGACGGCGATGGTGAGGAGGCTGCGCCTGCGCTTGCCGTTGGGTACGCTGGCGGTTGTGGTGCTGTTGGGGGTGGTCATGGTCCGGTTCCTTCTTGGCGGGATCAGTGGGACGTGTCGGTGGGCAGGTAGCCGCCGCCGAGGGCGCGGGCGAGCCCGGCGCTGGCGTCGAGGCGGCGGGTGCGCAGTTCCGCGCTGAGGCGGCGCTGGGCGAGCAAGGGGGTTTCTGCGGCGAGAACAGCCGTGTAGCTGGTGAGGCCAGCCTTGTAGCGGATCTCGGTGAGTCGCCAGGCGTCCTCGTAGCGGGCCAGCGCGGCCTGCTGGTCGCGCCCTTCGGTGTCTGCGCCGCGCCAGCTGGCCAGCTGATCGGCCACGTCGCGCAAGGCATCGATGAGGGCGGCGTTGTACTGGGCGATGGCCGCGTCCTGCTCGGCATTGCGTGCGGCCAGGCGGCTGCGCAGGCGGCCGCTGTCGAACACCGGCAGGTGGATCGCCGGGCCGACGCCGAGCATGCGGCTGCCGCCCTCGAAGAGGTTCGACAGCCCGATGGACTGCAAGCCGACGAAGGCGTTGAGATTGACGTTCGGGTAGAAGTCGGCGCGGGCCGCGTCGGTCTCGCGGCGGCTGGCTTCGACGCGCCAGCGCTGGGCGTTCACATCGGGCCGGCGGCCGAGGAGGTCGGCCGGCAGCTGGCTCGGCAAGGTCGCTGCGACGTCGCGCAAGGCTGGCGGAGTGAGGTCGAGGGTGGCGTCGGGGCCGTGGCCAGTAAGGGCGGCCAGCTGGTTGCGGACCAGCGCCAGCTGCACGTCGAGGGCGCTGCGCTCGGCGCGGGCGGCGGAGATGCCGGCATCGGCCTGGCTCAGGTCGGCCTGGTTTTCGAGGCCAGCCTTCAGGCGCAGGCGGACCAGCTCCTGCAGTTTTTCGCGTTGGGTCACCGTTGAGTCGGCGATGGCGTGCAACTGGTGCAGGCGGTCGAACTGCAGGTAGGTGCGGGTTACCGCGCTGCTCAGGATCAGGCGGGCGCCGGCAGCCTCGGCCTCGGCGGCGCGGGCCTGGCCGACGGCGGCGTCCAGCGCGGCGCGATTACGGCCCCAGAAATCCAGGTCGAAGCTGAAATCCAGCGCGGCCCGGTTGAGGCTGGTGTAACGCCCGCCGAGGCTGGGCGGGAAGATGTAGTTCTCGGACAGACGTTGCTGGGTGCCGTCGGCGTTGGCGCCGACCTGCACGCCGTTGGCCGCCGCGGCCAGGCCGGCCATGGCGCGGGCCTGGTCGAGGCGGGCTTGGGCGAGGCTCAGGCTGGGGCTGTCCCGCAGCGCGTCAGCCATCAGGCGGTCGAGCTGCGGGTCGCCGTAGGCGGTCCACCAGCTGTCGGCCGGCCAGGCGCCAGCCGGGGCGTCGGCCAGGCTGCGGGTGCTGGCGAGTTGTTCCGGGGCCAGGGCTTCGGTGCGGGGCGCCAGCCCACCGGGGTTGGCGCAGGCGGCCAGCAGGCCGAGCAACGGGAGCAGGAGGGCGAGCGGTCGTTTCATAAGGATTCCCTGTATTGGGCTGAAACTGTCTGTGCGGTATCTGCCAAGGCAGGTATTTGCTTCAAAAAAAGCGGCGCGCTCCGCCGCATGTCCGGTGATTGCTTCCCGTCTCAGGTGCTGCGTTTGTCCAGGTTGGCGACGATGCGGCCGATCAATTGCTTGGCCTGAGCGATCTCGTCGGGGGTGAAGTCCGTCAGCGCCTGATTGAGGACATCTACGACGCGCGGCACGATCAGCGGTAGCAGTGCCTTGCCTGTGTCGGTGACGTGCAGCAATACCACCCGCCGGTCGGTGGTGCTGCGTTCCCGGCGGATCAGGCCTTTTTCTTCCAGGCGGTCGAGCATGCGCGTCATCGAGCCGGTGTCGCAGCCGCTGCATTTGCACAGCGTGCTGGCGGTTTCGCCGTTGCGCAGGGCGATCTGCTTGAGCACCGTCCATTGGGCGGTGGTGATGTCCAGATCGCCGACGCGCTCATCGAGGGTCTGGGTGAGGCGGAGCTTGGCCTGGTGCAGCAGGAAGCCGAGACTCTCTTCCTGCTGGTAGTTCTCGACGGTGTAAGGCGGAGGGGGCTTGTTGGTATCGGACATTTACGGCCAAGGCAATAACTGCATAGGCAGATAATTCGCCTTTTCTCTCCCGGTGTCAACAACGCTCCGACACGGCAGGTGGCCGAATGCCGTGACGGAGCGAGGGGAGATCAGGCCAGCTGGGTGATGGCCGGCAGGTACTTCTTGCCGAGGGCTTCGGCGACCTGCGGGTGGGTTACGTTGCCGGCACAGACGTTGAGGCCGGCGCGCAGGCCGGCGTCGTCCTTCAAGGCTTCCTTCCAGCCTTTGTCGGCGATGGCCAGCACGAAGGGCAGGGTGGCGGCATTGAGCGCGTAAGTCGCGGTGCGTGCCACGGCGCCGGGCATGTTCGACACGCAGTAGTGGACGATGCCATCCACCAGGTAGGTGGGGTCGGCGTGGGTGGTCGGCCGGGAGGTCTCGAAACAGCCACCCTGGTCGATGGCCACGTCCACGATCACTGCGCCGGGTTTCATCGCGGCGAGCATCGTGCGGGTGACCAGCTTGGGGGCCGTGGCACCGGGGATCAGCACCGCACCGATCACCAGGTCGGCCTGCAGTACCTGGCGCTCGATGGCGTCGCGGGTCGCGTAAAGCGTCTTGACGCGGCCGCCATACACTTCGTCCAGGTGGCGCAGCACTGGCAGGGACTTGTCGAGGATAGTCACGTCGGCGCCGATGCCGACCGCCGTATGTGCAGCGTTGTTGCCCACCGTGCCGCCGCCGAGGATGACCACGCGGCCCGGCTCGACGCCCGGCACCCCACCGAGCAGTACGCCGCGGCCGCCGTGGGATTTTTCGAGGGCTGCGGCACCGGCCTGGATGCTCATGCGCCCGGCCACTTCCGACATCGGGGCGAGCAGCGGCAGGCCACCGCCGGGGGCCGTGACGGTTTCGTAGGCGATGGCGGTGACGCCGCTGGCGATCAGGTCCTCTGCCTGGCCAGGGTCCGGTGCCAGGTGCAGGTAGGTGAACAGCACGTGGTGGGGTTTGAGGCGGGCGCGCTCTTCAGCCAGCGGCTCCTTGACCTTGATGATCAGTGTGGCTTCCCCGAAGACGTCGTCGGCACTCAGGGTGACCTTGGCGCCGGCCCGCTCGTAGTCGTTGTCGCTGGCGCCGATGCCATGGCCGGCGCCCGACTCGACGAAGACCTCATGCCCGTGGGCGACGAGTTCGCGGACCGAGGCGGGGGTCAGGCCGACCCGGTATTCGTGATTCTTGGTTTCCCTTGGGACGCCGACTTTCATGATTTTCTCCGTTTTATGGTGCGGCTGCAGCTTAGCGCCCGAGATTACCGCGACTTGCGCCGGCTTCCAATAAGGATGCGGGTCTTGAGATACTGCGCGGATGATGAACGAGAATGATGTCGATTTCCTGGTGGACGCGGCCGGGCAGCGCCACCGTCCGTGGGACGGGCCCGCGCGCATCGTGTCGCTGGTGCCGTCGCTGACCGAATTGGTGTGCGAACTTGGTTTGGCGGACCAATTGGTTGGGCGTACCGGCTTTTGCATCCATCCACGGGCGACCCTCAAGACCATTCCCAAGGTTGGCGGGACGAAGGACGTGAACCTGGCCCGCCTGCGCGAACTGGCGCCGACCCACGTGATCGTCAATATCGACGAGAACCGCAAGGATTGCGTGGATGAGATTGCCCGCTTCGTGCCGAATGTCATCGTCACCCACCCGTGCCAGCCGGCGGACAACCTGCCGTTGTACCGTCTGTTCGGCGGGGTGTTCGGCTGCAAGGACAAGGCGGAGTGGCTGGTCGGCGAGCTGACTGAGGCGATTGCCGTGGCGCAGGCGGCGGGCCGCGAGCTGCCGCGGGAGAAGGTCCTGTACCTGATCTGGCGCGAGCCGTGGATGACGGTGGCGTCGGATACCTACATTTCCGCGAGCCTGGCTCTGGTCGGCTGGGACAGCTGGCCGGCGCTCGGCGATGGCGTCCGTTATCCTGCTTTCGAGTGGGGGGCGCAGTGGCTGGAGGCGGTGGACCGGGTCTTCCTGTCGTCGGAGCCCTATCGCTTCCGCGATGTACATGTAACTGAAGTGGCCGGATTGGCTGGCCGGCCAGCCCGGCTGATCGACGGGGAGATGACGTCCTGGTATGGCAGCCGGGCTGCCGCCGGGCTGCGTTACCTGGCGGCCTTGCGGCGGGAACTGGCGGACTGACTGCGGCTGCGCGTCAGACCTGCTGGCGTAGCACCTGGTGCGGCGCTGGCACCGGCCAGCCGTTGGCGCTGCTGATCTCGGCGAGCATCTTGTTGGTGTCGAAGTACACCTGCCAGTAGTGGTCGTTGTGGCAATGGGGGCGCACCACGAGCCGGGTACCGGCAGCGTTGAACTCGAGGATCTCCACGTCCGGCGCGGGCGTCGCCAGCACATTGGGGATTTGCGCGACGCGGTTGCGGATCAGCTCCATCGCCTGTTGCGGCGCGACGCTGTGGGCTAGCTGGGCGAACAGTTCGACGCGGCGGGACGGGTTGGCGGTGTAGTTCACGATGTTGTCGGAAAACAGCTTGTTGTTGCCGACGGTGGTGCGCACGTCGTCGGGCTGGTCGATGGTGGTGGCGAACAGGCCAATTTCCTTAACGGTGCCGGTGATGCCGGCGCCGCTGATGAAGTCGCCGACCTTGAACGGACGCAGGATGATCAGGAAGGCGCCGGCCGCGAAGTTGGACAGCAGGCCGCTCCAGGCCACGCCGATGGCTACGCCGGCAGCGGCGATCAGGGCCGCGAAGCTGGTCGTCTCGATGCCGAACACCGACAGGATGACGATCACCAGCACGATGCGCATGATCACCCGCAGGGTGGCTTCCACGTAGCGCACCAGGGTTGGCTCGACCTTCTGGCGGGTCATGCCACGGCTCGACAGGGTGCTGATGGCATTGATCAGCCAGCCTCCGATGATCCACAGGGCAACCGCACCGGCGAGTTTCCAGCCAAGGGGGATGAGGTAGGCGGTGAGCAGGGTGGCGGGGTCGAAACCACTGTCGAGAGCCATGGCGATTCTCCATGATGAGCAGGTGTAAACCCAGTCTAGTCGCCCAACATGGCAGTCGCGCTCATGCCGCGTTAATTTCTTGTGGCGCGTTCCCGGGGCCGGGCAGCAGGCTTTGCAGTTTTTCCGGGGGGAGGATCGCAAAGCGGGAGGCGATCACCGGGCGGCGGCCGAGCTTGAGGACCAGCTTGTCGCGGGACAGCAGGGCTTGGGCGCCACTGTCGCGGGCGAGCTCGAGAAATTTCTGGTCGTCCCGGTCGAGGCAGTTGGGGAGCTCGCAGGCCGGCGGATCGGCGGGTTCGACGAGGATGCAGCGCGCCCGGTAGGTCGCGGCGATTTCAGCCTGGCGCTCCGGCGTCTGTTTGAACTGTGGGTAGGCGAGCACCCGGACCAGTTCGTCGAGGCAGTCCGCGCGGCTGACCGGGCGCAGCGCGCCGCTCTCGACGGCGGTCCGCAGCGGAATCAGGCTGGGGTCTTCGAACATCCACAGGGACAACACCACGTTGGTGTCGAGCACCACGGGCAGGCCGTGGGGCAGGGGCGCTGCGAGGGGATAGGTAGCCACGGCAAGAGTGAGGTTAGGGGCAGGGAGCAAAACAGAAAGGGGGCCGTAGCCCCCTTTCCGCTTGTTACGGCGTCAGGCGTCCGCTCATGCGGCCTTCTTGGCGTCGAGACGGGTCTTGACGTAGGAGCCCGGTGCGTCCTCAAGTACCTTGAGGTTGCCCTTGACAGGGTCGCGGGCCGGCACCTTGCTGGCGTCCTGGCCTTCCAGCCAGGCCTGCCAGTCGGTCCACCAGGAACCCGGATGCTGCTCGGCGCTGGTGAAGAACTCGTCGGCGGTGTCGGGCAGCTTGGCTCCGGTGTGGGTCCAGAAGCCATACTTGTTGGCTGCCGGCGGGTTGACGATGCCAGCAATGTGGCCGGAGCCGCCCAGCACAAAGCGCACCGCGCCGCCGAAGTTGCGGGCGCCGGAGTAGGTGCTCTTCCACGGGGCGATGTGGTCTTCGATGGTGGAGATGAAGTAGGTCGGGACCTTGATCTTGCCGAGGTCGATGGGCACACCACCGACTTCGATACCACCCGGCTCCTTCAGCAGGTTCTTCATGTACATGTTGCGCAGGTAGAAGCTGTGCATCTTCGCCGGCATGCGCGTGGAATCGGAGTTCCAGTACAGGAGATCGAAGGGGAAGGGGTCCTTGCCCATCAGGTAGTTGTTGACCACGAAGGACCAGATCAGGTCATTGGCACGCAGCATGTTGAAGGTGCCAGCCATCTCGGAGCCTTCCAGGTAGCCGCGCTCGAACATCTTCTTCTCGAGGCTGGAGACCTGACCTTCATCGATGAACACGCCCAGCTCGCCCGGATCGGCAAAGTCGGTCATGGTCGTGAAGAAGGTGCCCGAGGCGATCCGCTTGTCCCGCTTGCCGGCCATGTAGGCCAGCGTGGTGGCCAGCAGGGTGCCGCCCAGGCAGTAGCCGGCGGCGTTGATTTCCTTGGCGCCGGTCTGCTCGACGATGGCATCCACGGCAGCCAGCGTGCCTTCCAGCAGGTAGGAGTCGAAGCTCTTCTCGGCCAGGCGCTCGTCCGGGTTGACCCAGGAGATCACGAACACGGTGTGGCCCTGGTCCACGCACCACTTGATGTACGAGTTCTTCTCGCGCAGGTCGAGGATGTAGAACTTGTTGATCCACGGCGGCACGATCAGCATCGGGCGCTTGTACGCCTTGTCGGTGCTGGGCGTGTACTGCAGCAACTGCATCATGTCGGTCTGGAAGACGACCTTGCCCGGCGTGGTGGCGACGTTCTTGCCCAGCTCGAAGGCCGTGGTGTCGGTCATCTTGACGCGCAGGTTGCCGCCACCGTCCTCGACGTCGCGCAGCAGGTTGTTCAGGCCCTTGATGAGGTTCTGGCCGTGGCTCTTGACGGTTTCGCGGAAGACTTCCGGATTGGTCATCGCGAAGTTGGACGGGGACAGGGCGTCGATGTACTGGCGGGTGTAGAAGTTGACCTTCTTCTGGCTCTGGTCGTCGAGGCCGTCCACGCTGCTGACTGTGTCATGGATGTGACGGGCGGCGATCAGGTAGGACTGCTTCATGAAGTCGAACAGGAAGTGTTCCTGCCACTCTTCGTCCTTGAAGCGCTTGTCATCCTTGGCCGGAGAGACCACCGGGCTGCCACCCATGCCGGTGAAGCGCATGACGGAGTGTTGCCACAGGGAGAAATAGTCCCAGACAAGGTTCATCTGGGCCTGGGCCAGCCGGTAGGGATTGGCGAGCAGCTTGCCCATCATGTCCATGAAGGCTTGGGCGATGCCCAGTTCGTCGGACGGGGTGTTGAGCCCCTTCTTGACCTGCTTCTGGATATGGTCGGCGAGCAGTTTGGAGGCCCGTTGCGCGACTTCGGCGTAGGTCTTGGCGACTTCTTTGGGGTCCGGCAGTTCGGACTTGACGGTTTCTTTTTCTGGCGCAGCCATTCGTGGGCTCTCCTGGTTATTGGCTTTTGACGAAACGGACTATCCCATCGCTATCCACCGACCGGCACACCTCCCTTTTGCGCTCGAGATGGTTCAGGTGGGCGATGGCTTCCCCCATGGCAAACATGACCTGATGGGTGTCGAGCGGCCGCGGGAACAGCGTTGTCAGCAATTCCCCGGCACAGCGCGGCACCTCACAGGCCGCGAGCAGTTCCGCGCAGCGGGCGTCGTGGTGCTCGATGAGCTGATCCACGCGCAAACCGATATTGCGGAAAGGACTCCCGTGTGATGGTAGCACGAGCGTTGTTACCGGCAATCGCTTGAACTTGCGGATCGAATCGAGGAAGCGGCCGAGGGGATCATCCTCGGGCGTGACTGCGAAAACGCTGACGTTGGTGGAGATCCGTGGCAGCAGCATGTCGCCGGAAATGAGGATGCCGGCATCTGCGCAGTGCAGCGACATGTGCTCCGGTGAATGGCCGTAGCCGACGATGACCTCCCAGTCGCGGCCGCCGATGCGCAGGCGTTCGCCGTCCATCACGCGGTGGTAGCGGGTCGGCAATGAGGGCACGCCACGCTCGTAGGCGTTGCCGCGTTGGGCGAGGGCCTCGCAGCGTTCCTCGTCGAGGCCGTTGCGGCGGAACTGCGCGACCATCGGTGCGGTACCGTAGCCGCCCAGCTGGTGCCATACCGCGTGGCCGCTGAGGTATTCCCCGTGAGTCATGGTGATGTCGGCGCCGGTGAGTTCCGACAGCCATTGGGCCAGGCCGAGGTGATCCGGGTGAAAATGGGTCACGATGATCCGTGTCACCGGCTTGCCGACTTCCGCCAGGATGCGCTGCCAGGCGTCCCGGGTGGCGTCCAGGCCAAAGCCGGTATCGACGATCGCTACCCCTGCGCCGTCCTCAATCAGCCACAGGTTGATGTGGTTGAGGGCGAAGGGCAGCGGCATCCGTATCCAATGCACTCCGGGCGCCACCTCCAGCGTCGCACCTTCGGCTGGAAGCGTCTCGAAGGGGTATTCCAGCGTCTCACTCATATGCCGTTCTCCTAGTTGGGTATTGTTGTGTTTTTCGGGCAGTTTTCGCGTTGCCCGCGCAGTTGAAATCTGATCTACTGCGCGCCATTCCGTGCCCTGACGCCGTATGCCGCGTCCGACTCGACTCATGAGCCAGGAACAAACCTACACCATCACCGATCTCGCCCGCGAGTTCGGGATTACCCCGCGGGCGATCCGTTTCTACGAGGACGAAGGCCTGCTCGCGCCGACCCGCGCCGGCCGCAACCGCATTTACGTGCGGCGCGACCGTACCCGGCTGCGCCTGATCCTGCGCGGCAAGCGCCTCGGCCTGTCGCTGGCCGAGATCGGCGAACTGCTCGGCATGTACGACGGCGTGCGCAATTCCTCGCCCCAGCTGAAGCGCTTCCTCGGCGTGTTGGCCGAGCGGCGCAGGGCCATCGAACAGCAGCGCGAGGACATCGAAGCCGTGCTGACGGAAATCGCCATGCTCGAGAAGCAATGCACCGAGTTGCTGGCCGAGAATCCGGCCGGCGCGGCCGAAGCCCGGGCAGAATTGGTCGCCCGTTTGCGCGACGCACCATAAATTTTTAGCAGGAAAATTACGTTAACGTAAGCGTAATTTGTTGTGTCAGAATCCTTGCCCGGTGGGCCCCGCAGGACTTTTACGATTGGTTGGGCCGGGCTTGGCGGCGAATCTCCCGGCGGTCGGCGGGGGTGTAACGGGGGGAGAGGACGGGTATCGTATTGGCCTGTTCCGTTTTCACAGGAAGAGAAGATCGATGGCAGTAACACTCCGCGTCCTTGGCTCCGACAACACCGCCGAACTCGAACACGTCCGCCAGTTTTTCCGAAATTATGCTGGATGGCTGGGGGTCGATCTGGCGTTCCAGAATTTCGGTGACGAGATGGCCAGCTTGCCGGGTGCCTATTCTGCACCGGCCGGCCGCCTGTTTTTTGCCGAATTCGACGGCCAGCCGGCCGGCTGCGTCGGCATTCGTCCTTTCACCGAAGGTGTCTGCGAGATGAAGCGCCTGTACGTGGAGCCCGAGCTCCGCGGCAATGGCGTCGGCCGCGAACTGGCCCTGGCGGCCATCAAGTCGGCCAAGAGCCTGGGTTACCGTCGGATCCTGCTGGATACCCAACCGGCGATGCGCATCGCCGTCAAGCTTTACCGCGAGCTGGGCTTCACCGAAGCCCCGGCCTATTATCCGGCCCCGCTCGAAGGCACCATGTTCCTGGCCCTCGACCTCGAGAACTGGAACGAGGCCGAGGTCAAGAACGAGAACCTGTTCCACCTCTTCGACTACAACCTGGCCTGGGCCAAGCGCATGCGCCAGGTGGACCCGCAGTTTTTCGAGAAGCTGTCCACGCTGCAGGCGCCTGAATACCTGTGGATCGGCTGTTCCGACTCCCGCGTGCCGGCCAACGAGATCATCGGCCTGCTGCCGGGCGAGGTTTTCGTCCATCGCAACGTCGCCAACGTGGTGGTGCACACCGACCTCAACTGCCTGTCGGTGATCCAGTTCGCCGTCGAGGTACTGAAGGTCAAGCACATCATGGTGGTCGGCCACTACGGCTGCGGTGGCGTCGGTGCCGCCCTGCGCCGCGAGCGTGTCGGCCTGGTGGACCTGTGGCTGCGCCACGTGCAGGACGTGCATGTGAAGCACGCCCGGCGCGTCGATGCGCTGCCCCCGGAGCTGCGCCAGGATCGCCTGTGCGAGCTCAATGCGCTGGAGCAGGTGGTCAATGTCTGCCAGACCATCGTCGTGCAGGACGCCTGGCGTCGTGGCCAGTCCCTCACCGTGCATGGCTGGGCCTACGGCCTGAAAGATGGCCTGATCCGCGATCTGGGCATCAACGTCAGCCGGCCGGAAGACCTCACGCCGCGCTACCTGTCGGCGCTGGAGGCGCTGGAAGCCTGATCGGCAGGAGGCCCTGCTCCCCGCCGGGCAGGGCTTGGGGCACACAGAACCCTTCCCGTAGGGGCGAATTCATTCGCCCGCGGCGGTCGATCGATGCGTGCAGGGCGAATGAATTCGCCCCCACAAGGTGGGGGGTATAGGCGCCGCAACGGGGTGGCCGGAATGCAAGCCCCGGGGATACGAGAAACCGACAACAAGCCGTATAACCGGCGACACATAACAGGAGGCATGCGGCAATGGCCGACTTCAAACTGCGCGACGGCGTCAGCCTGGAATTCCTCAACGCCCGTGGCACCGGGCATCTACCGGGCTGGTTCGGTTTCGAGGCGGTCGCACTGGAGCCCGGCAAGCTGTCCTCGCGCATGTTGATCCGCCCGGAGATGCTGGCCCCCAACGGTTTCCTGCACGCCGCGACGATCATCGCGCTGGCCGATACCTCGGCCGGCTATGCCACCATCGCCCACCTGCCCGAGGGCGCCCAGAGCTTCACCACCATCGAGCTGAAGAGCAACTTCCTCGGCACCCAGACCGAGGGCGTGCTGCTGTGCGATGCGACGGCGGTGCATCTGGGGCGCAACACCCACGTGTGGGACGCCGAAGTGCGCAGTGGTGGCAGCGACCGCCGCCTGGCGTTGTTCCGCTGTACCCAGATGATTTTATGGCCGAAGGCCGCCTGAACGGGAGATCGCCGCCATGAACACCCCCCAACGTTCCGCCGCGCCGCTGGATTTCTACTTCGACTTCTCGTCCCCGTACGGCTACTTCGCCGCCGAGAAGATCGACGAGCTGGCTGCCCGCTATGGGCGCAGCGTGCTGTGGCACCCCTTCCTGCTCGGCGCGACCTTCAAGGTCACCGGCCTTGGTCCGCTGCCCAGCATCCCGCTGAAGGGGGCTTATTCCCTGCACGACATCCAGCGTTCGGCGCGCTACTTCGGTCTGCCCTACCGCCAGCCGAGCAGCTTCCCCTTGCCCACCCAGCACGCGGCCCGCGCCTTCCTGTGGATCAATGACCGGGATCCGGCGCTGGCCCGCCAGTTCGGCCTGGCGATCTACCGTGCCTATTTCGTCGACGACCAGAATATCTCCGACCTGGCGGTGGTGCTCGACGTGGCTGCCGGTTTGCGCCTGGACAGGGACGAATTGTCCGCCGTCCTCGGCAGCGCCGAGATCAAGACCCGCCTGATCGCCGAGAGCGAGCTGGCGCTGGCCCGCGGTGTGTTCGGCTCGCCCTTCATCTTCGTGGACGGCGAGGCTTTCTGGGGGGCCGACCGCCTGTCGCAGGTCGAGAAGTGGTTGGCCGAAGGCGGCTTCTGATTACGTAAGGAACTTGTGCCACGGGTCTGTTGCCCATCGCGAAGCGCCTGCCATGGATAATGCGGGGCATTGAACACTGCCCCCCGACCCGGAGACCTGGATGTCCGCCCCGATCGATTTTTACTTCGACTTTTCCTCGCCCTACGGTTACCTGGCCTCCGAGCAGATCGACGCCATCGCGGAAAAGCATGGCCGTAACGTGATGTGGCACGCCATCGTGCTCGACGCTCATTTCCAGCCCCAGGGCGGCATGCGCATCCCGTCCGCGCTGATGCGTTCCGAGTACGTGCGCCGCGACGTGGAGCGCTCGGCGGCCTTCTTCGAGATCCCCTTCAAGGAGCCCAGCCCCTATCCGTTGCACACCGAGCATGCGGCCCGCGCCTTCCAATGGCTCAGTGACCGCAACCCGGACGAGGCACGGGCTTTCGCCCACGCGGTCTACCGCGCCTATTTCGTCGATGGCCGCAACATCGCCGAGACTGCCGTGCTGCTGGAGATCACCGAAGCGCTGGGCCTCGACCGGGACGACATCTCGGCGGCCTTCTCTGACGCTGGTACCAAGGCCCGCCTGAAGGCCGAGATCGACCTGGCCGAGGCGCGTGGCGTGTTCGGCTCACCCTTCTTCATCGTCGAAGGCGAGGGGTTCTGGGGGAACGACCGCCTACCCCAGCTGGAGCGCTGGCTGGCCAAGGGGCCGTACTGAGGAGCGGGCGATGCGGCGTATCTGCGTATTCTGCGGCTCCCGCATGGGCGTGCGGCCGGTGTACCGGGAAGTGGCGGAGAAGCTCGGGCAAACGCTGGCCGAGAAGGGCGTCGAGCTGGTCTATGGCGGCGGCAACGTCGGCCTGATGGGGGCCGTCGCCGACGCCTGCCTGGCGGCCGGTGGCAAGGTGGTGGGGGTGATTCCGCGAGCGCTGCTGGAATGGGAGGTCGGCCACGAAGGCCTGACCCGCCTGGAAGTGGTGGATTCCATGCATACCCGCAAGGCGCGCATGGCCGAGCTGGCCGACGGCTTCATCGCACTGCCTGGTGGGCTCGGCACCTTCGAGGAACTCTTCGAGATTCTGACCTGGGCCCAGCTCGGTTTCCACGCCAAGCCGGTCGGCCTGCTCAATGTGGAAAGCTATTACTCGCCACTGATCCAGATGCTCGACCGCGGTATCGGTGAAGGTTTCATGAAGGCCGAGAACCGTGGCCTGCTGCAGATCGAGGACAACGTCGCGGCGCTGCTGCGGGCCATGGGGCAGCACCACCCACCGGCCGTCGGCAAGCGTATCCGCGATGAGAAGCAGCTGTGAGCCGAGCTTTCTCCGGTTTTTCTCAGATTCTCAGATCTTCCTGTGGGGGCGAATGAATTCGCCCCCACAGGCCCAGCCCTGGCGTTACGGCCCGGAAGGTTTCAACCACGACCCGTCGCCACGCAGCGGCGGGCATGTCTTTACCCAGAGAGCGTCCCATGAGTATTCCGTCCCCCTGTATCAATGTCTGCAGCATGGATGAAGCTGCCGGCTACTGCGCGGGCTGTTTCCGTACCATTCCCGAGATCACCGAATGGAGCCGCGCCAGCGAGGCGCGCAAGCAGGCCATCCTCGATCTGATCGCCGAGCGCCAGGCCGTACTCTTCGATGGTCCGGCGGCTGGCGCGCAGCCGGCCTGAGGACGTCTGATGAGCGACGACAATCCCTGCGTCGGCATCTGCCAGATCGACGAGAGCGGTTACTGCATCGGCTGTGGCCGCAGCGCCGATGAGATCTTCGGCGACACCGATTCCTCCGCCGGCGGGCAGGAAAGCGCGACCGACAGCCTGAAACCCATCGCCGGCCAGCCGGCTGAAGAGTCCGACTGAGGCGCGACCATGTCAGCTTGTGTGCTGCCACCCGGCATCCGGGTGCTGGAGCGAGGCTGGCTGTCTGCCAACAACGTGCTGCTGTTCGACGGCGACACGGTGACGCTGGTGGATAGCGGCTACGTGACCCACGCCGACCAGACAGTCGCGTTGCTGCGTGAGGCCCTGGACGGACGGCGTCTGGGCCGTCTCCTCAACACCCATTCCCATTCCGACCACATCGGCGGCAACGCGGCGGTGCAACGCGCTTTCGGCTGCACAATCGGCGTGCCGGCGGGCATTGCCGAGGCCGTCCATGCGTGGGACGAGGCGGCCCTGCTGCTCAGCACTGCCGCGCAGCAGGGCGAGGCTTTCCGGCACGATCACGTCATCGCGCCCGGTGAGCGCCTGCAGATGGGTGGCCTCGAATGGCAGGCCCTGGCGGCGCCCGGCCACGACATGGATGCGCTGGTCTTCCACGCGCCCGATGCACGCCTGCTGATCTCCGGCGACGCCCTGTGGCGGGACGGCTTCGGCATCCTGTTCGCCGAGGTGATAGGTGAAGGCGGCGGGCTGGAAGGTGCCCGGGCCACGCTGGAGGCTATTGCCCGGCTGCCGGTGGAGAGGGTGATCCCCGGCCACGGCGCGCCCTTCGTCGAGGTGGAGGAGGCGCTGGAGGCTGCCTTCGCGCGCCTGCGCGCCTTCGAAGACGATGGCGCGCGGATGGCCCGGAACGCGATCAGGGCGTGCTTCACGTTCACGCTGCTGGAGCGGCGGAGCCTGGAGATCGACGGCCTGCCTGACTATCTGGCCGCCGTACCCCTCTATCGGGAAGCCAATACGCGCTTTCTCGGTCTAAGCTTCGAGGAACTGGCCGAATGGTTGCTGCGGGAACTCCAGCGGGCGGGCGTCGCAGCGTGTGATGGTCGCATCCTGAAAGCCTGTTGATTTGATAAAAACGATAAGTTCAATAAAGGCAAATTGGTTTTGGGTGAGGAAATTGTTTATGCTATTTCTGTACCCGCTTACTTATCGTCTTTTAATTGTGTCAGGCTGCACTCCGTGGCACCCGTCGTCTCGAAACAGGATCGTCTGAAGTCATGCAACTCGTACTGATCAGTGGTTTGTCCGGCTCCGGCAAGAGCGTTGCGCTCAATGTCATGGAAGACTGCGGCCACTACGTGGTGGACAATCTGCCCTCGGCGCTGCTGCCGCAACTGGTCTCCCATCTGCGTGGCGCCGGTTACCAGCGCATCGCGGTGGCCGTCGACGTGCGCTCGGGGGCCGGCATCGCCTCCCTGCCGAAACAGGTCGAGGCCCTGCGTGGCATGGTGGACGACCTGCGCTTCCTGTTCCTTGATGCCCGCGACGACGTGCTGATCGCGCGTTTTTCCGAGACCCGCCGCCGCCATCCCCTCGGCGATGCGTTCAACACCCTCGGCGAGGCCATTGCCCGCGAGCGCGAAGAGCTGGCGCTGATCGCCGAACTGGGCCAACGCATCGACACCAGCGACCTGGCCGCCAACACGCTGCGTAACTGGATCAAGAGTTTCATGAATCTGGAGGCGGGTAGCCAGATCGCCGTGCTGTTCCAGTCCTTCGGCTTCAAGCACGGTATCCCGGTGGATGCCGACCTGGTGTTCGACGTGCGCTGCCTGCCCAACCCCCACTACGACCCCTTGCTGCGGCCGCTCACCGGGCGTGACCAGCCCGTCATCGACTTCCTCGAGCGGGTGCCGGAAGTGGCGCAGATGGTCAATGACATCTACGCCTTCGTGGCCTCCTGGCTGCCGTCCTACGTCAATGACAACCGCAGCTACCTGACCATCGCCATCGGCTGTACCGGCGGCCAGCACCGCTCGGTGTACGTGGCCGAGCAACTGGCAGCCCGCTTCCAGGACAATGCGCGGGTCCAGGTGCGCCATCGCTCCTTCAAATGAAGCGGGTGGTCGCGCTGCGCAACTGGCTGGCCGCCTGGGCGGCCTACCTGCGGGCAGGCGACTTCCTGGTACTTGGCGCAGCACTGGCGGTATGCGTGCTGTCGGCGCTGACCCTGTGGCAGGGCGGGCATCCGGACAAGGCCGTCATCCGCGCCGGTGGGCGCGTGTTTGCCGAGGTGGATCTCAATGCGCCGCGCATCGTCGAGGTGCCCGGCCCGCTTGGCACCACCCGCATCGAGGTGCAGCCGGGCCGTGCCCGTGTCGCCGCCGATCCCGGTCCGCGCCAGTACTGTGTGCGCCAGGGCTGGCTGAACACGGCTGGCGCAGTGGCGATCTGCGCCCCCAACGAGGTCAGCCTGTCCCTGTCCGGGCGCAATGCCGACTATGACTCCCTCAACTACTGAGATCGAACTCATCCCGACGGCGGACGACCACCGGGTGGCCCGCCACGCAGCGGCGGCCATCGTGCTGACCGTCGCCGAGGCGGCCATCCCGCTGCCGCTGCCGGGCATCAAGCCGGGCCTCGCCAACATCATTACGCTGGTTGTGCTGGCCCGCTGGGGCTGGCGCGAAGCGGCCTGGGTGGCGCTGCTGCGGGTGCTGGTCGGCAGCCTGTTGCTCGGCCAGTTCCTGGCGCCCGGCTTCTTCCTGAGCCTGACCGGCGGCGTGATGAGCCTGCTGGTGCTGGGCCTTGCGATGCATCTGCCGAAGCGCTGGTTCGGGCCGGTCAGCCAGAGCGTGCTGGCCGCCTTTGCCCATATCGGCGGCCAGGTGCTGGTCGCACGGGTATGGCTGGTGCCCCACGACGGGGTGTTCTACCTGGTGCCCATCTTCGCGCTGGCGGCGACGGTATTTGGCCTCGCCAACGGCCTGATCGCCGCCCGCCTGCTCGGTGACGAGCTCGCGGAAAGTGGCGTCAGCGCCGCCGACGTCGTGAAATAGGCCGGCTTGCCGGCTTGTCCGGCAGGCCCAGGGCGGCCCGCGACAGGCGGTCGGCGTCCGGATTGCGATGGCGTGGCACCCACTCCAGGCGAACCGACGTGAACGTGTCCAGCTCGGTCCGCAGCCGCTCGATGATGCCGTGCAGGCGGGCGATGTCGGTGTGCGCCTCGCCGTTCAGATGACGGACCACGAAATCGCTGTCGCCACGCACCCGCAGGTGGGCGGCTCCAGCCTCCCCGGCCAGGCGCAGGGCCTGTTCGAGGGCCAGCAGCTCGGCCTCGTTGTTGCAGCCGTTGCCTGGGCCGATGGTGCTTAACTCGATGTACTGTCCGTCCGGCCCGCGCAGCACCGCCCCCAGCCCCAGCCGACCCGGATTGGGGTAAGCCGAGCCGTCGAACCAGATCTGCCATTCGGCGCCGAGGTGGGGAGACGAGTCCATGGAAATAGGGGGCGAATTCATCCGCCCCCACGGGCGTTCGTTTCGAGCAAGTGTGTCGCAAGCATGCGGCAAATCCGAGGTGGCGGGAAGTGCGGTTTCCCTCGTCACGCTCCCATCACTTCGCCGTAACACCTGTGCAGCATCGCGCCGTGACACTGGCGCAATGGACCGCTCCGGACTTATCTGCCAAGAACTCACAAGCCACCAGACCGCCCTTCGGGTGGCGGTGGTGACCGAGACTTATCCACCCGAAATCAACGGCGTGGCGATGACGACCGGGCGCATGGTTGATGGCCTGGTCGCCGCTGGCCACCGGGTGGACCTGATTCGCCCGCGCCAGGCCCACGAGGGGGGCGCTATCGACGGTGGTGCCGACGGCGTCGAGGAGATGCTGTCCCGCGGCATTCCGCTGCCGCGCTATGCCAACCTGCAGCTTGGCCTGCCAGCCCGCAAGGTGCTGCTGCGGCGCTGGTCGCACCAGCGCCCGGACGTGGTGCAGGTGGTGACCGAAGGCCCGCTGGGCTGGTCGGCGCTGACCGCCGCGCGCAAGCTGAACCTGCCGGTGATCAGCGAGTTCCATACCAATTTCCATCGCTACAGCGGCCACTACGGCGTCGGCTGGCTGAAGCGCCCGATCGCCGCCTACCTGCGCAAGTTCCACAACCGGGCCGACCTGACCCTGGTGCCGACCCGCGCCCTGTGCCATGAGCTTGCCGGGCAGGGCATTCCGCGCGTGGATGTGGTGTCGCGCGGCGTGGATACCCAGCTTTTCGATCCCGTCCGCCGCAGCGGCATCCTGCGTCACAGCTGGGGCCTGGCGCCGGACGACCTGGCCGTGGTGTATGTCGGCCGGATCGCTCCGGAAAAGAACCTGGCCCTGCTGGAAAAGGCCTTCGAGGCGATCCAGGCCCGCCAGCCGCGGGCCCGCCTGGTCATGGTCGGCAGCGGCCCGGCGATGGCGGCCATGCGCGGACGCCAGCCGCGGGCCATCTTCACCGGCCCGCAGACCGGCGAGGCGCTGGCCGAGCACTACGCCAGCGGCGACCTGTTCCTCTTTCCGAGCCTCACCGAAACCTACGGCAATGTGGTCGCCGAGGCCCTGGCCAGCGGCCTGCCTGTGGTCGCCTATCGGGACGCCGCCGCCCAGGAACTGGTCAGTCATCAGGTCCATGGCTGGCTGGCCGCACCCGGCGACGAGGCGGCCTTCGTGGAAGGTGCCGTGGCCCTCGCCGAAGCCCCCGAATTGCGCGCCCGCCAGCGTCTCGCTGCGCGGGAGCGGGTGACCAGCCTGGCCTGGCACGCCATCGTCGAGCGCCTGGTGGCCGTGCAGCGCCAGGTCATTCTGAGTTCCCCCGTCGCCTCCCGGAGGTAAACCCATGTTCGTGCTGCCCGCCCGCCTGCAACTGCTCGACGACCGCCTGGCGGTCCGCTCCAACCGCCTGTCCCGCCACCGCGGGCTGCGTGACCTGATGCGCGCGGTGAGTCGGCTTGGTGACGGCGTGGCGTGGTACACGCTGGCGGCCTGCCTGTTCGCGCTGTTCGGTGCCGAGGCCTTGCCGGCCTTGCGCCAGATGCTGGTTGCCGGCGTGCTCGGGGTAATCATCTACAAGATCCTCAAGATCCGCACGCTGCGCCCGCGCCCCTTCGAGGTGGTCAGCGACGTGGTGTGCGCCGGCTCGCCCCTCGACAAGTTCAGCTTTCCGTCCGGCCACACGCTGCACGCGGTGAGCTTCTCCCTGGTGCTGGCCCAGCACTTCCCGCCGCTGGCGCCGGCCGTGTTCGGCTTCGCGGCGCTGGTGGCCGTGTCCCGTCCGGTACTCGGCCTGCACTACCCCAGTGATGTGCTGGCTGGCGGCGCGATCGGCGCCACGCTGGCCTACGGCGTGATCACCCTGCTGTAAGCCGGGTGCGGCATCCGGGCGGGTCGCTGCCGGGGGACTAGACTGAAAGCATCGCCGGCTGTCAGGAGATGTCCATGAGCCCCCCAAACCGCACCGAGAGGGATGCCTTCGGCCCCATCGAGGTTCCAGCCAGCGCCCTATGGGGCGCCCAGACCCAGCGCTCCCTGCACCACTTCGCGATTTCCACCGAACGCATGCCGGCCGCCCTGATCGCCGCGCTGGCCGAGGTCAAGCGCGCCTGCGCGGTGGTCAATGGGGAACTCGGCGTGCTGGCCACCGACAAGGCGGCGGCCATCGTCGCGGCGGCCGACGAGGTGCTGGTCGGCGATCACGCGGAGGCCTTCCCGCTATCGGTATGGCAGACGGGCTCCGGCACCCAGACCAACATGAACATGAACGAGGTGCTCGCCAACCGGGCCTCCGAGCTGCTTGGCGGCGAGCGTGGCATGGGGCGGCGGGTGCATCCCAACGATCACGTGAACCTCGGCCAGTCGTCCAACGACGTCTTCCCGACGGCGATGCACGTGGCCGCCATGCAGGTGCTGGCCGACGGCGTGCTCCCGGCGCTGCGGGCCCTGTCGGCGACGCTGGCGGCGAAGGCCGCGGAGTTCGCCGACATCGTCAAGATCGGCCGTACCCACCTGCAGGACGCCACGCCGCTCACCGTTGGCCAGGAGATGGGCGGCTGGGTGGCCCAGCTCGACTTGGCGGAGGCAGCCATCGTCGCTAGCCTGCCGGCCGTGCAGGCGCTGGCCATCGGTGGCACCGCGGTGGGCACCGGGCTCAACGCGCCGCCGGGCTTCGGTGATCGGGTCGCCGCCGAGCTGGCCGGGCGCACCGGGCTGGCCTTCCGCAGCGCACCCGACAAGTTCGCCGCGCTGGCTGGCCACGACGCGCTGGTTGGCGCTCACGGCGCCCTGAAGCAGCTCGCCACGGCGCTGATGAAGATCGCCAACGACGTGCGCTGGCTGGCTTCGGGGCCCCGCTCCGGCCTCGGCGAACTGCTGATTCCGGAGAACGAGCCGGGCAGCTCGATCATGCCCGGCAAGGTCAATCCGACCCAGTGTGAGGCGTTGACGATGCTGTGCTGCCAGGTCTTCGGCAACGACGTGGCGCTGACCCTCGGCGGCGCCTCCGGCAACTTCGAGCTGAACGTCTTCAAGCCGCTGATCGCCCACAATTTCCTTGGCAGCGCGCGCCTGCTGGCGGATGGCATGGCCAGCTTCGACACGCACTGCGCACGGGGCATCGACGTGAACCGCCCGCGCATCGCTGAGCTGGTCGGCCGTTCGCTGATGCTGGTGACAGCCCTGAGTCCGCACATCGGTTATGACCGGGCCAGCGAGATCGCCAAGCTGGCTCACTATCGCGGTACCACGCTGCGGGAGGCGGCGCTGGCCCTCGGCTACGTGACGGCGGAGGAGTTCGACGGGTGGGTGCGCCCGGAGGCGATGGTCGGTTTGTAGGCGACGTGGCCCTGGGCGACGAAGAAATCCTCCGGCAGCGGCAGGCAGGCGCGCAGCAGGCGGCGCGGCGCGGTGATCAGCTTGGCGCGGGCTTCGACCGGCTCCACTTCGGCCAGCCAGCCGGGCTGCTCGCCCTCCAGCAGGCGGCCGAGCTGGCCGAGGCGGCGGCCGGTGTGGCCGAGGTAGAGGTTGAAGCGGCGTTGCACGCGGCGGTCGATGAAGCGCGCCGCGTGGTACAGGCCAGCGTGCAGGCCGCTGTTGCGCAGCCAGCTCTCGCCCTTGGTGAGGGTGGCGAGGGCCTGGCCGACCTTGTCCGGATGGCAGTGGAAGGCGCGCCCCATCAGCGGCGCCAGGACGTCCCGCTCGCTGCGCATCAGGTCTGCCGGGCGGGCAAACAGCTGGGGCGCTACGTGGCGGTCCATGGCCCATTCCACTGCTACGTGGGTGGCCAGTTCCGACTCGAACCACAGCCGCTCATGGGCCGGCACGAAGTGGTTGTGGGCGATGATGTCGGCCATCAGGTGGCTGGCATAGCCGAGTACCGCGGCCTGTTCGGCGTCGCCGCGGGCGGCGTCCATCAGGGCGTGCAGCTGGGGCCAGCGGTGGCTGGTGGCCAGCGCCTCGGCGCCGGCGCTGCGGGCGGTGAGGGCTACGTCGGGCAGGCAGGCGCCGGCCATCACCAGCTTCGGGTGGCGGCGTGCCAGGCGGCGCAGCGCCGGGTCGGCGAGGGGGATCGCCCACAGCAGCAGCTGGGCGAAATAGACATGGGTGTACAGCCCCCAGGCCAGCGCGTCGGCACTGGTCAGCAGCAGGGCGGGCAGCCACAGCAGCGCATGTGTGGCGAACCGCCGGCGGGCGGGGCGTGGGGGTGGGATGTCCATCCGTGACAATGTGCACGCTGCCTGTGACGAAAGCGTGGAATCGGGGTGTCAATGCCGTGACATCTGCCTTCAGACTGGCAGCTACCTGCCGTTAGCGCCTGTTACGCCGTCCTTGACGTTTTTCAGTCGCGGCGCTTTTTGGGCCCGTTCATGAAATTGCCGTTGTTCGCGTTCTTTCCTGCTTCTGTTCCGGGTCGGTTCCAGCGCCTGCTGTTGATGGCGGTGGTGCTGACCAACGTGGCAGCGATCGCGTTGGCGGCCTTCAATCTGAACCAGAGCCGCGACAAGGCCGAGGTGCTGGCGACGCTGACGACCCGCAACCTGGTCGAGGCCCTCGAGCACAGCCTGGCCAGCACCAGCCGTACCATCGACGTGACCTTGCAGACCCTGGCGGACGAGATCGAACGCGCGGAGCGGCGCGGGAGCGGCTACCTGTCCCATGCGGAACTGTTCGGCCTGCTGGCCCGCTACAAAGGCTGGCTGCCGGAGACGGATGGCTTCCGGGTTTACGATAGCAATGGCAGGCCGCGCTGGTGGATCAGCCAGGCTGGCTCGGCGGCGGGTATCGACGTGTCCGACCGGGACTATTTCAGGGTCCTGCGGGACGATCCCGCACGTGGCTTGTTCGTGGCCCGCCCGGTGCTGAGCCGGGTGACCGGCGGGTGGGTGATCAGCTTCGCGCGCGCGCTGCGCGGCGCGGATGGCCGCTTCGCCGGCATCGTCACGGCGGTGGTGCCGCTTGAACACTTCAACCGCTTGCTGCCCCGCCAGCAACTCGGGCCCCAGGGCGGGGCCACGCTGCGTTATGAGGACCTGGGGCTGATCGTGCGGGTTCCGCCGGTTTCCGGGCCGGCCGGCATGATCGGCAGCACCAAGGTGTCCGACGAATTGCGCACCCTGGTCGCCAGTGGTCGCCCAGAGGCGAGCTACCGGACGGTGACCGCTTCGGACGGTATAGAGCGTCTCAACACCTTCCGTCGCGTGGAGGGTCTGCCCTTCGTGCTGGTGGTCGGCATGGCGACCGCCGATTATCTGGCCGAGTGGCGGGAGGCGGTCCGCCATACCGGTGTCTTGCTCGGGGTCTTCCTGCTGGTCTCGATGGGCTCGGCGGTGCTGATCGGGCGGCTGTACCGCCGACAGTTCGAGAGCGCCGAGCGGCTGCGGGAGAGCCATGCTCGCCTGGAGGGCACCCTGGCCGATTTGAGCAACCGCGACCGGGTGCTCAATGCCACCGAGCAGGTGGCGGGTCTCGGTGTGTTCTCCATCGATTTGCACAGTGGCGAGGCCTACAGCTCGGCCCAGTTGCGCCGGATCCTGGGCGGGCGGGCCGACGAGCCGCTGACGGTGGATATCTGGGCCGAACGCATCCACCCTGACGATCAGGCGCGGGTCGTGTCCCGCTTCCGCGAGGGACTGATGCAGCGGGGCGAACCTTTTGACGAGGAGTACCGGATCGTCCTGCCGGATGGCGCGATACGCTGGATCCACGGGATTGGCGGCGTGGACCTGGACGTGGAGGACCGGCCGGTCAGCGTGCATGGGGTATCCCTGGACATCACCGAGCGCAAGCAGGTCCAGGCTTCGCTGCAGGACGCCCTCGGCGAGTACCAGAAGCTGGTGGAGCGCATGCCCGCCGGGCTGTTCAAGCAGCGGGTGCACGCCGACGGCAGCTTCAGCTTCGATTACGTCAGCCCGCGCTTCTGCGAGCAGGTCGGCATCGACGAGGCGAGGATTCTCGCCGACCCGCGCGTCGTCACGAGGCATATCCATCCCGATGACTATCCCGGCTATGCGGCGCGCTGCCGGGCGGTTCGCGAGCGGCCCGGGCCCTTTGAATGGGAGGGGCGCGTGGATGTGCACGGCGAGGCTCGCTGGATCTCCATCCAGTCCCGCCCGACGCGGCTACCCGACGGCGAGATCCTGTGGGAGGGCGTGCAGACCGACGTCACCGACCGCAAGCGTGCGGAACTGGCCTTGCGTGACAGCGAGGCGCGCTATCGCCTGCTGCTGCAGTTCTCGCCGGTGGGCATCCTGCAGTACGACCTTGATCTGAAGGTGAGCTACTGCAACGCCCAGTTCGCCGAGATCATGCAGGTGCCCTACGACTACATGGCGCATGTGGACTGCAGCAAGCTCAGCGACCAGCGCGTACAGCCGGCGCTGCGGGCGCCGCTCGAAGGGCGCCTCGGCGAGTACGAGGGGCCTTACCGGACGACCTTTGCCGACAAGGAGTTGAACATCGCGATGCACTGCTCGCCGCTGCGCGACCGGGCCGGCGGCCTGGTCGGTGGCATTGCGATCCTGCAGGACATCACCGAGCGGGTGCTGAAGGACCAGGAACTGGCGCGTTACCGTGACCATCTCGAGGAGCTCGTCGAGGCGCGCACGGCCGACCTGGTGGCGGCGCGGGCCGAGGCCGAGCGCCTGGCCCGGGCGAAGAGCGAGTTCCTGGCCAACATGAGCCACGAGATCCGCACGCCCCTCAACGGGGTGCTCGGCCTGGCCCACGTGGGCTACCGGGAGAGCCGCGGACGCGACCGGGCGAGGGACACCTTCGCCCGCATCATCGCGTCGGGCCAGCTGCTGCTGGGCATCATCAACGACATCCTCGACTTCTCGAAGATCGAGGCAGGCAAGCTGCGTATCGAGGCGATTCCGGTCGAGCTGTCCAGCGTGATCGGCGAGAGCCTGGCACTGATGGAAGGGCGCGCGCAGGCCAAGGGACTGGTATTGCGCTTCCGCCGGGGTACGCCGCTGCCGGAGCGCTGCATCACCGATCCGTTGCGGATCGGGCAGATCCTGCTCAATCTGTTGTCCAACGCGATCAAGTTCACCGAGCACGGCAGCGTCACCCTGAGTGCCGAATTTGCCGATGGGGAACTGATCCTGCGGGTCAGCGATACCGGCATCGGCATGAGCGCGGAGGAGATCGCCAAGGTCTTCGCGCCCTTCGAGCAGGCCGACAATTCCACGACCCGCCGTTTCGGCGGTACCGGACTGGGGCTGGCGATCACGTACCGGCTGGTCGAGCTGATGGGCGGCGTGCTGCACGTGGACAGCCGGCCGGGCAACGGCAGCACCTTTGAGGTGCGGATGCCATGCCAGTCGCTGCAGGGCGATGCGTCTCCGGTGCTGCCGCAACTGGCCGACGACGTGCTGCCTGGTACCCGGTTGGCCGGCCTGCAGGTGCTGGTGGCGGAGGACAACGAGGTCAACCAGATGGTGCTGGAAGCCCTGCTGCAGGAGGACGGCGCCCGGGTGGTCCTGGTCGGCAACGGCCAGGAAGCGGTCGAGCGGATCCGCGAAAGCGGTGGCGAGGACTTTGATCTGGTGCTGATGGACGTCCAGATGCCGCTGATGGATGGCTACACGGCGACCCGCGAGATTCATCTGCTGGCCCCCACCCTGCCCGTCATCGGGCAGACCGCCCACGCCTTCGAGGAAGAAAAGGCGCATTGCCTGGAAGCCGGCATGGTGGCCCACATCGCCAAGCCGGTGGATCCGGAGCTGTTGGTTCGGGTGATCCTCAAGCACGCCCGCCGCCGGGGCCTTGCCGTGCCGGAGAAAGGGTGAAGGGACGGTGGGGCGAATTCACTTGCCAGGGATGGACTTGACTGTGTGGGGGCTGATCATGCGGGGAGATCAGGATCGCGGCGCGAACATGATGATCGCCATGCCGGCCAGGGCTACGCTGCCGCCGACGGCGTCCCACAGGGTCGGGCGGATGCCGTCCACCGCCCACAGCCACAGCAGCGCGACGCCGATATAGACCCCGCCGTAGGCCGCGTAAGTGCGGCCGGCGGCGCTGGGGTGGAGGGTCAGCAGCCAGGCAAAAGCGGCCAGGCTCAGCGCCGCGGGCAGCAGCAGCCAGGCACTGCGGGCTTCCCGCAGCCACAGCCAGGGCAGGTAACAGCCGAGGATCTCGGCCAGCGCGGTGAGGATGAAAAGGGCCAGGGTCTTGAGTTCGGGCATGGTCGACGATGAGGGGTGCAGATTTGGATTCAGAGTAACCCCTCGCAGCAGGAACCGTGCCCTTCGGTCACGATCCAATACTTGCAGGGCAGCCCATCGGAGATGCGTGCATGACCGATCAGTCCCGTAACGAGCCCTTTCCCGCCGGCGACGCGTCATTCCGCCGGGTCGTCGAGTGGGCGCCGACCGCCATGGTGATGGTGGATGGCGAAGGCTGCATCGTGCTGGTCAATGCCCAGGCGGAGCGCCTGTTCGGCTATGGCCGCGACGAGTTGCTCGGGGAGTCCGTGGACCGCCTGGTGCCCTCACGACTGGCCGGGCATCACCCGGCCTACCGGGCCGGCTTCTTTGCCGATCCCCATCCGCGGCCGATGGGCAGCGGGCGCGACCTGTTTGCGCGGCGGCGGGACGGCAGCGAGTTTCCGGTGGAGATCGGCCTGACCCCGATCGAGGCCGGTGGCCGCTTCATGGTGCTGGCGGCAGTGGTGGATATCACCGAGCGCAAGCGCCAGGAGGAGCGTTTCCGGCGTGTCGTTGAGTTCGCCCCGAGCGCGATGGTGATGGTGGATCGCAGCGGCCGCATGGTGCTGGTCAATGCCCAGACTGAGCAGTTGTTCGGCTATTCCCGCGAGGCGCTGATCGGCGAGACCGTCGAGATGCTGGTGCCCGAACGCCTGCGCGCCGAGCACCAGCAGTTCCGCAACGGCTTCTTCCACGCGCCGCTGGCCCGGCCGATGGGCGTCGGCCGCGACCTGTTCGCGCGGCGCGCCGATGGCAGCGAGTTTCCAGTGGAAATCGGCCTCAACCCGATCGACACCGACGAAGGGCCGATGGTGCTGGCCTCCATCGTGGACATCACCGAGCGGCGGCGCGTCCAGCAGACGCTGGAGAGTGCGCTGCAGGAAAAGACCGTACTGCTCAACGAGGTGCACCACCGGGTCAAGAACAACCTGCAGGTCATCTCGAGCCTGCTCAACCTGCAGGCGACCCACGCCAGCGATCCGCGCCTGCGCAACATCCTGGCGGAGAGCCAGAGCCGCGTGCGGGCGATGGCCCTGACCCACCAGCTGCTGTACGAGCGCAAGGACTTCTCGCGGATCGACCTTGGCGAATACCTCGACCGGCTCACCCAGTTGCTGCTCAGCAGCTACCGGGAGGACAGCGCCCGCATCGCGCTGCGCTGCGTGCTGCCGGGCGAGCCGCAGTTCCTCGACCTGGAGCGCGCCGTGCCCTGCGGCCTGATCGTCAATGAGCTGGTCACCAATGCCTTCAAGCATGCCTTCCCGGCCGGTCGCGGCGGAGCCGTGCAGATTGGGCTGCAGGCGGTGGACGGGGAGCTCGATCTGACGGTGACCGACGACGGTATCGGTTTGCCGGCGGGTTTCGACCTGGCCGACGTCACCTCTCTCGGTCTCCAGCTGGTGCCGCTGCTGGCGGACCAGCTGCGTGGCCGGTTCACCGTGGCGAGCGGCGAGGGGGCCCGTTTCGCGCTACGCTTCCCGCTGGCCCTGCCGACCCGGAGACTCCGATGATTGCCGACAAGCGGATCAATCTGATGCTCGTCGAGGACGAACGCGTCGTCGCCTTCGACCTCAAGAACCAGCTGCAGTCCCTCGGCTACCGCGTTGGCGCGATGGTGGGGAGTGGCGAGCAGGCGGTGCGCCAGGTTGCCGAGGTGGCGCCCGACCTGGTACTGATGGACATCCACCTGGAAGGGGACATGGACGGGGTCGAGGCCGCCACCGAGATCCAGGCCCGCCACCAGATCCCGGTGATCTACCTGACCGCCTTCGCCGAGGATGACACCCTGCGCCGGGCCCTCGACAGCCGGCCCTTCGGCTATCTGGTGAAGCCCTGGGATGTGCGCGAGTTGCATGCCTCGATCCAGATGGCCCTTGCTCGCCGGGAGGTCGAGGTGGCGGTGGAGCGCAGTGAGCTGCGCCTCAAGCTGGCCCTGGACGCGGCGGCGCTGGGCGTCTTCGAGTGGCAACCCGGGCAGCACCGGATCCAGGGGGATGGCTGCCCCAATGCCCTGTTCGGAGAAGGTTGCCTGGTGGCTGACGGTGACCGGGAGGCGTCCTTCCTGGCCCGCGTCAATCCTGACGACCGCGAGCGGGTCGCCGCCGGTCTGCAGGCTGCCCTGCTCAGCGAAGACGCGCGGCGCATCGAGTTCCGCACCGACAGGGACAATGGCGAGGCCCACTACATCGAGGCCCACGTGAAGGCCCACGCATCCCGGCCGGCGCGGCGGGTGGTCGGTGTGCTGCAGGATGTGACCGAGAAGCACAAGACGGAGGAGCGCCTGCGCCAGTCGAGCGTGGTTTTCCATACCGCCGCCGAGGCGATCCTGATCGCCGATGGCGAGCGGCGGGTCTGTGCGGTGAATCCCGCCTTCACGCGGATCACCGGCTACGGCGAGGCCGAGGCGCGCGGCTTCGACGTGGACGTGCTGCTGCGCATCCAGCGCGGAGAGCGGGGCAGCGCCGCCTTTTTTGCCGAGCTGGCGGTCAATCCGGAGGGCTACTGGCAGGGCGAGGTGATCTGCCGGCGGCGCGGCGGCGAGGCTTTTCCGGCCTGGCAGAGCCTCAGTGCAGTGCATGACGCCAGGGGCCTGGTCGGCAACTACGTGATCGCCTTTTCCGACGTCAGCGAGATGCACGTCGTCGAGGAGAAGCTGCATCACCTGGCTCATCACGACCCGCTCACCGGCCTGCCGAACCGCCTGCTGTTCGACGATCGCATCGAGCAGGCCATCGAGCAGGCGCGACGGGGCCAGCAGCACTGCCTGCTGCTGTTCCTCGACCTGGACAGCTTCAAGGTGGTGAACGACACCCTGGGGCATGTGGTCGGCGACGAGCTGTTGCGCGTCGTTGCCGGCCGTCTGCGTGGCACCCTCCGCGCCACTGACACCATTGCCCGCCTGGGAGGCGACGAGTTCGTGGTGCTCACCGGCAGCAGCAGCCCGGAATACGCGGCTGAATTGGCCGGCAAGATCCTGCAGACCGTCAGCGCGCCGATCCGCCTCGGCCGGGAGGGCATCACCGTCTCGGGGAGCATCGGCATCGCGGTTTATCCCGAGGATGGCGGCGACCGCCACGCGCTGATGCGGGCCGCCGACATCGCCATGTATTCGGCCAAGGCCGCGGGGCGCAACCGCTACCAGTTCTATTCCCCGGAGATGGCGGAGCGCAGCAACGAGCGCCTGAACCTGGAGCAGGGCCTGCGCCGCGCCATCGACGAGGACCAGTTGCTGCTCCACTACCAGCCGCAGGTGAACCTTGCCGACGGGGCCATCGTCGGCGTCGAGGCGCTGGTGCGCTGGAATCATCCACAGCACGGCATGATCCCGCCGGTGCGTTTCATCCCGGTGGCCGAGGAGAGCGGCGTCATCGACAGCCTCGGGCGTTGGGTGCTTGAGCGCGCCTGCCGCGAGGTGGCCGGCCTCTGTCAGCGCAACGGCGAGCAGCTGCGGTTGGCCGTCAATGTGTCGGCGCGGGAGTTCATGCGCGAGGACTTCGTTGTCAGCGTGTTGGCCACGCTGGCCCAGACCGGTTTCCCGGCCTCTGCGCTGGAGCTGGAGATTACCGAGAGCACCCTGCAGACCATCGAGCGCAGCATGGAGATCCTGGCTGCCCTCAAGCAGCACGGGATCGCGGTGAGCATCGATGACTTCGGCACCGGCTATTCCTCCCTCAGCGTGCTGCGCGACCTGCCGATCGATCGCATCAAGATCGACCGCTCCTTCATCATTCACCTGCCGGAGAGGCGTGAAGGCATGGCCATCATTGAAGCCATCGTGGCCCTCGCCGGCTCCCTCGGCATGGAGATCATCGTCGAGGGCATCGAGCGCCGCGAACAGGCAACGATGCTGCTCGGACTCGGCTGTGGCGGCGGTCAGGGCTATCTGTTCAGCCGTCCGGTGCCCCACCGGTTGTTGCTCGATTTGCTGGCTGGCACGGACTGACTGCCGGCGTCGGAGGGGGCGGTCACTTTGGGCATATGCCTGTACGTGGACGACGCGAAGTGCCATCATGCAGCACAGGCATGCGATAAAAAGAACACGTGGCCTATGGCGCCTTGCCCAGCAGAGCCTGCCTTGCCGACGCCATGGCCGAATTCAGGGGGTTCGGCATGAGTCTGTTGCATGACTACACTCATCGGCCCGGCCGGCGCCGCTGTTTGAACGTGCTGGCGGCGTTGGTTGCCGGCATGGCGGTGCCGTTGCCGTCAGTCGCGGCGGGTACCTACACCTTTGGCGTCGTGCCGCAATTCGAGCAGCGCAAGCTGTTCGCCATCTGGAAGCCACTCGTCGACGAGTTGGTGCGTCGCACTGGCCTGGACCTCAAGCTGGAGGTGACCCTGTCGGTGCCGGAGTTCGAGGCTGCGGTGGAGGCGGGCAGCTTTGATTTCGTCTACGCCAACCCTTATCACATCCTGAAAGTACGCGATTCCCAGGGCTACATCCCGCTGGTGCGCGACGAAGAGCCCCTGCGCGGCATCATCGTGGTGCGCAAGGACAGCCCGCTGAAAAGCGTGAAGGATCTGGACGGCAAAACCCTTGCGGTGCCGTCGCCGAATGCGGTGGGCGCCAGCCTGCTGGTGCGTGCCGAGCTGGAGCGCCTGCACGGGGTACGCTTGCAGATGCTCAACGTGAAGACTCACAGCTCTGTCTATCTGCATGTGCTCAATGGACTCACCGAGGCCGGCGGCGGTGTGCAGAAGACCTTTGCAGAACAGGCCCAGGCGATCCAGGCCCAGTTGCGGGTGCTGTACACGACCCGGGACATGCCGTCCCATCCTGTTGCCGCCCACCCGCGTGTTCCTCCAACGGTGCGAGACGCCCTGCGCCAGGCTCTGCTGGCCATCGGTGCCAGCCCGGCCGGCAAGGTGCTGCTCGAGGACATTCCGATGCCACGGCCGGTGGTGACCTCCCTCGATGACTATCTGCCCATGCGCCAGTGGGGCCTGGAAAGATACTGGATCGTGGATCGCAAATAGGTGGCCGCAGTGAGCCGTTCCTTGCGCTGGAAGCTGCTGTTGCCGCTGCTGCTCGGCAGCGCGTTGATCTTGGCCGCTCTCAATTTCGTGTGGACGCCGCGCTATCTGGAAGACCAGCGCGCCGAATACCTGGAAGAGGTCAATCATCACCTGGATAGCGTCATCGAGGGCCTGATCCCGCTGATGCTGGCCAACCAGCTCGACATCATCACCGAGAACCTGGGGGAACTGCAGAAGAAGAACCGGGATTGGCACGAGATCCGCCTCAGCGACGCGCGTGGCCGGCAGATCTACCCGCCGATGGTTGGCACACCGGCGGCGATCGCGCCCCATCCGGCCATGCAGGTGATCGACAAGGAGATCGCCTACCTGGGTGTGCCCGCCGGTCACCTGCGGGTACAGATCGATCTGAGCCGCTGGCTGGCCAAGCGCCACGTCCAGCATGGCCAGCTGAGCCTGATGCTGGCCGGTTGTGTGGCGCTGCTGGGTCTGGTGTGGAGCGTGATGGTGGAGGGCATCGTGCTGCGCCCGCTGCTGCGCCTGTCCCGCGCTGCCAAGGCGCTGGCCCAGCGTCGTGTGGATGTGGCGCTGCCCCCAGCTGGGCGTGATGAAGTGGGTGATCTGGTGGGTAGCTTCGCGATGATGCGCGAGGAGCTCCAGGCGTACCACGAGGAACTGCTCGGTGAAATCGGCGAGCGGGAGAGGGTCGAGCAGGCCTTGCGCGAGCATCGCCAGCATCTGGAAGAGCAGGTCGCCGAACGGACTGCCGAACTGGTTGCGGCCAAGGAAACGGCCGAGTCGGCGAGCCGCGCCAAGAGCGTGTTCCTGGCCACGATGAGCCATGAGATCCGCACGCCGATGAACGCCATCGTTGGACTGACCCATCTACTGCAGCGTCATGTGCGGGAGCCGCGCCAGCTGCAACAGCTGGCCACCATCGCAGACTCCGCGCAGAACCTGCTCGGCATCCTCAACGACATCCTCGATTTCTCGAAGATCGAGGCCGGCAAGATCGAGCTGGAGTCGACGGACTTCGAGTTGGAGGCGATCTTCGAGAACACCGCCGCGCTGATCGGTGCCCGTGCGGCGGAAAAGGGCGTCGAGGTGGTCACCCAGTTGGATCCGGCGATTCCACGGGTGCTGCGCGGCGACGCGCTGCGGGTGGCGCAGATCCTGCTGAATTTCGCCAACAACGCGGTCAAGTTTACTGAGCATGGCAGCATCGCGCTGCGCGCCCGTCTGCAGTCCCGGCGTGGTGAGCTGCTGGGCCTGCGGCTGGAGGTACAGGACAGCGGTGTCGGCGTGCCGGCGGAGCTGCGCCCGCGCTTGTTCCAGGCCTTCGAGCAGGCCAGCAGCGGGACGACCCGCCGCTACGGTGGCAGCGGTCTGGGGCTGGCCATCGTCAAGCGCCTGGCCGTGCTGATGGGCGGCGAGGTCGGCGTGGACAGCACGCCGGGCGAAGGCAGTACCTTCTGGTGCGTGATCCATCTGCAGCAGGGTGACGGCAAGGCCATCGTGAGGCCGGCGCACTTTGCCGGCGAGCGCGTGCTGGTGGTGGACGACCTGCCCGATGCCCGCGAGATGCTGCAGGTGCTGCTCGAAAGCCTGGGCCTGCAGGTCGATACGGCCGCTTCGGGGCCCGAGGCCCTCGAGCTGATCGCCGCTGCCGACAGCGCCGATGTGCCGTACCGCGTGGTCCTGCTCGATTGGCGCATGCCCGGTATGGACGGCTACGAGGTGGCTGGGCGGATCCGAGGCCTGCCGCTGGGCGCGCCCGTACTGATCCTGATGGTGACCGCCTACGGTGCCGAACTGCCGCCTGCCGAAGCCTCGGCGGTGCATTTCGACGGCGTCCTCGCCAAACCCGTGCAGCGCCTGCAGCTGACCGAGGCGCTGGCGCGGGCTTTGGGCGCAGATGGCGGGGCAGGGGGATCGGCTGCCGACGCGGGCTTCGATGCCGCCAAGGCCGGGGCGCGCATCCTGCTCGTGGAAGACAACGTGGTGAACCAGCAGGTCGCGAGGGATCTGCTGGAAGAGGTCGGCCTCCAGGTGGAGGTGGCTGACAACGGTGCCCTAGCCGTCGAGCGCATGGCCAGCGGCGCCCATTTCGACCTGATCCTGATGGACATCCAGATGCCAGTGATGGACGGGCTGGAGGCCACCCGGCGCATCCGCCGGCTGGAGGCAGGGCGAAGTCTGCCGATCCTTGCGATGACCGCTAACGCCTTTGCGGAGGACAGGGAGCAGTGCCTTGCTGCCGGTATGAACGGCCATGTGCCGAAGCCGGTGGAGCCGGACCGGCTGTACCAGATCCTGACCACCTGGCTGCCCATCGCCACCCCGACCCCGTCCGTGCCGGTCCCTGTCGCCACGCCGCCAGCCGGAGAGGCGGCCGACAAGGCAGATTTCGGCAAGCTGGAGGCCCGCTACCAAGCCAAGCCTGCCTTCGTCGTCAGGCTGCTCGGTACCGTGCTGGAGGAGTTGCCTGGCGATGCGGTCCGGCTGCGCGAGTGTGTCGATTCGCGGGATCTGGCTGCGCTGGCCAAGGCCGCTCATGGCCTCAAAGGTATGGCTGGCAGCATCCTGCAGGATGAGCTCGTCAAGCAGGCCAGAGCGACGGAGCTGGCGGCCCGCGATGGCAATCCGGAGGCGCTGGCGCTGGCTCTTGCGCTGGCGGACAGCCTGCAGCAGCTGGCCCTTGCGATTACCGCACATCTGTCACGCTGTGGCGTTGAAAGTAGCCCGGCGCCGGTCTGAGCGGACCTGCGCCGGGCGTATACTTGAACCCCAGAACTGACAGTTTCCGTGCCTTGCGAGAATCGGTGATGCCCTACAAGCGCCACATCCTGATCGCCGATGACCAGCCCGCCATCCTGCTGGTGCTCGAAGAAATGCTTGAGGAGCGCTTCGAGGTACATGCCTTTGCCGACGGCCGTGGCCTGCTCGACTACGTGAAGGCCGGCGGGCGTGCCGACCTGGTGCTGACCGACGTGATGATGCCCGAGGTGGATGGTTTCGAGGTCTGCCGCCAGCTGAAGGCCGACGCGGACACCCGCGACATCCCGATCCTGTTCCTGTCCAGCCTGGAGAGCGACACCGACGAGGCCTATGGCCTGTCCCTCGGTGCCGAGGATTTCATCCACAAACCCTTCTCGCCGCCGGTGGTGCTGGCGCGGGTGCGCAACCACCTGGCCCTGGCGGATGCCAGCCGGCAACTGCAGCGGCGCAACGAGGAACTGGAAGAGCTGGTTGCCGAACGGACCCGCGAAGTCGTGCGCCGCGGCCAGCAGCTGATCAATGCGCAGGACGCGATCATCACCGCGCTGTGTACCCTGGCCGAGGTGCGCGACAACGAGACCGGCAACCACATTCTGCGCACCCAGGCCTACGTCGGCGTGCTGGCGCGGGCGCTGCAGGGGCATCCGGATTTCGCACCCTTCCTCGACGACGAAGCGATTGCATTGATCACCAAGTCGGCGGCGCTCCATGATGTTGGCAAGGTCGCGATTCCCGATGCGGTGCTGCTCAAGCCCGGGCGCCTGGATGCCGAGGAACGTCTGATCATCCAGAGCCATTGTGCCTACGGGCGCGACGCCATCGCCAAGGCGATCGCCGGTGCCACTGCCGACAATCGTTCCTACCTCGATTACGCCCTGGAAATCGCCTATAGCCACCACGAGCGCTGGGACGGCGAAGGCTATCCGCAAGGCCTCAGGGGGACGGAAATCCCGCTGTCGGCACGCCTTATGGCGGTGGCCGACGTGTATGACGCGCTGATCTCCAGGCGGGTCTACAAGCCGGCCTTCCCGCACGTCAAGGTCGTCGGAATCATTGCCGCCGAGCGCGGCAGGCAGTTCGATCCGGACATGGTGGATGCCTTCATGCGGATCGCTGACCAGTTCGAGCAAATTGCCCTCCGCCACCAGGATAGTGGTTTCAGTCGCTAAAAATTTGCAGCGGAATGCTTGCAAAGCGGCGTTTGGCGGCTATAATGCGCGCCCTTCCCCAGTGCAAAGCCATCAGCGCCAAGCACAGGCAGTCATTCCCCGGGTATGCGTCCTTAGCTCAGTTGGTTAGAGCGCCACGTTGACATCGTGGAGGTCGGCGGTTCGACTCCGTCAGGACGCACCAATATTTTCCCGCTGCTTCCCCCCGCACACGCTCCCCGTTACAGTCCGGTTCCGTCTCCGCCGCGGCCTTGCCGACGATTCGCCATGACCCGTACTCCGACTTCGCCGAGCCCGCCTTCCGCGCCTCAGTTCGCCCCCATCGGCATCGTGCCGACCGATGAGCAGCGCGAGATCCAGACCTGCCGTGCCCGCTACGTGATCGCCATGGCCAATGCCGGGGCGGCCAAGACCACCACGCTGGCGCTGCGCATTGCCGAGTCGATCACCCGCGGCGTGTGGCCGGAGAGCATCCTGGCGCTGACGTTTTCCGAAGAGGCGGCGCGGGTGTTGCAGGCACGCTTGGTGGACATCGGCGTGGATGAACGCACCGCCCGCCGCGTCAAATGCCTGAGCTTCGACGCGTTCGCCCGCCAAGTGCTGTTGCAGGCGGAAGGGGCGGAGGCGCCGTGGCTCGACACACCGGAAGCCCTGGCGCCCCAGGTGCGCATCGCGGCCGCGCGCCTGCAGACCGAAAACGCGGCGCGGCGCCACCCGCGGGAGCTGTGGCTGCCCGAACACAACGAGCCGATCTTCGAGTTCCTCGAGCTGTCGCGTCGCCTCAAGGCGCGCCTGGTGCCGCCCGGCGGCGACGACGATGAGAGCGTCGAGGACTGCGCCGAACGCTTTGATGTCCCACTCGCCGCCCTGCTGCTGCACGGTGCGCTGGAAGCCCTGCGCTCAGGCCTTGAGGATGTGCCGCGCTGGCGCGCCGAGTTCGACGCGACCTACGACCTGGCCCGCCGCCTGAGCGATCCAGACCGTCCCATCGATCTGCCGAACTACCGCATTGTCGTGGTGGACGAACTTCAGGACATGAACCCGGCCAGCTACGCGGTGCTGGAAGCCCTGCTGATGCGCGGCAAGGCCTTCTTCACCGGCGCCGGTGACTTCGACCAGGTCATCCACCGCTGGGCCGGAGCCGGTACCGATTTCCTGCACACCAGCTTCGGCAAGGGGTGGCCCGGTGTCGTGCGCTTGCCGCTGACTTGCAGCTACCGCTACGGCCCGCCGCTGGCGGCGGCTACCGCAGCCTTGAAGAACAAGGTGGTGGATTCCGGGCGCGAGCACGAAACCGTGCTGCGCGTGCAGCCCTGCGCCGATCCGCGGGCTGTTGCCGCACAGGTGGCGGCGGACCTGGCCGCCTGGAAACAGCATGGGGGCCGCCCGGCCGCTTGCGCGGTGATCCTGCGTGCGCCCTATCAGTCGATTCCGATCGAGAACGCCTTGCTGGAGGCCGGTATCGGCTGGCGCATGGAGGGCCTGGCGAGCTATCTGCTGCGCTCCGAGGTGCTGATGCTGCGCGGCGTCATCGCCTTCGCGCTGCAGGACTACGAGTCGATCCCCGGCGTCGACAAGCGCCTGCAGGTGCTGCAGGCCTTGCTGCAATGGCAGCAGTTCGAATGGGGCGGCGAGCGCCTCGACGACGCGGCGCTGAAGACCGCCGCGGCCCAGCCCTCGTTGTTCGAGGCATTCCTGGAGGGCACGCTGCTGAAGCCCCAGACCCGCGCCGACAAGCGCGCCGCCGGCCAGTCCGGCGAGGCGCAGTTGCAGGAGGAATTCCGCTTTCTCGACAAGCTGAAGGCTCTACGCCAGAGTGGCCAACACCATGAGGCCAATGCGCTGCAGCACTTGCGCGAGGCGGAAGCCACGAGCGTCGATGAAAGCCCGGCCCAGCGAAGCGCTCGTGAACGCCTCGGCCGCACGCTGGCTTCCTTGCGCGCGGCGCCATCCGATACGCCGGCCGCGGCGCTCCTCGAACAGGCTGTGGCACTGCTCGATCTGAAGGGCGTGGCCCGCCGCTTGTTCCTGGCGCCAGCCACGGCGGCATTGGTGGCCCGCTCCATCGATGGTTTCATCGACGTGGCCCGTCGCCAGAACCTGTCGCTGCGCGACTTTGCCCACTGGCTGCGCAAGGCGGAGAGCAAGGCGGAGCGCCTGCGCAAGTCCGACACCGTGCTGCTGTGCTCCGTCGAGGCGGCCAAGGGCCAGGAATTCGATGTGGTGCTGTTGCCCTTCCTGGAAGAAGGGGTGTTCCCGCTGGCCGGCAGCGACGCCGGGGAGGAGAGCAACCGCTTCTATGTGGCGGCTACCCGCGCCCGCGACGAACTGCACCTCTACGTGCCGGAGGCGGCCGAGCGGGTCAGTCGCTACGTGAAGGCGATGCGCATCGACAAGGCGGTGCTGCGCGGCCGCCACCAGCTGGCCAGCGGTCAATGGAGCTGAACGCAGCGGGCCTGGCCGTGCCGCCGGGCGTCGTCATCGTGCACACAGACGACGCGCTGATCGTCGCCGACAAGCCGTCCGGCCTGCTCTCCATGCCGGCCCGCGGCGAAGACCGGCAGGATTGCCTGGTGGCCCGCGTGCAGGTGCAGTTCGCCGACGCGCTGCCGGTACATCGCCTCGACATGGCCACCTCCGGCCTGATCCTGCTGGCCCGCGGTGCCGAGATGCAGCGGCGCCTGAACCTCGCCTTCGAGCAGCGTATCGTCGGCAAGCGCTACGAAGCGCTGGTGCATGGTCACATCGGGGCGGACGCCGGCGAGATCGACTTGCCGCTGGCTGCCGATCCGGAGCGCAATCCTTACCAGATCGTGGATCGGCAGCACGGCCGCCGTGCGCTGACCCGCTACCGGGTCGTCGAACGCCATGGTGCTGGGGCGGATGCGGTCACCCGCGTCGAGTTGAAGCCCGTCACCGGGCGCACCCACCAGTTGCGCGTGCATCTCCAGTCCCTTGGCCATCCAATCCTCGGCGACCCGCTCTACGCGCCGCCAGATAGCGCGGCACGCTACCGCCGCCTGCATCTCCACGCCGCCGCCATCACCTTGATCCACCCGCAACGGCGCGTACCGCTGGGTTTCGAGAGCGCGGTGCCGTTTTGAACCCATGTCCCGCCCGCTGGTCCGACACATGCTGTTTCAAAAGTTCACTTGAAGCAGGGAGGGGGGGCTAGCACTCTCGCCGGTCTGGCGCGGGGGCATTTCCCGTGCATTGGCGAGCGGGCCGCGTGCCCGGCGCAGTCGAAGGTAAGAAGTTCAAGAACATGCTGTTTCAAGCCCTGAAGGACATTCGCTGGACCTCGCTGGCCTGCCTGTGCGTGCTCAGCGGATGTACAGCGGTGGGGCCCAATTACAAATCCCCCGAGCTGTCGTCAGCGGACGTGCCGAACAAATGGACGTCCCGCTCGGACGTCCCGGCGCCCGTGTCCGTCAAGGGCGCGGGGGTCAAGGAGACGCCGGTTAGCTGGTGGACCGAGCTGTCCGATCCGGTGCTCGACCACATGGTCGAGAAGGCTTTCGCGAGTAGCCCGACGCTGGAAGCGGCGATGGCCAAGCTCAACCAGTCCCGGTCGCTGACCGGGCAGGCCAATGCGGCGGCGGGGCCAACGGTGGATGGCTCCAGCGGCGTACAGGCCTCCGGCGCGTCGAACAGCAGGAGCTTCACCCAGTCCTGGCTGTCGATGAATTCCTCTTGGGAAATCGACCTCTTCGGCGCGGTGCGCCGCGGCCGGGAGGGTGCGCTGGCGCGCGAAGCTGCACAGGCGGCGACGCTGGCCGACGCGCGGGTAAGCCTCGCCGCGGACGTGGCAGACGCCTACCTGAGTTACCGGGCTTGCCAGTCCTACGCGGCGCTCAGCGAGCAGGACGTGGCCTCGCGGGAGGCCACCGCACGGCTGACCGAGGCCAGCGTGAAGGAAGGCTTCACCGCGCCCTACCAGGCCATCCGCAGCACCGCATCGGTGGCCGAGGCGCGCACCCAGCTGGCGGCGACCCGGGCCCAGTGCGAGCGCCTGGAAAACCAGCTGACGCGCCTGACCGGCATTCCGCGGCCGGAGCTGATGCTGGCGATGGCCGACAAACCGACCGGGCTGGAGCGCCTGCCAGTGCCCAAGCATTTCGATATTTCGATTCCCCGCGATGCGTTGATGCAGCGGCCGGACATCCGCTCCGCCGAGCGCAGCCTGGCGGCGGCGTCGGCGGACATCGGCCTGGCCGAGGCGGATCGTTATCCGCGCCTTACCCTCAACGGGGACTTCGGCTTCACGACGAACAAGGGCGGCGGCTCCGGCAGCGTGTCTTTTGGATCCTGGTCCTTCGGGCCATCGGTGAGCCTGCCGATCTTCGACGGCGGACGGCGCAAGGCAGCGGTGGAACTGGCCAAGTCCCGCTACGACGAGGCGCTGGCCGACTACAAGGCGCGGATCCGCCTCGCCATCCAGGAGATGGAAGATGGCCTTACCCGGTATGCAGCGGCCCACGAAAGGGCAGAGAATGCACGTATATCCGGCAGCGAGTACCAGCGCTTCTTCGAGTCCGTCGAAGTCCGTTTCCGCGAGGGGGCCAGTAATTTGCTCGAGCTGGAGGATGCCCGGCGCTCCATGCTCAATGCCCAGCAAACCTATCTAAGCGTTCAGCAGGAGCGCCTGCAGGCCTGGATTGCGCTGAATCGGGCGACCGGCGGCGGGGCGCACTATGCGTCCCCTGCCGACACGGCCCATCGCAGCGCGGCGGTCGATACGCCGGCACCGAATTGAGGTTTCAATCTTGTCTTTCGCTAATCAACCCTTCTTGAAGAAATGCACCGTCTCGGCGCTGGCTCTGGCCACGCCGCTGGCCACGCCGCTGGCCCTGCTGCTCGGCTCGGCGTCGTTTTCCAGTGCGGAGCAGGGGGCTACGCCCCAGCCTGCAGGCTCCGCTCAGCCGGCCAAGGCATCCGCCGCGCCGGCCGTGGTTGTGCCGCCATCACCGCCGCCAGCGCCGGTGCCGCGTTCGGTGTCCTGGCTGCACCCCAAGTCGGCCGTGTGGCCCGACCTGATCCGGGCCAGCGGCAACGTGATGCCCTGGCAGGAGACGCGCGTCGGCGCCGAAGTGGGCGGCCTGCGCCTGTCCAGCGTGCTGGTGAACGTCGGCGACCAGGTCAAGAAGGGGCAGGTGCTGGCCCGCCTGGATACCGCGACGGTGGAAACCGACATCGACGCGGCCAAGGCCCAGGTGGCCGAGGCCGAGGCGACGTTGGCCCAGGCGGTGGCTACGCTGGAGCGCGGTAAGCGGCTGGCGCCGTCGGGCGGCGTCAGCCAGCAGGAGCTGACGCTCTACGAAACCCAGAAGCACACTGCCGAAGCCCGCGTGAATGCCGCGAGGGCGCAGGAACGGCGCCAGCAGCTGCGCATGCAGTACGCAACGCTGGTGGCGCCGGATGACGGCTTGATTTCGGCCAGCTTCGCCGCCGAAGGCACCATCGTGCAGGCCGGCAGTGAGCTGTTCCGTCTGATCCGCCAGGGACGCCTGGAATGGCGCGCCGAAGTGAAGGGTGAGCTGCTCGGCAAGCTGGCGCGCGGGCAGGACGTCACCGTCGACAGCCCCCTCGGGCCTGACGTGAAGGGGCGCATCCGCCTGGTGTCGCCGACCATCGACCTGACGAGCCGCAATGGCCTGGTCTATGTGGATCTGCCGGCGGACACCGATCTCAAGGCTGGCCTGAACGTCTCCGGCAGCATCCTGCTCGGCCGGCGCAAGGTGCTCGCGCTGCCGGTCGCCGCTGTGCTGCGCCAGAAGGGCAATGCGCGCGTGCTCGTCGTCGATGGGGATAACCGGATCCAGATGGTCGAAGTTGGCCTTGGCCGGACCAAGGACGACTGGATCGAGATTACCTCCGGTGTCGATGAACATAGCCGGGTGGTTTCCAGACCGCAGGGCGAACTGCACGTCGGTGATCTGGTGAAGCCGGTTTCCGATGATCAGGCTTAGGCTTAAAATCCCGGCTTCGCAACAAGTCTTCCGGTGTTCGCCCGTGTTTGCTGCGGGAATGGACGCCACACCTGCGGCCGGCCGCCTGTTCCTGGCTGTTCCGACAAGCCGCTCCTAACGATTGCTCACGAAGTCCATGCTTTATCGTCACATCCTCCCGGGCCTGGCGCTGGCCGTTTCCCTTGGCGCTCAGGCGGCTCCCCATGAAAGCAGCCATCATCCGGTGCCCGCCGCCAAGAATGCGTCGGCTACCAAGACAAGCAAGGCGGCGCCAAAGAAGACGGCCGTGAAGCCCGCACCTCACAAGGAGAAGGTCGCGCTGCCCGTTGCCCGCAAGGCAGTCGCGGTGCAGCCTCCCGCGCCCGCGATTCCACCGGAGTTCGTCAGGCGGATGAGCGAGCTGGAGAACTCAAACCGGCAGCTGGAAAATCGTGTTGAAGACTTGGGCCGTCAGCTTAGCGGCTTGAGCCAGGCCCACACCGAGCTGAAGAGGGCCCACGCCACGCCGCCTGTGCCGGTGACCCCGCCGGCCTCGCCGGTACCCATCATGGGTTCGCTGGTGGCCAGCGTGTTCGGTGGCTTGTTCGGCTTTTTCGGTGCGCGTTTGGGGCGGGGCATGAAGGCTGCCGACGAGCCGAAACCGGCTGGCAAGAAGCCCGCTCCATCAAAGGCCCAGGTGGCGGCCCGCCTTGAGCCGAACACCGAGCGTATCGAGCCGTCCCTGATGTGAGCTGCATGCCGGGCCGGGCGGCCCGGCATGCGTCAGTGCTCCGTCGGGGGGGAGGGCAGGGGGAGGCTGCTGTGCGTCTCCACTTGGCTGCCCTCCTGCAGGTAGTGGACGCAGCCTGCGTCCCAGACGAGCAGATGATGCGTCGTCCAGTCCTCCATGACGCTCAACAGCCCGCTGCGGTCGAGGTTTCCTGCCATGGCTTTCATCAGTAGGTCGAGGATCCGTTCGCTGTAGGCGGCGTGTTCCTCCTGATGCTCCTTGAGTGTCGGGCAGGCGTTCTGGCGGAGCAGGGTTTCTTCGGTATGAAAGTGCCTGGCCGCCAGCGTGGCCAGGGTGTTCAGCAGTGTGTGGAACTCGCTGGAGTTACCGCCACGGCTCTCGTCGAAGCGGCTCATGGCTTCCCTGGCGAGGGTCAGTATCTCCTGATGCTGGTCGTCGATGATCTTGTTTCCGGTGCTCAATCCGGGGCTGACGATCTCCATTGTGTGCGTCCCCTCTTCTGTTCTGTTTTGTTTTGGTGTGTCCGGTGAGGATACATGGATATAAATCCATAAGGGCGTGGATTTGTATCAAAAATGGACAGTTCGGCGCGTCAACTCGCTGCTGACCATTCAGTCAGCGCCGGTCCGCCAGCCCTTTGCCACGACGATCGCCTGGCACTTTGCGCAGCCTTCCCAGGGCAGGCATTCGCAGTCGAGTTCGAAGTAGTGTGCCCCGACCTTCACCAGCGCTGCGGACGTTGCCGGCTTGCGCGTGCCGGCGGGCTTTAGTGGTTCCGCCGCGCCATCCTCCGCGGTGTCCGGCAGCCATCGGCTGAAAGCCGAGAGGTCTGCAGCGTTCTGCACATACCACAGCCGCCGCCCCGGGTCCCAGCGGGCGCCCAGGCGCTTGGCCTCGTCTTTTTCGGCAAACGGTACTCGAAGGTTGGTGCGCATCGGCGTGGGTCCTTGTCTGTTCTGTGATTCAGGTTGCCTGGCCTGGCGGATTGCCTGGGCTCGTGGCCATGGCGGCGCTTCGGTGCCGGCCAGTCGTCTCCATTGATTGTACGTCCTCATATCCGCTCGACGACATTCCGGCCTTTTTCAAAATTTTTTGAATTCAGTGTTCAAAAAATTTTGTACTCTTGTTGCACTCTGAATTCAGAGTTTGTATAGTCACTAAAAAAACGGCCGTACCGAAAAGGAGAACAGCCCGACGCCATGGGTGGCGCCAGGGTTCGACATGGAGACATCGGAATGAACGCGAAAGATTGCAGTTGCGCCTGCTCGAGCCAGGCCTTGGGAAATGAGGATCGCCGCAAGGTCCTTCGTCTGGCTGCGGGCGGATTGGTGGCCGGCTTGACGCTGGCCGGGAGGAGCGCCCAGGCGGCCGCCCCAGTGGCCCGGGTAGTGCCCGGCGACCTGCTGGTGGAAGACGATGCCGACGGCGAGCCGACGCCGCTCAAGTTGGCGGATCTCAAGCCGGGCAAGCCGCTGCTGGCCTTCCCTTTCGACGCCGCCAAGAAGCAACCCCGCTCCGAGACGCGATTGAACAAGGTAGTGCTGATCCGCTTCGCCGAGTCTGAACTGGATGCCAGGCTGAAGGCCGTTTCCGCAGGCGGGGTGCTGGCCTTTTCCTCCGTGTGCACCCACAACGGTTGTGACGTGAAGACCTGGATGGCCAAGGAGCAAGTGCTTGCCTGCTTCTGCCACGGTTCCAAGTTCGCTCCGACCCAGGCTGGCGCCGTGATGGGCGGCCCCGCGCCGCGGCCCTTGCCTCTGCTTCCCCTCGCCCTCAAGGGCGACACCCTCGTCATTGCTGGCGATTTCACCGCGCCTCCCGGTTACGCGCCGGCCTGACACCCTCAGATTTTTCGCACTGGCGGCCACCAAGAAGCCGCTCTAATCACAACTGGAGACAAACAAATGAAGCGAATCGTGACGCGCCTGGCTGTCGGTACGGCCTGTGTTATGTCATCGGCATTGGCGATGGCGGCCCTTGGCGATTACCGGCCAGTGACGGATGCCCGGCTGAGCAACCCGGAGCCGGCCAACTGGCTGCAGTATCGCGGCAACTATGCGGGTTGGGGTTACAGCCCCCTCGCGTCGATCACCGACGCCAACGTCGGCAAGCTGACCCTGGCCTGGGCTTTCGCCACCGGCCAGACCGAGGGCCATCAGTCGCCCCCGATCGTCAATAACGGCTACATGTTCGTCACGACGCCGGGTGCCCAGGTGATCGCGCTCGACGCCAAGTCGGGCAAGGAGATCTGGCGTTACAAGAAGGAGCTGCCGGCCGAGCTGCTGCAACTGCATCCGACCAACCGGGGCGTGGCCCTGTACGGTGACAAGGTCTATGTCGCCACTGTCGATGCCTATCTGGTGGCGCTGGACGCCAAGACCGGCAAGGAAGTATGGAAGAAGGCGGTGGGCGACTGGAAGGCGCTCAACTACGTCACCCTGGCGCCGCTGGCCGCCAAGGGCAAGATCATGATCGGCTCCTCGGGTGGCGAAACCGGCGTCCGTGGCTTCGTGGCCGCCTACGATGCGGAGACCGGTACGGAAGCCTGGCGTACCTACACGACGGCGGCCCCGGGCGAGCCGGGTGGCGATACCTGGCCGGAAGGCGCCTACAAGAACGGCGGCGGCAGCATCTGGGTGACCGGCTCCTACGATCCCAAGACCAACCTGGCCTACTGGGGCACCGGCAACCCGGCGCCGTGGCCGACCGAAGGCCGCAAGGGCGACAACCTCTACACCGGCTCGACCATTGTGCTCGATGTGGATACCGGCAAGCTGCAGGGCTACTTCCAGTACAACCCGAACGATGCGTGGGACTGGGATGAAGTTTCCGCTCCGCTGCTGATCGACCAGGAAGTCAAGGGCAAGAAGCGCCAGCTGGCAGTACATGCCGGTCGCAACGGCTACCTGTGGGTGCTCGAGCGCAATGGCCAGAAGCTGAACTTCGTCGATGCCTACCCGTTCGTGAACAACAACACGATCAAGTCCATCGATCCGAAAACCGGCCGGTCGACCTATTTCGAGAATCGTCGTCCGGGCGTGGGCAAGGGCGATGTGCATTTCTGCCCGTCCCTGTGGGGCGGCAAGGACTGGACGCCGGAGGCCTACAACCCGCAGACCGGCCTGCTCTACGTGCCGGCCAACAACAACCTGTGTGCCGAGCTGCCCGAGCCGGAGCCCACCAAGTACAAGAAGGGTGACCTTTACATCGGCTACCCGATCGAGGCGATCCTGACCGGCCTGCGTTGGGCCAAGGGTAGCGACACGGCACCCAAGACCATCGGCGAGATCCAGGCCTGGGACCTGAAGACCGGCAAGCAGGTGTGGACACATAAGTTCCCGACCTTCAACTGGGGCCCGCTGCTGACCACCGGTGGCAATCTCCTCTTCGCTGGCGGTACCAACGACCGCATGTTCCGCGCCTTCAATGCCAAGACTGGCGAGAAGCTGTGGGAAGCCGCCACGCCGTCGGGTGTCACTGGCGTGCCGACCACCTTTGAGGTGGATGGCGAGCAGTACGTCGCCGTGCAGTCCGGCTGGGGCGTGGATTCCCAGCGCATGCAGGGCGGTATCGATCGCCTGCTGGGCGAGAAGACCAACGTTCCGCAGGGCGGCACCGTGATGGTCTACAAGCTCTCGAAGTAAGCCTCTAACTCCGTCGGCCCGGCGTTACGCCGGGCCATCCTGGATCGTTTTCATGGGCCCAGTGCCCAGGTGTCGTTACGCCCAGAGGTAATCCAAAATGAACAAAGTCTGTCTCAATTACATCGACAATCAGTTCGTCGGCGCGCTTGGTGGCGGCCAGATCGAAGTCCGCAACCCGGCTACCCATGAAGTCCTGGGCAGCGTTCCCGATTCCACCCAGGAAGATGTCGATCGCGCCGTCGAGGCGGCCCGCCGCGCCCAGCCGGCTTGGGAAAGGCTGCCTGCGATCCAGCGTGCCACCCACCTGCGCAAGATCGCCAACAAGATCCGCGACAACAAGGAGCGCCTGGCCCAGACCATTACCCTGGAGCAGGGCAAGATCCTCGACCTGGCCCGCGTCGAGGTGGACTTCACCGCCAACTACATCGACTACATGGCCGAATGGGCGCGCCGCATCGAAGGCGAGATCGTGCAGAGCGATCGTCCGGGCGAGACCATCTTCGTGCATCGCAAGCCCATCGGCGTGGTGGCCGGCATCCTGCCGTGGAACTTCCCGTTCTTCCTGATCGCCCGCAAGCTGGCGCCGGCGCTCGTCACCGGCAACACCATCGTGATCAAGTCCAGCGAGGAAACCCCGCTGAACGCCTATGAGTTCGCCCAACTCGTGGCCGAGTGCGATCTGCCCGCCGGCGTGTTCAACCTGGTGAGCGGTGGCGGCAAGACCGGCGCGATGCTGTCTTCACACAAGGATGTCGGCCTGGTCACCTTTACCGGCAGCGTCGATACCGGCATCCGCATCATGGAAGCCGCCGCGCGCAACCTGACCCGCGTCAATCTGGAACTGGGCGGCAAGGCGCCGGCCATCGTGCTGAACGATGCAGACCTGGACCTGACCGCCCGCGCCCTGCATGCCTCCCGCGTGCTCAACACCGGGCAGGTCTGCAATGCCGCCGAGCGCGTCTATGTGCAGCGTGGCGTTGCCCAGGCGCTGGCCGAGAAGGTTACGGCGCTGATGGCCGCGACCCGCTACGGCAACCCGATGACCGAGACCGACCTGCACATGGGCCCGCTGGTCAACCGCATCGGCCTGGACAAGATCGCGGCCCTCGTCGAAAGCGCCCGCGAGCAGGGCGCCGAAGTGCTGACCGGCGGCAAGATGGCCGACCGTACCGGTTTCCATTTCGAGCCGACCGTGCTCGTCGGCTGCACTTCCAGCATGGACGTGATGAGGAAGGAGATCTTCGGACCGGTCCTGCCGATCCAGATCATCGAGGATCTGGACGAGGCCCTGGCACTGGCCAACGACTCCGAGTACGGCCTGACCTCCTCCATCTTCACCCGGGACCTGAACGCCGCGATGAAGGCCACTGCGGAGCTGCGCTTCGGCGAGACCTACATCAATCGCGAGCACTTCGAGGCCATGCAGGGCTTCCACGCCGGCCGCCGCAAGTCCGGTATCGGCGGGGCCGACGGCAAGCACGGTCTGTACGAGTTCACCGAAACCCACGTGGTCTATCTGCAGACCCACTGATCCGCATTGCTGCCAGGTCCCAGCGCAGCAATTCCAAAGCCGTATCCAGCACCAGCCAGCCCGGGCGATCGCATGCCGATCGCCCGTCAGGGCGGTGTTGTCCCAAATTTTTGGCAGAGAACCACAGAGGAGACACAAGAAATGGCAAATCACATCAACAACAAGCAGCGCAAGTCGAAGGCCCTGCTGAAGGGCGCCGTACTGGTCGCCCTGGCCGCCATCGGCACCGCCGCCAACGCGCAGGTCGATCGTCGCTTCATCAGCCCCCACGAGTACGCCCTGCCGGTGGACTTCAAGCCGTTCAACATCTTCGTGCAGTACGCGACGCTGCAAAACACGCGCGATGTGTGGGATTCCGGTAGCCACAAGAATCGTTCCGCCAACAGCTCCGACACCATGGTCGGCCTGACCAAGTATGTCCGCCTGTGGACCCCGGAATTCAGCTCCAAGGTGGGCCTGGCCTGGGAAGTGATCGTTCCTGAAGTGGGTGTCCGCGACAAGACTGCGCGTACCTCCACCGGTGGCATGGGCGACCCGATTACCGGTTTCGCCGCCTGGTACAAGCCGGCGGACAACTGGACCCTGGGTACCGACCTGTTCGTGTCCGTGCCGGTGGGTGACAAGGCCGTCGGCGGCGGTGATCGCTGGGATGTGCTGGGTTCCATCTTCTGGGATGCCCAGTTCGACAAGGTCAACTACGTCGGCAACTTCGGTTACCACTTCAATGGCGATTCGGTGACCGGTTCGCGTCCGGCCGATTACTGGCACCTGAACAACCGCCTGGGCTACCGCGCCACTGGCCTGCTCGAGCCGTACATCGGCCTGGACTACCAGAACAACCAGTCCGTCAATGGCAATCCGGGCGGCCATGAAACCGCCGCTGTGTTTGGGGTCATGTTCCACACCTACGACCATTCCTCCATCGCCGTGCATTACTCCAAGGGCATCGAGGGCTCCAACGCTCCGGTTTCCAACAACCTCAACGTGAAGTTCGCTTACGTCTTCTGATCGATTGTTTCAGCCGGGCCGGTCGTCTCTCCTGACCCGCCCATTCCGCGGGGCTCCTCCTGGAGTCCCGCGGACCCCGATTTCCTGGGAAGGCGTCATGAACGCCTGGTGATCCTGCTTCTCCGGAAACCTCCCTTCTTCCACCGGAGCGGGCGCCTTCCCTTTTCTTATTCGAGTAGCGATGACCAGCAAGACGAGCATAACGATCGGCGTTCCAAAGACGTTCCGTGCAGGGGAATGCCGCCTCCCGCTGACCCCGGAAGTAGCAGGCAAGTATCGGCAGTTGGGCGCCAGGGTGCTCATGCAGCGCGGAGCCGGACAGGCGGCTCATTTTGCCGATGAGGCCTTTGTCGGCGTCGATCTGGTCGACACCGCAGCGCAATTGTTTGCGGAATCGGACATCGTGCTGTCCATCCAGCCGCCCGCCGTTGAAGTGCTGCAGACGATGAAGCCGGCTGGCGTGCTGGTCGGCAGCCTGCAACCCTGGAGCGATGCCCCGCGTGTAGGCGCGTTGGCGCAGCTGGGCCTGACGAGCTTCGCGATGGAGCTGCTGCCGCGTATCAGCCGCGCCCAGAGCATGGACGTGCTGTCCAGCCAGGCCGCGGTGGCTGGCTACGAGTGTGCGCTGATTGCAGCCGACCACTGCCCGAAGTTCTTTCCGATGCTGACCTATGCGGCCGGGACGATCCGTCCGGCCAAGGTGCTGGTCATCGGCGCCGGCGTCGCCGGCCTGCAGGCCATGGCGACCGCCCGCCGTCTCGGCGCGATGGTGTCGGGCTACGACGTACGGCCGGAGACCCGCGAGCAGATCGAATCCCTGGGTGCCCGCTTCGTGGACGCCGGCGTTACCGCCAGCGGCGCTGGCGGCTATGCGCGGGAGTTGTCAGCAGACGAAGTGCGCCTGCAGCGAGAAAGGCTCACCAAGGCGATTGCCGATTGTGATGCGTTGATCACTACCGCTGCCGTGCCCGGCAAGCGGGCGCCGCTGATCGTCGATGCCGACATGCTGCGCGCCATGCGTCCCGGTGCGGTGGTCGTCGACCTGGCGGCGGAAAGCGGCGGCAACGTGGCCGGCACGCAGCCGGGTGAAAAGATCCGGGTCGGCGAGGTGCTGCTCATCGGCCCGACGGACATTGCCAGTCGCATGCCGGTGCATGCATCTGAAATGTATGCGCGCAACCTGTTCAATTTCCTGTCCCCGCTGATCAAGGATGGTGAGCTGGTGCTCGACTGGAATGACGAAGTGGTCGCGGGGACCTGCCTGACCCATGACGGCGAGATCCGTCATGAAGGAGTACGGCGGGCGCATGGCCTTTGCCTTTGATATGGGAGCGTTGTCTTGGAAGGCTTGATTGCAGTTTATTTATTCATGTTGGCGGCATTCACCGGTTATGAGGTCATCTCCAAGGTACCGGTGATTCTGCATACTCCGCTGATGTCCGGCTCCAACTTCGTGCACGGTGTGGTGCTGGTCGGCGGCATGATCGCGTTGGGTGAAGCCGACGGGCCGCTGGAGCAGGCCATTGGCTTCATTGCCGTGCTGCTTGGTGCCGCGAATGCCGCCGGCGGTTACGTGGTGACCGAGCGCATGCTGGGGATGTTCAAGGGCAAGGGAGAGCGCTCATGAGCACGCTGCCCTTGATCGAGGCGAGCTATTTCGTATCGACGGTGCTGTTCATCCTGGGCCTCAAGGGGATGAGCTCCCCCGTTCGGGCCCGGCGCGGCATCGTCTGGGCCGGCGCCGGCATGCTGCTGGCGACGCTCGCCACCTTCCTGTGGCCGGGCATGTCGAACTATGGGTTGATCATCCTGGCCATTGCGCTGGGGGGCAGCTCGGCATGGATCTCCGGCAAGAAGGTGGCGATGACCGACATGCCGCAGATGGTGGCCATCTACAACGGCCTCGGCGGTGGCGCGGCGGCAGCTATTGCGCTGCTGGAGTTCTATCGCGGCGGGCTCAGTGCGCCCTCGGTGACGCTGCTGGCGACCTTCGGTGCCTTGATCGGCGCGGTGTCCTTCTCGGGCTCCGTCGTGGCCTGGGCCAAGCTGCGCGGGAGCCTGAGCAGCGCGATCCGGCTGCCGGGACAGAACGGCATCAATGTCGGCCTGGCTGTGCTTGCCGCGGGTTTCGGCGTCTCCATCATGCTCTACCCGGAGCTCCGGCCCGTTCTGGTGATGAGCTTCTTCCTGGTGGCGCTGCTTCTCGGCGTCGTCGTCACGCTGCCCATCGGCGGGGCGGACATGCCGGTGGTGATCTCCTTGTTCAACGCCTTCACCGGCCTGGCGGTGGGCTTCGAAGGTTATGTGCTAGGCAATCCGGCGCTGATCGTCGCCGGCATCGTTGTCGGTGCCGCTGGCACCCTGCTGACCCAGCTGATGGCCAAGGCAATGAACCGTCCTCTCGCCAATGTGCTGTTCGTGCCGGTGGCGGGCGGTGGCGGTGAGGCCGTCAGTGGTGAGCAGAAGCCGGTTTCCGCAATGGATGCGGCCTCCCTGATGAGCTACGCGCAGAAAGTCATCATCGTGCCGGGCTACGGCATGGCGGTGGCCGGCGCCCAGCACAAGGTGTGGGAGATGTCGGAGCTGCTGGAAGAGGCCGGAGTCGAGGTGGTGTTCGCCATCCACCCGGTGGCGGGCCGCATGCCGGGGCACATGAACGTGTTGCTGGCCGAGGCGGGTGTGCCCTACGAGAAGATCCTCGATCTCGAAGAGGTCAACGGCGATTTCGCCCAGGCCGACGTGGCGCTGGTGATCGGTGCCAACGACGTGGTCAATCCGTCGGCACGAACCGACAAGTCCAGCCCGATCTACGGCATGCCCATCCTCAACGCCGACCACGCGCGCAACGTCATCGTCGTGAAGCGGGGCAAGGGGACGGGTTATTCCGGTATCGACAACGCCTTGTTCTACGGCGACAACACGCGCCTGCTCTATGGTTCCGCCCAGCAGGCGGTGGCCGAGATGATCCAGCAGATCAAGTTGCTCGCACAGTAAGGGCAGGGCGTCTGTCGCCCGCCTGTTCTTCCCGGCTGGAGGTCGATGCCGCCGGTTCGCTCACGATGAGCGGGCCGGCGGCATCGTGCATTTGAGCGCCATTTCCGCTGCTGCGGCGCATTGCCGGAACTTGGCCAGAGTCTGGGCGCACGATGGGCAAAACAGATATTGACAAACTCTGAATTCAAAATACACTGACCATGTCTTTAGGAATTCTGAATTCAGAATTTTGCCCGGGGAAGTCGGTCATCCGATCCAGGCTAGATCCCGGAAAGTCCGCGCACGGACCACGGCGCGAAAAATACTATACGAGGAGACAAGACATGGCCACTTTCACCCGCAGGCAGTTTCTGGCCGCCGCAACCGTTGCCGCCGGCGCCGCGGCCTTGAGCCGCCCGGTGCTGGCGCACGCCGGCAAGGCGCCCGAGTTCAAGCTGAAACTCGGTACCGATCTCCCGATGACGCATTCGGTGAACGTCCGTCTGAAGGAAGCCATCGATGCCATCGCTGCCGAGACCAACGGGCGCGTGGTCATCCAGCTGTTTCCCAACAACCAGCTGGGCAGCGATTCGGACATGATGTCGCAGATCCGCTCCGGCGCGCTCGAAATGGCCACCTTCCCGGGCACCGTGATGTCCACGCTGATCCCGGTCACCGCGATCACCGGCGTCGGTTTCGCCTTCTCCGGCTACGACAAGGTCTGGGCGGCGATGGACGGCGCGCTGGGCAAGCACATCCGCCAGGGGATCGAGAAGGTCAACCTGGTTCCCTTCGATACCGTCTGGGACAACGGCTTCCGCCAGATCACCAGCAGCACGCGCCCCATCCGCACGCCGGACGACCTGCGCAACTTCAAGATCCGCGTGCCGGTGGTGCCGCTGTGGGTGTCGATGTTCAAGGCCGTCGATGCCGCACCGGTCAGCCTGCCGCTCAGCGAGGCCTACCAGGCGCTGCAGACCAAGGTTGCCGATGGCCAGGAAAACGCGCTGGCGCTGATCGAGTCGGCCAAGTTCTACGAAGTGCAGAAATACTGCTCCCTCAGCAACCACGCGTGGAGCGAGTTCTGGTTCGTCGCCAACGGCCGCGTCTGGAAATCCCTGCCGGCGGACGTCCAGCAGGTTATCGCCAAGCACATCAACGCCGGTGCGCGGCGCCAGCGCGAGGACATGGCGCGGGCTGGCAACGAACTGCGCAAGGTGCTCGAAGGGCGTGGCCTGATCTTCAACGATGTGGACACGACGGCTTTCCGCAAGGCCCTGAGCGCCCGCGGCTTCTACGCCCAGGCGCGGGACAAGTTCGGGCCGGAGGCCTGGGGCTTGCTCAAGCAGTACGCGGGCGACCTCGCTTGAGCCAGGGAGACCATCATGAACACCCTGGTGCAATCCCTGGCGCCGGCCGATGGGGCGTCGCCCCGAGGCTGGGCGAAAGGGGCCTTGTGGGCTGAGCGCCTGTTGGCGGGGGCGATCGAGGCCGTCGCCGCGCTGCTCATCGTTGCGGAGATCGGCGTGCTGTTCGCCGGCGTGCTGTCCCGTTACGTCCTGAGCGCGCCGCTGGTGTGGACCGACGAGCTGGCTTCCATCCTGTTCCTGTGGCTGGCCAGCATGGGGGCGGTGGTCGCCTTCCGGCGCGGTGAGCACATGCGGATGACGGCCCTGGTCAGCAAGATGTCGCCGCACCGGCGGGCCTTCCTCGATACCGTTGCCATCGCGGCGGCGGTGGCCTTCCTGCTGCTGATCCTCGGGCCGGCCTACGAGTACGCGGCGGACGAAGTCTTCGTCACGACGCCGGCGCTCGAGTTGTCCAATGCCTGGCGTGCCGCGGCCCTGCCGGTCGGGCTGGCGCTGATGGCGCTGATGGCCTTCATCCGCCTGCTGCGTACGGCCCACTGGGGGCTGGTGCTGACGGCGGTGGCGACGACGCTGGCTGCGTGCGGCGGGTTCTGGCTGGCCGGACCGCTGTTGAAGGAACTGGGCAACTTCAACCTGATCGTCTTCTTCGTCGGCGTGACGGCGACAACGGTGCTGATCGGTGTGCCGATCGCCGTGTCCTTTGGCCTGGCGACCTTCGGCTTCCTCGCGTTGACCACCTCCATGCCGGTGAGCGTGCTGGTGGGGCGCATGGACGAAGGCATGTCGCACCTGATCCTGCTGTCGGTCCCCCTGTTCGTGTTCCTCGGCCTGTTGATCGAGATGACCGGCATGGCGCGGGCGATGGTGGCCTTCCTGGCCAGCCTGCTCGGGCATGTGAAGGGCGGGTTGCACTACGTGCTGCTCGGCGCCATGTACCTGGTGTCCGGCATCTCCGGCTCGAAGGTGGCCGACATGGCGGCGGTTGCCCCGGTGCTGTTTCCGGAGATGCGCCAGCGTGGCGCCAAGTCCGGCGACCTGGTCGCGCTGCTGGCTGCCACCGGGGCGCAGACCGAGACCATTCCGCCCAGCTTGGTGCTGATCACCATCGGCTCGGTCACGGGGGTGTCGATCGCCGCCTTGTTCACCGGCGGCATGCTGCCCGGCGTGGTGCTCGGACTGACCCTGTGCGCAGTGGTCTGGTGGCGCTATCGCAACGAGTCGCTGGACGGGGTGCGCAAGGCCAGCCGTGCGGACATCGGGCGGGCCTTTGTGGTTGCCCTGCCGGCCCTGGCGTTGCCCTTCGTGATCCGCGCCGCAGTGGTGCAGGGCGTGGCGACTGCCACCGAGGTGTCCACCCTCGGCATCGCCTATGCGCTGCTGGTCGGTCTGCTGATCTACCGCGGTACACAGTGGTCGCGGCTATATCCGATGCTCGTCGAGACGGCGGCCTTGTCGGGCGCGATCCTGCTCATCATCGGCACGGCCACCGGCATGGCCTGGTCCCTGACCCAGTCCGGTTTTTCCGCCAGCCTGGCGGACTTCATGGTGTCGCTGCCCGGTGGCCGCGCCATGTTCCTCGCTGTCTCCATCGTGGCCTTCGTGATCCTCGGTTCGGTGCTCGAAGGGATTCCGGCCATCGTGCTGTTTGGCCCGCTGCTGTTCCCCATTGCGCGGGAGGTCGGGGTGCATGAAGTGCATTACGCGATGGTCGTCGTGCTCTCCATGGGGGTCGGGCTGTTCGCGCCGCCTTTCGGGGTCGGCTACTACGCGGCTTGTGCAATCGGGCGGGTCCGCCCGGAGGAGGGGGTGAGGCCGATCCTCCTGTACGTGTTCGCCTTGCTCGTTGGCCTGGTCGTCGTTGCCGCCGTGCCGTGGCTGTCGACCGGGCTGCTGTGAAATGAACGGGCTCGCGGGCCCGAGTTGTCAGAACAATCGAAAAGGGTAAAACCATGGATTTTTCACTGTCTCCCAAACTGAAGGAGTTGCAGGAGCACGTGCGGCGCTTCATCGCCGATGAAGTCATTCCGCTGGAGCGCGATCCGCGCCAGACGCCGCATGGCCCCACGGAGGAACTGCGTACCGAGCTGGTCGACCGGGCGCGTCGGGCAGGGCTGCTGACCCCGCATGCCGGGCGTGAGTTCGGCGGCCTCGGCCTGTCCCACGTGGAGAAGGCCGTCGTCTTCGAAGAGGCGGGCTATTCGACACTGGGGCCGACCGCGCTGAACATCCACGCGCCGGACGAGGGCAACATCCACCTGCTGGAAGCCGTCGCGTCGCCGGCCCAGAAGCTGCGCTGGCTGAAGCCGATGGTCGAAGGGCGGACACGCTCCTGCTTCGCGATGACCGAGCCCCCCCCGGGTGCCGGTGCCGATCCGTCCATGCTGGCCACGACGGCGGTGAAGGACGGCGACGACTACCTCATCAACGGCACCAAGTGGTTCATCACCGGCGCCGAGGGCGCGTCCTTCGCCATCATCATGGCGCGGATGGAAGACGGCACCGCCACGATGTTCCTGGCCGACATGGACCAGCCCGGCATCGAGCTGGTCCGCACGATGGATGCCCTCGACTCCTGCTTCACCGGTGGGCACGGCGTGCTGCGCTTTAACAACCTGCGCGTGCCGGCGTCGGACGTGCTGGGCGAGATCGGCAAGGGCTTCCGCTACGCCCAGGTCCGCCTGGCACCGGCCCGTCTCACCCACTGCATGCGCTGGCTCGGCCAGGCGCGCCGGGCCCATGACGCGGCGCTGCAGCACGCCCGCACGCGGCAGGCTTTCGGGCGCACCCTCGGGGATCACGAGGGCGTCGGCTTCATGCTCGCCGACAACGAGATGGACCTGCAGACCGCCCGCCTGCACATCTGGCACACCGCATGGCTGCTTGATCAGGGCGAGCGCTGCAACTTCGAATCGAGTCGGGCCAAGGTGGTCTGCTCCGAGGCGGAATGGCGCGTCGTCGACCGCAGCGTGCAGATCCTGGGCGGCCAGGGCGTGACCCACGAAACCATCGTCGCGCGCATCTTCGCCGACATGCGGGCTTTCCGCATCTACGATGGTCCGAGCGAGGTGCACCGTTTCAGCCTCGGCAAGAAGATTCTCAGTGGACGCAGTAACGCGTCGGTTCGCCAGGGTGGGGAGGCATGATGGACAAGAGCTTTCTGCAACAGATGTTCAGCCTGGAAGGCCGGGTCGCGCTGGTGACCGGCGCATCAAGTGGCCTCGGGCGGCATTTCGCCAAGGTCCTGGCCCGTGCCGGCGCCGAGGTGATCGTCACCGCCCGGCGTGCCGACAAGCTCGTCGACACCGTCAATGAGATCGCTGCCCTCGGCGGGCGGGCTCATGCGGTTGAGATCGACGTGACTGACGGCGCCTCCATCGTGGCCGCCTTCGACCGTGCCGCCAGCGTGGCCGACGTGCCGGACATCATCGTCAATAACGCCGGCCAGACCGTCACCAAGCCGCTGCTCCAGCAGACCGAGGAAGACTGGAACCAGGTCATTGATCCCAACCTGAAGGGGTGCTGGCTGGTCGCCACGGAAGGCGCACGGCGCATGGTTGCGGCCGGCAAACCCGGCAGCATCGTGAACATCGCCTCGATCCTCGGCGAGCGGGTTGGCGGTGGTGTGGCGCCGTACGCGATCTCCAAGGCCGGCGTGCTGCAGGCGACCAAGGCGATGGCTCTCGAACTGGCCCGCCATGGCATCCGCGTCAATGCGGTGCTGCCTGGCTACGTCATCACCGACCTGAACCGGGACTTCCTGCTCAGCGAAGCCGGCGAGAAGCTGCGCATGCGCATCCCGAGCCGGCGTTTCTCCGAACTCGACGATCTGAACGGCACCCTGCTGCTGCTGGCGTCGGATGCCGGCAAGGCGATGTCGGGGGCCTGCGTGGCGGTGGACGGCGCGCATCTGGTCAGCGGCCTGTGAGGTAAGAAGAGCATGGATGATATTTCCAAGAAGGCGCTGGCCGGTTTCGTCGCCCAGGCCGCCGGCGCATCGGCTGCGGACATCGCCAGCGCCAAGCTGTTGTCCGGTGGCGCGGTGCAGGAGAACTGGTTGCTCGAGATCGCGCTGAGCGGCGGCGCGCTGTCCGGGCGTCTGGATTGCGTGCTGCGCTGCGACTCGCCGACCGCCGGGGTGGCCATCAGCCACGGGCGTGCGCAGGAGTTCGCGCTGCTGCGCACGGTCTTCGAGGCCGGCGTTACGGTTCCCGAGCCCCTGTGGCTGTGCGATGACCCGGCGGTGATCGGCCGCCCGTTCTTCCTGATGCGGCGCATCGGCGGCACCGCGGCGGGGCATGTCCTCGTCAAGGACGCCCGCTTTGGCGGCGATCGGGTGCAGCTGGCCGAACGCCTCGGCCGCGAGCTGGCGCGCATCCACTCGGTGCAGCCGCCCCAGGCTGCGCTGGATTTCCTGCCGTGGTACGAGGACGCGCCGGCGCTGCACAGCATCCGTCTGCACCGAGACTACCTGGACGCCCATCACACCGCCTATCCGGCCCTCGAATGGGGCCTGCGCTGGCTTGAGCGCCATGCCCCGCCGCGGGACCGGATGGCCCTGTGCCATCGGGATTTCCGTACCGGCAACTACATGGTCGATGAGCAGGGCCTGACCGGCATCCTCGACTGGGAGTTCGCTGGCTGGAGTGATCCCCTCGAGGATATCGGCTGGTTCTGCGCCAAGTGCTGGCGCTTTGGCAAGCTGGACGCGGAAGCCGGCGGCGTTGGCGCGCGGGAGGACTTCTACCGCGGCTACGAGCAGGAGTCCGGGCGCGCCCTCGACCGCGAGGCGGTGCGCTACTGGGAGGTGATGGCCCACATGAACTGGGCAATGATCGCCATCCAGCAGGCCGAGCGCCATTGCTCGGGGCGCGAGAACTCCCTGCTGCTGGCCCTGACGGGGCACATCGTGCCCGAGCTGGAGTGGGAAATCCTCAACATGACGGAGAACGACTGATGCGCGAACAACCCAAGGGAGACGCGCTGCTGGCCTGCGCCCGCCAGGTCCTGCGCGAGGAGATCCTGCCGACGCTCGCGGCGGATCGGAAGCATGCGCTGCTGATGGTGATGAATGCGCTGTCCATCGCCGAGCGGCAACTGCAGTACGGTGACGGCCCGGAGGCCGAGGAACTGGCCGCCCTGCGCAATCTGCTCGACGACTCCCGTGTAGATGCCGCCGAAGGCGCGCGCCGCCTGAGCCGCCTGCTGCGTGAAGGCAAGGGCGACCCCGGCCAGCCCGCGCGCGAGGCGCTGTTCGGCCACCTGCGCCGGGTGGGCCTGCAGCGTCTGCGGGAGAGCAATCCCAAGGCCTTGCCGAAGTAAATCACACGGCTCGTGCGGGCTGCCGGTGTCGCACCGGTTGCCCGCCAGACGGAAAGAAAGAAGCCCCCGGAGCCAAGTTGGCATCGGGGGCTAATGTTTTGCAGTTTGAGCGTGTTGATCTGGCCAAACTCGCAGTCACCGCCACGTTAGTGGCGGCGTTGGGGGCGATTTCAGGCGCGGCTGGTGGCCGCCACTTCGTCGCTCTGCGAGGCGCCGGCGCCATTCACTTCACGCAGGCGCTGGATCATGAAGTCGGCGGCTTCAGAGATATGCCGGCGGCCAAGGGCCTCGGCCGTTTCCCCGTCGCCGGTGCTAATGGCCTGCAGCATGGTGTCGTGCTGGTCCCAGATGTTGCGTGGCTGCTCGTCGCGCATCAGCACTTCGCCCATCACGCGCTGGGTGCTCGTCCAGTGGGTTTCCATCGTCGGGGCGATCAGCGGGTTTTCCGACAGCTCGTAGATGAAGGCATGGAAGGCCATGTCGGCCGCGACCATCGCCGGCACGTCGTTGTTGGCGACGGCCTTGCGGCCGGCGCGGATCAGCGCCGGGCCCTTGCTCTTGGCGGTCTTGGCGTTCAGTTCGGCGGCCCGCCGGCAGGCCAGCCCCTCGATGACGGCGCGCATGTCGTACATGTTGCGCACGTAGGTGAGGTCCAGCGGCGCGACGAGGAGGCCGCGCCCAGGCGCATCCTGGAGAATGCCCTGGTTGCGCAGCAGCAGCAGCGCCTGCTGGATGGGCTGACGGGAAACGCCGAGTTCCTTGGCGATCTGTTCCTGGATGATGCGGGTGCCCGGCCGCAGCCGGCCACCCGAGATCTCCTCGAGGATGGCTTTGGTAACTTGTTCGACCAGTTTTGGTTGTGCTTCGATGGTTCTCATGGCGTTTCCGTCGTTTGGCGGCCTAATGCAGTTAGACCGCATTTTCCCCCAAGTTGCTTTCATTTCTCCAGCGGCGTTCAGCTTCGTCCCAGGATGCCAGTGCCTGCAGGTCGGGCACCCAGGCCAGCCCGGACTTGGCGTCGGACGACGCGGCGTCGGGGGTGACCAGCACATCCAGCAGCGCCGGGCGGTTGGCCATGGCGCGTTCGATGGCCGCCGGGAGGTCTTCGGGCTTGCTTACCCGCTCGGCGTGCATGCCGAAGGAGCGGGCCATGCCGGCGTAATCCGAGAATTGAAGATGGGTGCCGCAGACCTTGCCGTGGGTTTCCCGCTGGTCGCGCACCTCGATGGCCCACGAGCCGTTGTTGGCGACGACGACCAGCAGCGGCGCCTTGTGGCGCACCGCGGTGTCGATCTCCATGGCGTTGAAGCCGAAGGCGCCGTCGCCGGTGGCGACAACCACGGTACGGTCGGGGCAGGCCAGGCTGGCGGCGACGCCGAAGGGCGTGCCGACGCCGATGCAGCCGAGGGAGCCGGGATCGAGGTAGGTGGAAGCCGGCAGGCCGACCCGCGCGAAGCTCAGGAAGTCACCGCCATCAGCCACGACCACGGCGTCATTCGGCAGGGCATCCCGCAGGGCAGCCAGCACGCGGTTGGGGTGCATCAGACCGTCCGGGCCTGCCGGCGCTTCGCGCATGCTGACGGCCAGCTTCGCCGAGCGTTCCTCGTGCTTGGCGCGCAGGGTGCGGCTCCAGTCCGTGTCGGTGGCCGGCTGGCGGTCGCCGGCTTCCTTCAGGATGGCCTCCAGCGTCAGGCGCGGGCTGGCCAGCAGCTCGACGGCGCCACGCCGGTTGTCGCGCAGTTCGGCCGCGCAGTCGGCGATCCGCAGGAATTGTGTGTTGCCGAAGACGGCGGGTGAGCCGTAGGCGAGCTGGAAGTCGAGTCGGCGGCCAACCGTCACCACCAGGTCGGCCTGGCCCATCACCGCGCCGCGCATCGCAGCGACGACCGAGGGATGCTCGTCGGGAACGAGGCCGCGGCTCTCGCCGGTGTCGAGATAGGGCGCCTGCAGCCGTTCCAGCAGCGCACACAGCTCGGGCCCGGCGCCTTGGGCACCGCGTCCGGAGATGAACAGAGGGCGCTTGGCCGACCACAGCAGATCCACCGCGGCGCGCACCGATGCCGGGTCCGGCAGCGCTTCGGGCAGCGTCTTCTGGGCGAAGTGCTCGGGCATCTGGACGGCGAGGGGCACTTCGGCGCGCAGCGTATCCACCGGGAAATCCAGGTACACCGGACCCGGCGTGTCGCCGCCGTGGCCTTGGGCGCGGGCGACGGCCTCATCGAGTTCCTGCAGAACCAGGGCGGGCTGCCGCACGGTGCGCGCGTAGCGGACGATGGAGCGGACCAGGTCGGTGTGCACCATGTCCTGCAGCGCGCCGCGGTTTTCCTGGGCCTGCGGCGGCGTACCGGACAGCACCAGCACCGGCGTCCGTGCCACATGGGCGTTGGCGATACCGGTCATGGCATTGGTGACGCCGGGGCCGGCGGTGACCAGGGCGACGCCGATCTTGCCAGTGAGCTGGGCCTCGGCGTGAGCCATGTAGACCGCGGCGCGTTCGTCCCGCACATCGACGATGCGGATGCCTTCGGCGTCCAGGCGCATCCACAGCGGCATGATGTGCCCGCCGCACAGGGCATAAACGCGCTCTACGCCGCGTTGTTTCAGAAAGCGGGCGATGACCGCTGCTGCAGAGTGTTCCGAAATCGGTTGAATGGCCACGATGTCTCCTGTTCTTCGATGAAGGCCTGGACTCGAAATCCGCGCGGCAGAGGGCCCGCCGTCCGTCCCGGACCATGGCTCAAGGGTGTTGTGCGAATCGAGTTGCTACACTGGCGATCCTATCGTATTCTGAATTCAGAAGTCCATAATTTCTTCGACGGCCGACAGGTAGCAGGCACGTAAAACCAATCTGAGGAGACCCTAGACATGAGCCACCTACTCACCATTTCCGACGCAATCGCCACCCACGCCCGGCTCACGCCGAACAAGCTCGGCACCCGGGATTCCAGCCGGGAACTGACCTACGCCCAGTGGGATGAGCGCGCCAGCCGGCTGGCGGCTGGCTTGATGGATCTCGGTTTGAAGAAGGGTGACCGCGTCGCCGTCCTCGCCTACAACTGCATCGAATGGATGGAGATCTACGTCGGCCTGGCGCGAGCCGGCCTGGTCGCCGTGCCGCTGAATTTCCGCCTGACGGCGCCGGAGATCGCCTACATCCTCGAGGATGCCGAAGCCGCTGCGCTGATCTGCGGCGCCGAGTTCGTCGACACCGTCAATGGAATCCGCACCGGGCTGCCGCTGCTGCAGGGGCGCTGTGTCGTCATCGGCGACGGTGTCGAGGCGTGGACCGGCTACGAAAGCCTCGTCGCCCGCGGCCGTGCCGACCTCGAATTCGAGGCGGTCCGGCCGGAGGACATGTGCGCACTGATGTACACGTCCGGGACCACCGGACGCCCCAAGGGGGCGATCCGCAACCACGCCGGCAGCACCCTGATTGCGCTGGCGACGGCACTGGAGATGGGCTTCACGCGGGATGACAACGCCCTGCTGGTGATGCCCATGTGCCACGCCAACTCTCTGTATTTCGGCACGACCTTCATGCACATGGGCGCCACCGTGGTCGTCGACGACCGCCGCAGCTTCAGCCCCGAAGCCCTGCTGGCCACCCTGGCCAAGGACCGGATCACTTTCACTTCCCTGGTGCCGACCCACTACATCATGGTCCTGGCGCTGCCGGAGGAGGTGAAGGCCCGCTACGACATGGGCAGCGTCGGCAAGCTGATGATCTCCTCCGCGCCGGCGCGCAAGGACACCAAGCTGGCCATCATGGAGTACTTCCGCAACGGCAAGCTCTACGAGTTGTATGGTTCTACGGAAGCCGGCTGGGTGACCCTGCTGCGTCCGGACGAACAACTGGTCAAGCTGGGGTCGGTGGGGCGCGAATGGGCCGGCAGCGGCGCCATCCGTCTGCTCGATGTGGACGGCTGCGAAGTGCCGGACGGTGAGGTGGGCGAACTGTTCTCCCGCACGACCTACGTCTTCGACGGCTACTGGAAGAACGATGCCAAGACCCGCGAAGCCTTCCGCGGCGAGTGGTGTTCGGTGGGCGATATGGCCCGCCGCGACGCGGACGGTTACATCTGGCTGGTGGACCGCAAGAGCAACATGATCATCAGCGGCGGCGAGAACATCTATCCCTCCGAGGTCGAGGGCGTCATCGGCAGCCATCCGAAGGTGAAGGACGTGGCGGTGATCGGCATCCCCCACGAGAAATGGGGCGAAACCGTCCAGGCGGTGATTGTGCCCCATGACGGCCAGCAGATCGCCGTCGAGGAGATTGAGGAGTGGTGCCGCCAGCGCCTGGCCGGCTTCAAGTGCCCGCGCTCGGTGCTGTTCATTGCCGACCGCGACATGCCGCGCACGGCCACCGGCAAGATCCTGCACCGCCACCTGCGCCAGCGCATGGTGGCGTCGGAGTCCGCGATCGCCGCCTGAGCGGCTTTGACACGCAAAAACGCCCTGATATGCCGCGGATCGTGATCCGCCGGCGGCGCCAGGGCCCGCTGCGGCAAGTCCGAGGACTTGCCGCATGTCTTTTGGGGGTGCTGGGATGCAGCAAGTACTGAACCTGACCTTTCCTTTCTTTGCGCTGGTCCTGTGTGGCTATGCGGCGGCGCGCTGTCGTCTGCTGCCGCTCGACGCCATTCCGGGACTGAACGTGTTCGTGCTGTTCTTCGCGCTGCCGTGCATGCTGTTCCGCTTTGCCGCCAACACGCCCATCGAGCGCCTGCTCGATACGAGCGCTTTCCTGACTTATCTGGTGTGTGCGCTGGCAATGGTGGCGATCACCATCGTGGCGACCCGTTGGCGCAAGATCGGCTGGAACGACGCCTCCTTCGGCGCACTGGTGGTCGCCTTTCCCAATACCGGCTTCATGGGCATGCCGCTGCTGGCATCCCTGCTCGGCGGGCGCGGCCTGGCACCGGCCGTGGTGTCGCTGGCGGTGGACATGGTCGTCACCACGTCGCTGTGCATCGGTCTTTCGCGCCTGAACGCGGCGGGTGACAGCAAGGACCCGGCGGTCGCCCGCAAGGTGCTGAAGGGCGTGCTGGTCAATCCGCTGCCGTGGGCGATCCTGCTCGGCGGGCTGTCGTCGTATGCGGACGTGTCCCTGTACGGACCGCTGGCGCGCATGGTGGAGATGATGGCCAATGCCGGCTCGCCGGCGGCGCTGTTCACGATCGGGGCGGTGCTGGCCCGCTCGCAACTGCACGCGGCGGCGGGCGGAAAGTCGGCGGGGAGTCGGGATGTGCCACGGATGGTGCTCTTCAAGCTGGTCCTGCATCCCTGCCTGGTCCTGCTGGTCGGCAAGCTGGCGATGTTCCTGGGATTGCCCCTGAGCGCGTCGGCGCTGACCGTCCTGGCCCTGGTGGCGGCGCTGCCCAGCGCCAGTAGCATCCCGATGTTGTCCGAGCGCTATGGCGCGGATACCGGCCGGGTGGCCCAAGTGGTGCTGGTCACGACGGCGTTCGCGTTCATCAGCTTCTCCGCGTCCGTCGCGTTCCTGCTGGGCGAAATGCCGAAGGTGTAAACGGTCGATGCCGTTCCGGCCCTCGTGGGGCCCGGAACGGCATCGGTTTTCAGCCCGGACGGGTTAGCGCTGGCCGAGCCGGATGTTGCCGAACAGCAGCTTCTGGTCGGAGGGCTGGGAGCGCCAGTACTGGGGCGGTGCGCTCACCTGGGCACCCAGCTTGGCGGCGGCGTGCCACGGCCAGCGGGGGTTGTAGAGCATGCCGCGACCGATGGCGACCAGGTCGGCCTGGTCGTCGGCGACCACCGCTTCCGCCTGCTCCGCTTCGGTGAGAAGTCCCACAGCGATGACCGGCAGCTTGGTCTGGCGCTTGATCTCGGCGGCGAAGGAAAGCTGGTAGCCGGGGCCGATGCTGATCTTCTGCTGGCTCGACAGGCCGCCGCTGGAGACGTGCAGGAAGCTGCAGCCATGCGCTTCCAGGGTCTGGCAGAAGCTCACGCTCTGTGGCAGGTCCCAGCCACCCTCCACCCAGTCGGTGGCGGACAGGCGCACGCCGACCGGAATGTGGGCCGGAACGACGGCACGCACTGCGTCGAACACTTGCAGCGGGAAGCGCATGCGGTTTTCCAGGTCGCCGCCATAGGCGTCGGTACGCTGGTTGGACAGGGGCGACAGGAACTCGTGCAACAGGTAGCCGTGGGCGCCGTGCAGCTCGATCAGGTCGTAGCCGGCGCGCACGGCGCGCTGCGCCGCTTCGACGAAGCCGGCGAGGATGCGGGCGAGGCCAGCCTCGTCCAGTGCCTCCGGCGCGGCTTCGCCAGGGCCGTGGGGAATGGCCGACGGGGCGACCGGAACCCAACCTTGCTCAGGCGGCAGTAGCGCGCCACCTTCCCAGGGCACGGCGCTGGAGGCCTTGCGCCCGGCGTGGGCGAGCTGAACGCCGATCGGGATCTGCGAGTACTTGCGCGCGCTGCGCAGCACCTGGCTGATGGCGGCCTCGGTTTCGTCGGACCACAGGCCCAGGTCGTTGGCGGTGATGCGCCCTTCAGGGGTGACCGCCGTGGCTTCGACGATCAGCAGGCCGGCCCCCGACAGGGCCAGCTGGCCCAGGTGGATGGTGTGCCAGTCGGATGCGCAGCCGTCCTCGGCGGAGTACTGGCACATGGGGGGAATTACGATGCGGTTGGGCAGTTCCAGTTGCCCGATGCGGAAAGGCGAGAAAAGTTGACTCATTGGGTCTCCATGAAAAGTGGGTGCCTGGTGTGATCAGGCGACCAGGTGGATGCGTTCTGTCTGGCACTGATGATCTTCGCCAAATGCGGCCTGGAAGGATGGACGTTCCTGCCAGCGCTGCCTGAATGCACCCAGGTATTCGAAGCGCGCATCCAGCGAGGTCTGGTCGGCGGCCAGCCGGGACACCGCGATGGCCGAATAAAGGGCGATGTCCGCGAAGGTCGGTTTCGCGCCGCCGAGCAGCCAGGCCCGGCCGTCGGCGAACTGCCGGTCCATCACCGCCGCGTGGTACAGCGCCTCCCGCCAGTAATACGCGCTCCACTGGGCGTCCGGCGGGGGCGTGAACTGCAGTTCGGGGTCGCCATGGACGATGTTGATCGCCATCATCAGGCGGTCGAGCATGTGCAGGAAGATGCGCCGTTCCCACATGGCGTCCTGGCCTTGTTCCAGATCGCTCTTGCCGAGCACCTTGCGCCCTGGAAAGCGCTGGTCGAGATAACGGGCGATGGCGCCCGCATTGGTCAGGTAGCTGCCGTCTTCCAGCGCAAGGCTTGGCGCTTCGCCCCACGGCGTGGCCGCGGCGTAGGGGCAGCGGTGCAGCTCGCCGCCCTGGGGCGCGTCGTAGATCACCTCCTCGACGTGCGCGGCGATCCCTTTTTCATGAATGAAGAGGCGCAGCTGCAGGTGCTCGGGGTTGGGGAATTCGGATTCGGAAGCGTACAGGCACAACATGTCAGTCATGGCGAACTCCTTCGGCGGATCACGCAAACAGCCACGGTTCCTGACGGCGGCGCTGAGCCTCGTAGGTGCGGATGGCGTCGGACTGGGCCAGGGTCAGGCCGATGTCGTCGAGACCATTCACCAGACAGTGCTTACGGAAGGCGTCCACCGCGAAGGGGATCGCGCTGCCGTCCGGCAGTTGCACGGTCTGTGCCGGCAGGTCGATGGCGAGGCGGTAGCCCGGCGTGGCGCTGACTTCGGCAAACAGACGGTCGATCAGCGTGGCGTCGAGTACCACCGGTAGTATGCCGTTCTTGAAGCAGTTGCCGAAGAAAATGTCGGCGAAACTGGGTCCCAGCACAGCGCGGAAGCCGTAGTCCTCCAGGGCCCACACGGCGTGCTCGCGGCTCGAGCCGCAGCCGAAGTTCTCACGGGCGAGGAGGATCTGCGCGCCCGCGTAGCGCGGCTGGTTGAGTACGAAGTCCGGGTTGGGGCGGCGTGACGCCGGGTCCTGGCCGGGTTCGCCGTGGTCCAGGTAACGCCATTCGTCGAACAGGTTGGGGCCGAAGCCGCTGCGGCTGATCGATTTGATGAACTGCTTGGGGATCAGCGCGTCGGTGTCCACGTTGGCCCGGTCGAGTGGGGCGACCAGGCTGCTGAGGGTGGTGAAGGCTTGCATCAGTGGGCTCCCAGGCTGTCAGGTGCGACGAAATGGCCGGCAATCGCGGCGGCGGCGGCCATCACCGGGCTGACGAGGTGACTGCGTCCGCCGGCGCCTTGGCGACCCTCGAAGTTGCGATTGGAAGTGGAGGCGCAACGTTCGCCCGGCGCCAGGCGGTCCTCGTTCATGCCGAGGCACATCGAGCAGCCGGGTTCACGCCATTCGAAGCCGGCATCGCGGAAGATGCGGTCCAGGCCTTCCGCTTCGCCCTGGGCCTTGACCAGGCCGGAGCCGGGCACAGCCAGCGCGAGCTTGATGCCGGGGGCGATGCGCTTGCCCTTCAGCACCGCAGCGGCGGCACGCAGGTCTTCGATGCGGGCGTTGGTGCACGAGCCGATGAATATCTTGTCGAGGGGCAGGTGGGTGAGCGCGGTGCCGGCCTCGAGGCCCATGTAGGCGAGGGCGCGGGCCATGCCGGCGGCCTTCACCGGATCACGTTCATCGGCGGGGTTGGGCACCTGGCCGTCTAACGGGATGACCATCTCCGGGGACGTACCCCACGTCACCATCGGGCGCAGCCCGGCGGCGTCGATTGCCATCACGGCATCGAAGCGGGCATCCGCGTCGCTGACCAGCGTGCGCCAGTAGTCGGTAGCGGCGTCCCAATGCTCGCCGCACGAGGCGAAGGGGCGACCGCGCAGATAGTCGATGGTGGTGTCGTCGACTCCGATCAGGCCGACCCGGGCGCCGGCCTCGATGGCCATGTTGCAGAGGGTCATGCGGCCTTCCATGCTCAGCCCACGGATCGCGCTGCCGCCGAATTCGATGGCGTAGCCGGTGCCGCCGGCAGTCCCGATCCGGCCGATGATGTCGAGGATCAGGTCCTTGGCGGTGACGCCAGCCGGCAAGGCGCCGTCCACCTTCACCAGCATGGTCTTCATCTTGCGCACCGCCAGGCACTGGGTGGCCAGCACGTGCTCCACCTCCGAGGTGCCGACGCCGAAGGCCAGCGCGCCGAAAGCGCCGTGGGTGCTGGTGTGGGAGTCACCGGCCACCACCGTCATGCCGGGCAGGGTGGCGCCCTGTTCGGGGCCGATCACGTGGATGATGCCCTGGCGACGATCGCCGAGGCCGAACTCGGTGATGCCGAACTCGGCGCAGTTGCGGTCGAGCTGCTCCACCTGGATGCGCGAGAAGGGATCGGCGATGCCCTGGTCGCGGGCGGTGGTGGGCACGTTGTGGTCGGCGGTGGCGATCACCGTCTCGGGCCGCCAGGGCTTGCGCCCGCTCAGGCGCAGTCCCTCGAAGGCCTGCGGGCTGGTCACTTCATAGACCAGGTGGCGGTCGACGTAGAGCAGGGTCGGGCCGTCCTGGCCGGCGGGCGGCTCGGAGACCACATGGCGCTGCCAGAGTTTTTCGAAGAGGGTGCGGGCGGTCATCTCAGTGGCTCCCTTCGGTGGTGAGGGCTGGGGGCACGCCGGGCGTGCACGGAGTGGTTCCGGCCAGGCGCTGCTGGGTGTCGCCACCGGGCAGCGGGTAGCGGCGGGTGGACGGGCCGGCCTTCATCACCTGGCCAGGGATGGCATGGCCGACCAGCTCGGGCAGCGTGAGGGCGGCGTCCACCAGTGCGGACAGGTCGACGCCGGTGTCGTAGCCCATCGCGTCGAGCATGTGCACCAGGTCTTCGGTGCAGACGTTGCCGCTGGCGCCGGGGGCGAAGGGGCAGCCGCCGAGGCCGCCGAGGGACGCGTCGAAGCGGACCACGCCGGAATCCAGTGCGGCCAGCGCATTGGCGAGGCCCATGCCACGGGTGTCGTGGAAGTGGGCGGTCAGCGTGATGTCCGGCAGCTCGCGCAGGACCCGGCTGCACAGGCGCTCCACCTGGGCCGGGTTGGCCATGCCGGTGGTGTCGCACAGGGTGACGCGCAGGATGCCCAGATTGGCGATGCGCTCCACCAGCGTCAGCACGCGGGCGTCGCTGACCGTGCCTTCGAAGGGGCAGCCGAAGGCCGTGGACAGGGACACATTGACGGCGGCGCTGCCGTGGGCGAGGGCGGCGATCGGGGCGAACTGGGCGAGGGAGTCCTCACAGCCCATGCGCAGATTGGCGCGGTTGTGGCTTTCGCTGGCGGACATCACCACGTTGAGCTCATCGACGGCGCAGCCCAGGGCACGTTCGGCGCCACGCAGGTTGGGCACCAGCGCCGCATATTCCACGCCGGGCTGGCGGGTGATGCCGCGCATCACCGTTTCGGCGTCGGCGAGGGCTGGGATGGCCTTCGGCGAGGTGAAGGAGGTGACCTCGATCTTGGCCAGCCCGCTGGCGGACAGGCGGTCGATCAGGGCGATCTTGTCGGCGGTGGGGATGAAGCGCGGCTCGATCTGGAAGCCGTCGCGGACTGCGACGTCGTGGATGTAAAGGCGTTGGCCGTGGGCGTGTTTCATGGGCGTGTTCCTCGCGTAGCGGCTCAGACGATGCCTTGCTCGTGCATGCCGGCGCGGGCGTCTGCGTCGTAGCCGAGGCTGGCCAGCACTTCGTCGGTGTGCTCGCCGAGGCGCGGCCCCAGCCAGCGGGTCCGGCCCGGGGTGGCGGACAGCTTGGGAACGATGCCGGGGAAGTCCACCTGGTCGCCGTTGGGCAGGCCGTGGGCCTCGATCATCCCGCGGGCCTGGTAGTGGGGGTCGGCGTGGATGTCGGCAGCGGTGTAGATGCGGCCGCTGGGCACCGCGGCCTCTTCCAGCACGGCGAGTACGTAGTCCAGGTCGTGCTGGGTGGTCCATCCGGCGATGGCGCCGTCGAGCAGGTCAGTGAACTGCACCCGGCCGTCGTTACGGGCCAGGCGCGGGTCGTCGGCCAGATCATTGCGGCCGATGGCGTTCATCAGGCGCTTGTAGATGCTGTCGGAGTTGCCGGCGATGATCACGTAGCGGCCGTCCTTGCACGGATAGGTGTTGGACGGGGCGATGCCCGGCAGCGAGGCGCCGGAGCGCTCGCGGATGTGTTCGAAGGCCGAGTATTCGGGGATCAGGCTTTCCATTACGCCGAACACCGCTTCGTACAGGGCCACGTCGATGAACTGACCAGTGCCGCCATTCACCTTGTGGTGATGCATGGCCAGCAGCGCGCCGATCACGCCGTACAGGGAGGCCAGCGTGTCGCCGATGCTGACGCCGACCCGCACCGGCGGCCGGTCCGGGTAGCCAGCCAGGTAGCGCAGGCCACCCATGGATTCGGCGATTGCGGCGAAGCCGGGGCGGTCCTTGTAGGGACCGCTCTGGCCGAAGCCGGAGACGCGGACCATGATCAGCCCGGGGTTGAGGGCGCTCAGGTCACTCCAGCCGAGCCCCCAGCGCTCCAGCGTACCGGGGCGGAAGTTCTCGATGATGATGTCAGCCTCTTTGACCAGCTCGCGCACGATCTCCTGGCCGCGGGCGTCCTTCAGATTGACGGTGATCGACTTCTTGTTGCGGCTCTGGGAGTACCACCACAGGGAGGTGCCTTCGTGGAGCTTGCGCCAGTTGCGCAGGGGGTCGCCGTCGCCCGGTGACTCGATCTTGATGACCTCGGCACCGAACTGGGCAAGCAGGCTGGCCGCGTAGGGGCCGGCGATCAGCGTGCCGAGCTCGATCACCTTCACCCCGGCAAGGGGTAGGGGCTGGTCGGCGCCGTTTTCCTTGGTGTTCATGTCGTTTCCTTGGGGAATCGCCGGGCGAGCGCGGTCCTCGGGCCGCCCGGCCGATACAGTGGATTGGGGTGAGGGGAGGGCTTACTCGGGCAGCGCTTTGCCGCGTGTTTCAGGCATGAACCAGGGCACGACCAGGCCGAGCAGGTAGATCAGCCCGATGCTCATTGCCGCCTGCGGAATGCTGCCGAAGGTCTTGACGATGGAGCCGGCGAGGATCGGGAACAGCCAGGCGATCAGGCGTGCCGCGTTGAAGATGAAGGAGGCCGCCGTGGCGCGTACGCTGGAGGTGAACAGCTCGGCCGGGTAGATGGCCATCCAGGAGTAGGCGCAGCCAAGGGTGAAGAAGCCGTTGATGAAAGCGGCCACCATCAGGCCCTCGATGGAGTGGGTCCAGAGGTAGGTGATGGCGGTGGTGAGCAGCGCACCGGCGTAGGTGAAGGTCAGGAACAGGCGCCGTCCGAGGCCGTCGGCGAGGAAACCGGATAGCAGGTAGGCCACCACGGCACCGCCGGTGTAGAGCAGCGCGGCGCGCAGGCCCCACACGCCGGGCGTCGCTTCGCCGACCGCCTTGGCCATGGATACCGCGTATTCGGGCAGCAGTGCGGAGATGGCCCACCAGCCGACGGTAGTGGTCAGGGACAGCAGGAAGGCGAGCAGTGTGCGCTTGCGGCTTTCCGGTTCGCGGAAGATCTCGGTCAGCGTGAAGGGGCGCTTGGCGGCCGGTGCGCCAGTGCCGGCGGCGGCTTCGGTGGCGGCCCAGCGCTGGGCGCGGACGGCCTCGACCCACTTCTCGGACTCATCCACCGCGCGGCGGATGTACAGGCAGAAGAAGGCGGGCAGGGCGCCGACGATGAAAACCAGACGCCAGGTGTCCTCGCCCATCGGCATGGTCTGCGAGAGCACCAGCCAGACCAGCGCGGCGAGCAGGGTGCCGAAGCCGAAGCCCGATTGCAGGAAGCCGGCGCCCTTCGGGCGGGCACGGTTCGGCCAGGTTTCGGCGAGCAGGGCGACGCCGGTGCTCCATTCGCTGCCCATTGCAAAGCCGGTGATGAAGCGCAGGAAGCAGAAGGTCCAGAAATCGTTGGCGAAGGCGGTGAGGCCGGTGAACAACGCGTAGAAGAACACCGAGTAGAGCATCATCCGCTTGCGGCCGATGTAGTCGGCCATGATGCCGCCAGCCAGGCCGCCGATGCCCCAGCCGAGTAGGGTGATGCCGATGGCGATGCCGGCGAAGACCGCTTTGTCGGCCATCTGAGTCGGCAGCAGCATGGCCTTCAGGATGAAGGGCATCACGATGAAGAGGGCGTAGGCTTCGTAGCCGTCGAACACCCAGCCCAGCCAGCTGGCGGTGAGCACACGCCAGTGCTTGGAATTGAGGCCGGCGTGCCAGGGAAGGTCGCGCGCGCCCTCCGATACTGCGATGGAACTCATCTTGTCTCCTTCATTATGATTGTCCGGGGGCGGTTGCCGTCCCCTGCCCCCGCCGACGCTATGAATGCGTTTACGGACGGGGTTCAAGTGAAGTCTAGTTGGCGGCCGGGGCGGTGGATTCGGATGTCGTTGACTCATCCTTAACCAATGGTTAAGGATAGGCCCATGCCCTCCCCGATCAATCTGAACCGCCTCGACCTGATCTCCCTGCGCCTATTTGTGGCGACCGTGGAGGGCGGCAGCCTGACCGTCGGTGCCGAGCGTTGCAGCATGAGTTTGCCGGCGGCCAGCAAGCGCATCTCCGAGCTGGAAGCCCACATCGGCTCCATACTTCTTGAGCGCTGCAAGCGGGGTGTTGCGCCGACCCCGGCCGGTCAGACGCTGATGCGCCACGCGATCGAGATCGTGGCCGGGCTGGAGAACCTGTCGGTGGTGATGGCCGATTTCCACCGCGGTGCCGGCGGCCATCTGCGTCTGTGGGCCAATACTTCGGCTTTCACGGGGTTCCTGCCGGCCTTGCTGGCCCGGTACTCGTCGACCTATCCGTCGGTGATGCTGGATCTGGAAGATGCGCTATCGGAAGAAGTGGTGCGCGCAGTCGCGCGCGGCAATGCCGAACTGGGCATCGTTGCCGACAATATCCCGGTCGACGGGCTGAAAAGCCTGCAGTGTGACTCCGACGAGCTGGTGCTGGTGATGCCCCCCGGCCATCCGCTGACGGGCAAGGCGGTGGTCAGCATCGACGAGATGCTGGATTACGATATCGTCGGACTCAACCGTGCCACCTCGCTGATGCGCCACGTTTCTGCGGCGGCGGACATGGTCGGCAAAGCCCTCAAGATCCGCGTGCAGGTGCGTGGCTTCGACGAGGTGTGCCGCATGATCGCCGCCGGTCTCGGTATCGGCGTTCTGCCCCGCGCCAGCATTGCCCCGCAGATCAAGGCGCTGGACCTGCGTATTGCGCGGCTGTCTGGCATGCGTACGAATCGTGGCCTGTTGCTGATCATGCGTGGCGAGGCCTCCCTGTCGCTACCGGCGCAGGGTTTTGTTGACCTGGTGATAAGCCGGATGGCGTGACTTGTTGGCTTGTGCCCGATGTGCCTGCGTTGGAAAGCGAAAAGGCCAATCCGTAAGGATTGGCCTTTTCGCTTGAATTCGATGGAGCGGGCGATGGGAATCGAACCCACGGCATCAGCTTGGGAAGCTGAGGTATTACCATTATACGACGCCCGCTCGAAGGACCGTGATTGTACTTATGGTGAGGGCGGAGGGCAACCGGCGAGGCGTGGTAAACTGCGTCCATGTCTTCCCAAGTCTCTTCTACCTCCCTGGTTCTGACCGTCAACGGCGAGGCACGCAGCTTCGAGGCGCCCCTCAGCGTGGCGGCCCTGCTCGATGGCATGGGCCTGACCGGCAAGCGCGTGGCGGTGGAGCGCAATGGCGAGATCGTGCCAAAGGGCCGGCATGCCGAGGCTCAGCTGGTCGATGGTGACCGGCTAGAAATCGTCGTCGCTGTTGGCGGCGGCTGAGCCGCGACGCAGCGTTCCTGTCTGGCCGCGTGCCGTTTCCGCTCCCTACGTTCAACTCATTTTTCAGGTTGGCTTCCCTATGGATGATTTGCTGACGATTGCTGGCAAGAGCTATTCCTCCCGGCTGCTGGTGGGAACCGGCAAGTACAAGGATTTCACCGAGACCCGCGAGGCCATCGTGGCCAGTGGCGCGCAGATCGTCACCGTGGCGATCCGCCGCACCAACATCGGCCAGGACCCGAAGGCACCGAGCCTGCTGGATGCGCTGCCGCCGTCCGAATTCACCTACCTGCCCAACACGGCTGGCTGCTACACCGCCGAGGACGCGGTGCGCACGCTGCGCCTGGCCCGCGAGCTGTTGGACGACCACAAGCTGGTCAAGCTGGAAGTGCTCGGTGATCCGCACACCCTGTTCCCCAACATGCCCGAAACCCTGAAAGCCGCCGAGGTGCTGGTGAAGGAGGGCTTCGAGGTGATGGTCTACTGCGCCGACGATCCGATCCAGGCCAGGATGCTCGAAGACATCGGCTGTGTGGCGGTGATGCCGCTGGCCTCGTTGATCGGTTCCGGCATGGGCATCCTCAACCCGTGGAACGTGCAGCTGGTGCGTGACGCGGTGAAGGTGCCGGTGCTGGTGGATGCCGGTGTCGGGACTGCGTCCGACGCGGCCATCGCGATGGAACTGGGCTGTGACGGGGTGCTGATGAACACCGCCATCGCGTTGGCCAAAGACCCGGTGAAGATGGCCGGTGCCATGAAGAAGGGTGTCGAGGCTGGCCGCGAGGCTTTCCTGGCCGGCCGCATGCCCAAGAAGTACTACACCGCCAGCCCGAGCTCGCCGACCAGCGGCCTGATCGGCAGCTGAGTTTCTTGTATTTTGGTGGGGGCGAATTCATTCGCCCGCGGTGCATGGATGCCGCGGTGGGCGAATGAATTCGCCCCTACATGTTCTGAATTCCGGAATCCGCCATGAGCGAAGAACAGCAAACCCCGCCGTCCGACGAATCCGACGAACAGCCGTCCTCGCCGGGTGGCCGTCTCACGTCCCAGTCCATCCGCAGCTTCGTGCTCCGCCAGGGGCGCATGTCGGAAGCCCAGCATCGTTTCCTGGACGAGATGATGCCCAAGGTCGGCTTGCAGTACCGGCCGGAGCCGGTGGATCTCGACGCGGTCTTTGGGCGCAAGGCGCCGCACATCGTCGAGATCGGTTTCGGCATGGGCCAGGCTACCGCCGAGATCGCCCGGGTGCGTCCGGGCGACGACTTCGTCGGCATCGAGGTGCACGCGCCGGGCGTCGGCGGCCTGTGCAAGCTGATCGATGAGGGCGGCCTGACCAACCTGCGTATCGTCCAGCACGATGCGGTGGAAGTGCTGCGCGACATGATCCCGGAAGGCTCGCTGGCTGGTGTGCATATCTACTTCCCCGACCCTTGGCCCAAGAAGCGTCACCACAAGCGCCGCCTGGTGCAGGGGCCTTTCGTGAAGCTGATCGCCTCGCGGCTGGCGCCCGGCGGCTACCTGCACTGCGCCACCGACTGGGAGGAATACGCCCACCAGATGTTGGAGGTGCTGTCCGCCGAGCCGCTGCTCGCCAACACCGCCGACGGTTTCGCGCCGAAGCCGGATTACCGGCCGCTGACCAAGTTCGAGAACCGTGGTATCAAGCTCGGCCACGGTGTGTGGGACGTGGTCTTCAAGCGGGTCTGAGATGGCCCTCAAGCGACTGCCCGCCGGCGCCTGGCTGATGGGCATCCCCGGCCTGCTGTGCCTGCTTGTCGGCGCGCTGTTGCTGGCCGGCTTCGGCGCCGATCTGCATCCGCTGCTGCAGGAGTCGGGTGCCGGGTTGGTGTTGCTGGTGTCCGGCGTGGCCTTGGTCGGCAGTGCCGCCTTTCCGCTGGTGCTGGCGGAATTGGCGGCGAAGGACGAAGTTCAGTAGATCTTCGGCTCGCCGGGCGGGCGGGTCTTGAAGCGGCGGTGCACCCAGTAGTACTGGGCTGGCATGGTGCGCACCATATCTTCGATGCAGGCGTTCATGCGGCGGGTATCGGCTTCCACGTCGTTAGTCGGGAAATCCGTCCAAGGCTCGCCCAGTTCCACCACATAGCCTTCTCCGCCGGGCTGCATCCGCGTCACGCAGGGCACCACCACCGCGCCACCCAGCTTGGCCAGGCGCGGTAGCGCCGACAGGGTAGCGGCCTGTACGCCGAAGAAGGGCACGAAGACCGAGTCTTCGGGGCCGTTGTCCATGTCCGGAAGGTAGTAGAAGGGCCGGATCTCCTTCATCGCCTTGATCGACGCCCGCACGCTCTCGTCCCGGCGCAGCAGCACCTGGCTGCCGAAGCGGCTGCGTCCGTGATACAGCCAGCGGTCGATGACCGGGTCCTTCTGGCGGGCGTAGATACTGACGCAGTCGAAGCTGGAGGCCAGGCGCGTGCCGCCCAGGTCGAGGCCGAGGAAGTGCGGGGTCAGCAGGATCACCGGCTGGCGGTCTTCTATCAGCTTGGCGAGCATCTCCTCGCCCTGTACGCGGACGATGCGGCGCATCCGTTCTTCCGACGCGAACCATGCAATGCCGCGTTCAAGCAGGCTGCGGCCGGCCAGCGCAAAGTGTTCCTTGGCCAGGGCGCGGCGTTCGGCTTCGGATTGATCGGGAAAGCACAGGCGCAGGTTTGTGAGCACCACCTTGCGCCGCGGCGCGATGATCCAGTACAGCAGCAGGCCGAGGCCGCGGCCGATGGGGGCCTGCATGGACAGGGGCAGCCAGTGGAGCAGCCACAGCAGGGCGACGACGATACGGCTCATTGTTGGTTTTCTCGGGAGGCGGGAGGTGTGGGAGATGAGGTGGGTGCGCCGCCGCGGGGGCGCTTGTAGCGGTTGTAGCCCCACAGGTACTGGGACGGGTTCTCGCGGATCAGGGCTTCCATCTCGCGATTGATGGCGGCGGCGCGGGTTTCGGTATCGCCGGCGAGTGCTTCGAGGGCCGGTCGCAGGCGCAGGTGGAAGCCGGCGCCGCCGGGCAGGCGTTCGGCCCACGCGAAGATCGTGCTGACGCCGGACACCTCGGACAGGCGGGCGGCCAGCGTCATCGTGTAGGCCGGGCGGCCGAAGAAGGGCAGCCAGGCACCTTCACCCGCGCCCGGTACCTGGTCCGGCAGCATGCCGACCGCCTCGCCAGCGCGCAGGGCCTTGATCAGGCGCCGCACGCCGCCTACGTCGGCGGGGGCCAGGCGCATGTTGCCGCGGCTGCGCCCGGCGTTGATGACCGGCTGCAGCACCGCCTTGCGCGGTGCCCGGTAGAGCACCGTGATCGGTTTGTGGGTGGAAAAATACTGGGCGGTGATTTCGAAGCAACCGAGGTGCGGCGTGATGAAGAGGATGCCGCCACCACTGGCCTCGGCGGCTTCGACGTGTTCCCAGCCGCTGACGCGGACGACCTTGGTGACGATCTCGGCCTGCGGGCGCAGCAGCAGCCACGGCAGTTCCAGCGCCTGCTTGCCGGTTTCGCCGACCGCGCGGCGCCAGGTCCGGGCGGCTTCCTCCGGTCCGAGAGCTTGGGCCAGATTGTCGCGCAGGCGCCGCCGGTAGGTGGGCGAGCCGGCGTAGGTCAGCCATCCGGCAACGCAGCCGAGACGCTGCAGGAGCCCGAGGGGCAGGCGGGCGAGAAGGGAAAAAATGAGTGACGCCATCAGGGGCTGTGGGGTGGCCGAATTGACGGCCCGGAAGGCAAAGCTATAATTGTGATTCCGCCGAGTTAATCCGACAACTTGCAGGGCGGTGGCGGTTCGCAGATCAGCTGCGGATGTGCCGGCAAAAATACTGCTAAAGCGTCGCCGCTCCGAGAATCCCCCGAGACGGCAACGCCGTCAGTTACGGGGATTTTTGTTTTTCAGGAGCGCCTCCATGGCCAGAGAATACCTTTTTACTTCGGAATCCGTCTCCGAAGGCCATCCCGACAAGGTCGCCGACCAGATTTCCGACGCCGTCCTCGACGCGATCCTCGCACAGGACCCGCACGGTCGCGTCGCCTGCGAAACCCTGGTGTCCACCGGTCTGGTGGTGATCTCCGGCGAGATCACGACGAAGGCTGACATCAACTATATGGACATCGCCCGTAACACCGTCAAGCGCATCGGTTACGACGATTCCGAGATCGGTTTCGATTACAAGAGCTGCGCGGTGCTCACCGCCATCAACCGTCAGTCCTCCGACATCGCCCAGGGCGTGAACGAAGGCGAGGGCCTCGACCTCGACCAGGGCGCCGGCGACCAGGGCCTGATGTTCGGCTACGCGACCAACGAAACGCCGAGCCTGATGCCCTTCCCGATCTACTACGCCCACCGCATCATGCAGCGCCAGGCGGAAGTGCGTAAGGATGGCCGCCTGCCGTGGCTGCGCCCGGACGCCAAGAGCCAGCTTACCGTCAAGTACGTGGACGGCAAGCCGGTGGCGATCGACACCGTGGTGGTGTCCACCCAGCATCATCCGGACATCTCCCACGCCGACCTTACCGAGGCGGTCATCGAGGAAGTCATCAAGCCGGTGTTGCCGAAGGAATTCCTGAGCGGCAACACCCGTTACCTGATCAACCCCACCGGCCGTTTCGTCATCGGTGGTCCGAACGGCGACTGCGGCCTGACCGGCCGCAAGATCATCGTCGATACGTACGGTGGCGCGGCCCATCACGGCGGTGGTGCGTTCTCCGGCAAGGACCCGTCCAAGGTGGACCGTTCCGGCGCCTATGCCGGCCGCTATGTGGCCAAGAACGTGGTCGCCGCCGGTCTGGCCGACCGCTGCGAGGTGCAGGTCGCCTACGCGATCGGCGTCGCCAAGCCGGTGAGCCTGATGGTGGAAACCTTCGGCACCGGCAAGATCGCCGACGAGAAGATCGTCGAACTGATCCAGGCCCACTTCGACCTGCGTCCGAAGGGCATCATCGCTGCCCTCGACCTGCTGCGCCCGATCTACTCGCGCACCGCCGCCTACGGCCATTTCGGCCGCGACGAGGCGGATTTCACGTGGGAAAACACCGACAAGGCCGCCGCACTGCGCGCCGCTGCCGGTCTGTAATTCCTAGCTGTTGATCGCAGAAAGGGCGCCCCGCGGGGCGCCCTTTCTGCTTCATGCCCATGCAATTTCCTGTGGGGTACTGTGGGGGCGAATGAATTCGCCCCCACAGGTGAAGTTTCCTCCAGGCTGTACCTGGCCAGGAGGGCCTGCGCTGCCGGCCGACCGCGTCCTTACTTGCTGCGCAGCGGGCTGTATTCCACCGGCACCCAGCCGAAGGCCTTGCCGTCGGCGCGGATGTGGCCGAGGCCGGGGAAGGGCAGGTGCATGCCGGCGACGGTCATCTTCTCCTTGGCGGCCCACGAGAACAGCTTCTTGCGGGTGGCGACGGCCTGCTTCTTGTCGCTGTCGAACTCGATGGCGACCTCGGGACGCGCGAACTGTACCGCGTAGCTGTGCACCGAGTCGCCGAGGATCAGCAGGCGCTGGCCCTTGGATTCGACCAGGTAGGCGCTGTGGCCCGGCGTATGGCCGACAGCCGGCACCGGCTTGATGCCCGGCGCCAGTTCGGCCTCACCGCTGAACGGCTTCCATTTGCCGGCTGCCTGGTAAGGGGTAGCGGCCTTGCGGGCGATCGCGAACATTCCTTGTCTGTCCTTCGGGGCCTTGGCGGCGTTGTCCTCGGACAGCCAGAAATCGCTTTCCGTCTGATTGACGCGGATTTCGGCGTTGGGGAACAGCGGCTTGCCTTCGGCGTCGAGAAGGCCGGCAACGTGGTCGGGATGCAGGTGGGTCAACAGCACCAGATCCACCTGTTCCGGCTTGTAGCCGGCGGCGCGGATGTGCTCGGCGACGTAGCCGAGGGTTGGGCCGAAGACCTTGGCGGTGCCGGTATCGACGAGGATCAGCTTGCCGCCAGCGTTGACCAGGTAGGTATTGACCGCGGTCTGCACCTTCTCGCCGGCGATGAACAGGCGCGCCAGCAGGTGCTGGATCTCGGCCTGGCTGGCGTTCGTCAGCAGCTTGGCATCCAGGTCCACGTAGCCGTCGTAGAGGGCGGTGATCTCGTAATCGCCAACGTTCAGGCGGTAGTAGCCGGGCACCTGGGTCTTGATGGCCGGGGCTTCGGCGCAGGCTGGTGCGACGGGCAGTAGGCTTGCGCTGATGGCAAAGGCGAGTGCGCTGAGACTGCGACGGATCATGGGTGCATCTCCGGAGGCTGAAAAGGACAAAAGGATAATCCGGATCACGCGTCCATGGTATGAACGGCCAGCCAAACGGTGTCCGGGCCAGTGGCTGCGACCCGGTGGCGGCAGCCGGCGGGGATGACCAGCCAGTCGCCTTGCACAAGCGATTCGTGGCGACCATCGTCGAATTCCAGCTCCGCGCTGCCCTGGACGAGCATTACCCATTCGTCGCCAGTCTGGTCGTACCAGAAGCCAGGTGGGCTGGCATGACCGTGGGAAACGATGCGTTCGACGCGCGCGCCACGGCCTTCGAACAGGGTTTCGAAGGCTTCGTCAGGGCCGGGGGCGGGGAGATTCTCGAGCAGGTTGCGCGGGCGCATGCAGGCAAGTTCCGGATAAAACAGGCTTGCCAGTATGCCCCAGCGTGCGTCCGCTGCTCAGGAGCAGGCGAACGGACGAGGTGGCGCGAATAAAAGGGCGACGCCGGGAAGAAATCTCTGTTGGGGTATTGGGGGTCTTGTGTGCCCCGGCGCGCCGTTTAACTGGTGGGAGGGTCGGCTGCTCGCCGACCTGTATTGCCTTGCATGCTACGCCGCTTGAGACGATGCAGCTAATTGAATGTGGAAATCGGTTGAATAGTGATTGCCTATCACGTCACGCAGCTTTGCATTTCGATTGATCGGCAGGCTAGGCGAGTGATGGAGACAGGCTTAAGCTTGTATTCATATTAGAACAATGTAAAAGACGGCGGCAGTTTGCCGAACACGTGCGGGAGGGCCGGCGCATGATCAGGCTGGGCCAGTGGGGATCACTACTTCGCTCCTTGCGGACGCGTATTGCCGCAGGGGTACTGCTGGGCCTGCTCCTGGCCCTGTGGGGTACCACCTTGCTGGTGGGTTACGTGCTGCGCCAGGAAATGCAGGCTACGCTGGCGGCCCAGCAGTTTTCTGTGGTGACGCTGCTGGCGGACGAAATCGACCGCTCCGTGTCGGAGCGCATGCGCGCTCTGCAGGCCGTGGCCGACGAATTCGATGCCGCCAAGCTGGCGACGCCCGCCGCGCTGGAGAAGGAGTTGCGCGACCAGCACGTGTTGCTGACCCTGTTCAACTGGGGCGTACTGGTCACCGACCGCGAGGGCACCACGTTGGTCAGCCTGCCAGACGAGCTCGGCCGAGGGGGCGTCAATTACATGGATGTGCTGGCTGTCCGCCGGACGCTGGAGAGTGGCCAGGCGCAGGTCGGGTCGGCGCTGATCGGCAAGACGACCCATCAGCCGGTGGTGCCGATGATCGCGCCGATCCGCGCTCCCAACGGCGAAGTGCTGGGGTCGGTAATCGGCCTCACCAATCTGGCGATCGCCAATTTCCTCGACGAGATCAGTGCCAACCGTTTCGGCCGCAAGGGGGGCTATCTGATCACCGATCCGGGGCAGCGCCTGTTCATCGCGGCTACCGACCGGAGCCGGGTGATGACGCCGGGGCCGCCGCCGGGGCTCAATCCGGTCTACGACCATTATCTGGCCGGGCATGATGGTTCCGGGTTGGCGCGCAGCTCCCGCGGCGTGGTTGAGCTGTCGTCGAGCCGCCGGGTGAAGAGTACCGGCTGGCTGATGCAGTCGGTGCTGCCGGTCGAAGAAGCCTTCGCGCCGCTGTACGCGATGCAGTGGCGCCTGCTCGTTTCGGCCGCCGCCCTCACCGTGCTGGCCAGTGTGCTTACCTGGTGGTGGCTGCGTCGGCAACTGCGGCCCCTCGGTGAAGCGGCCGAGCAGTTGGGCCTCATGCGTGACGGTCTGCTTCCTCGTCAGCCCTTGCCGGTGCGGCGGGACGACGAGATCGGCGCGCTGACCGGGGCTTTCAACGGCCTGCTGGCGACCATCCAGGAAGGCGAGGCGCGGGCGGCCGAACACGCCCTCAACCAACGCCTGCGCGGCATCGTCGCGCAGATCCCTGGTCTGGTCTTCCAGTACCGGGTGGATGCGGCTGGTCAGCACAGCCTGCCTTTTGCCAGCGATGCGCTACGCGAACTGTTCGGCCTTGAGCCGGATAGCGTGCTGGTGTCCGCGGCTCCCTTGCATGAGCGGGTGCAGCCGGAGGATCTGCCGGCACTGCTTGCGGCGATCGATGAGTCTGCCCGTAGCCAGGGCCGGCTGCACCGGGAGTTCCGTATCGACCATCCAACGCGCGGAGTGCGCTGGATGCGCATTGATGCCTTGCCTGAAGCGGCGGACGGCGGCTGCGTGACCTGGCAGGGCTTTGTCACCGACATCACCGAGGCCAAGGAAACCGAGATCAAGCTGCGCATCGCCGCGGCCACCTTCGAAAGCCAGGAGGGCATCTTCATCACCGATGCGGAGACCCGCATCGTGCGCGTGAACCAAGCCTTCACCGCGATGACCGGCTACTCGGCGCGGGAGGCCATCGGCCAGCGGCCCAGCCTGCTGCGCTCCGGGCGCCACGGTCAGGAGTTCTACCGGCACCTCTATGCGGGTCTCGAGCGGGATGGCTTCTGGCAGGGCGAGATCTGGAATCGCCGCAAGAGCGGCGAGGTGTTCGTTGAATGGGCGACGATCTCGGCTGTCCGCGACGATGCCGGCAAAATCACCCACTACGTGGCGGCCTTCTCCGATATTACCGAGCACAAGAAGGCCGAGGAGCAGGTCCACCAGTTGGCCTTCTACGATCCGCTGACCCAGTTGCCGAACCGCCGCCTGTTCCACGACCGGCTCGACCAGGCCCTCGCGGCGAGCGCCCGCAGTCGCCACAGCGGGGCGCTGCTGTTCCTCGATCTGGACGGTTTCAAGGGACTCAATGACACCCACGGCCACGTGATGGGGGATGCGCTGCTGGTGGAGGTGGCCCATCGCCTGGTTGCCAGCCTGCGTGAGTCGGACACCGTGGCGCGCCTCGGCGGCGACGAGTTCGTGGTGATCCTCGAAAACCTTGATGAGGAAGAGCGGGATGCCGAGTCCCACGCCGGGCGGGTCGCTGAGAAGCTGCGCGAGGAGTTGGCCCGCCCGTACCACCTCAGCGTGCCAGGCGGCAGCGATAGCGTGATCCACCGATGCACGGCCAGCATCGGCGTGTGCATGTTCCTCGGTCATGAGGAGAGCCGGGATGAGCTGATCAAGCGGGCCGACATCGCAATGTACCGAGCCAAGGCGGCCGGCCGCAATGCGGTGTGCTTCTTCGAGCCGCGGCGCCTGCCGGTGCCGCTGAAGGTGGGGTGAGGACGTTTGAGTGGGGCCGGACGGATGCCCGGCCCCGAGGGGCTTAGGGCACGACTTTGTCGATGACCAGCTTGAGGCCCTTGGCGCCGGGCTTGATTGGCGTGAGTTCGCCGGCCAGGTCACCGGATTTGGGGATCGCGTCGCCGGACTTGGAGATGCGCGCTTCGATGCGCAGCTCGGCGGCGGAAGACAGCTTCATCTCTGGGCTCATCGCCATGCTGTCGTCGAGGGTGAACTCCTTGGGCAGTTCCGCAGCCTTGAGGCGCAGGATGGCCAGCGGCATGCGCGGGCCATTGGCGTGGCGAGCGAAGATGAACAGGGTGTCGTCGGGGCTGGCCTTGTCCTTCAGGGCCGGCGCCAGGCTGACCCGGCCGCTGACCGAGGTGGCGCCAGCGGTGGCAACGGCTTTCTGGGCAGACTCCCGCGGCGCCGGCTTGGCCCCTGCGTTGTCGCCCATCAGCTGGCGGACTTTCTCGATGCCGGCGGACAGGTTGCGGGCATCTTCGGAGTCCGGGGGCACCTGGGTCAGCACCTTTTCCCAGTAGCGGGCGGCCTCCGCGTAGTTCTTGCGGAAGTACGCGTCGGTACCGGCCAGCACCAGGGCCTGCGGGTTGTCCGGCTGGTCGGCCAGCACGCGCTTGAGGAGCTCCAGGCCCTTGCCTTCCACCTTACCTTCATTCCGCGCAGCGGACAGTTCGGCCATTTCCAGCATCAGTTCCGGTTCAGTTTCCATCACTGGGCCGGCCTTCTCGAAGGCGTGGGCGGCTTCGTCGAGACGGCCCATGACCTTGTAGCTGCGGCCGAGCATCACCCAGCCCTTGGGATTGTCCGGCTCCTTCTCGAGCTTGGCGGCCAGGGATGCGACCATCTTCTCGACTTCGGCCTGGGTCGGCTGCTCGTTATTGCTGGCCTGTACGGCTGCCGGGTCGAGGGCGGCCGGTGTGCCGAGCACGAGGTAGAGGAGGACGGCGGCGGCGGGCAGCGCCAGGCCGAGGGCGATGGCGGTGCGCGGCAGGCGGCGCGGCTCCGCGACGGCTTCGGCGCCGTCGTCGGCCAGATCTTCGAGGATGCGCCGCTCCAGTTCGTCGCGGGCGGTAGCGTGGTCCGCGGCGGACAGCGCGCCGCTGGCCAGGTCGCGCTCCAGTTCGGCCATCTGGTCGCGGTAGATGGCGGTATTGAGGGCCTTGCGGGAGGCGTGGTTGGCCTGGCGCTGGCGCAGCAGCGGGCGGCTGATCAGGGCGAGGACGAGGGCGGTGAGCAGCCCGGCGGCAATCCAGAAGGCGGTCATGCCTGGTCTTTCGGTTGGGTGGGTTTCGGGTCGCCGGCGAGCAGGGCTTCGGCGGCGGCGCGGTCAGCGGCGGACAGCGTCGGCGGGGTGATCTGGCCGGCGCGGCGGCGCAGGTAGGCGATCAGGCCGATGACGGCGCCGGCGAGGATCAGGAAGGGACCGAACCACAGCAGCCAGGTGGTCGGCTTAACCGGCGGACGGTACAGCACGAAATCGCCGTAACGGCTGACCAAGTAGTCGCGGATCTCGGCGTCGCTCTTGCCGTCGCGGATCAGGCTGCGCACTTCCCGGCGCAGGTCTTCGGCCAGTTCGGCGTGGGAGGCGGCCAGGCTCTCGTTCTGGCACACCAGGCAGCGCAGTTCCTCTGAGATGGAAATCATGCGCGCCTCGACCGCCGGGTCGGCGGCCAGCGGCGCGGCTTCGCCGGCATGGGCGACGGGAGCCAGGCCGAGCAGCACGGCGGTGGCCAGGGTGGCTAGACGAAGTTTCATCTCAGGACTCCCCGGCCAGTTGCTTGGCCAGCGGCAGGATCTTCTTCTCCAGCGCTTCGGGGGTGATCGGGCCGATCTGCTTGTAGCGGATGACGCCCTTCTTGTCGATCAGGTAGGTCTCCGGCACGCCGTACACGCCGTAGTCGATGCCGACCCGGCCGTCCATGTCGAGGGCCGACAGCACGTAGGGGTTGCCGTGCTGGGACAGCCAGGCCGACGCGCGTTGGCGGGTCAGCGTGCTTTCTTCGTCGGCGGCCAGCTTCTTCACGTCGGTCTCGCCGTCGCCGCGCACTTCCTTGTAGTTGAGGCCGACGATGGGCAGGCCGCCCTGACGGGCGAAGGCCACCAGCAGTGGGTGCTCGGCGCGGCAGGACACGCACCAGGACGCCCACACGTTGAGCAGCCAGACCTGGCCGCGCATGTCGGCCGGTGAGAAGGTCTTGCCCGGCTCGGCGAGTTGCGCCAGCTTGAAGTCGGGGGCCAGCTTGCCGACCAGCGGCGACGGGACTTCGTGCGGATCCCGGTTGAGGCCAATGGCCAGGAAGACGACGAGGACCAGGAACAGTCCAAGGGGAATCAGGAAACGTTTCAAGATGCGGCTCCTTCGGCGGCCAGGCGAGCGGCCTTGGCCGCCTTGGAAGTGATGCGGTAACGACGGTCGCTGGCGGCGAGCAGGCCGCCGAGGGCCATGCACACGGCGCCGGCCCAGATCCAGTCGACGAAGGGCTTGTGATAGACGCGGACGCTCCAGGCGCCGTCGCCGCCTTCCAGCGGATCGCCGAGGGAGACGTAGACGTCACGGGTCAGGCCCGGATCGATGAAGGCCTCGGTCATCGGCATGGTGGAGGAGAAGTATTTACGCTTCTCGGGGTGCAGTGGCATCACCACCTGGCCGTCCTTCAGCAGCTCCAGGTCGCCGCGGGCGGCCATGTAGTTGGGACCGGGTACGTTATTGACGCCCTGGAAGCGGATCTCGTAGCCGCCGATCTTCACGGTGTCGCCGGGCGCCATGCGCACGTCGCGCTCAGTCTCGTAGTGCTTCACCATCACGATGCCGATCACCGTCACGGCGATGCCCACATGGGCCAGGTGCATGCCCCAGAAGGCCCGCGGCGGGGTGCCGGACTTGCGGCGGGCGAGGATCTGCACCACCGACGCGCCGATGATCCAGATCGCCAGGCCGATGCCCAGCGCCACGCCGGCCGACCAGGCGCCGGCCAGGAAGGGCACGCCGACGCCCGCCACTACGGCGACGGTGAAGGCCCAGCGCAGCGGCCGCGCGATGTCGGCCAGGTCGGCCTGCTTCCAGCGCGCCACAGGGCCGACCGCCATCAGGAACAGTACCGGAACCATCAGCGGCGCGAACACTGCGTTGAAGTACGGGGGGCCGACCGACAGCTTGCCCAGGTTGAGGGCGTCGATCACCAGCGGGTACAGGGTGCCCAGCAGCACCGCACCGGCGGCGGATAGCAGCAGCACGTTGTTGACCAGCAGGAAGGTCTCCCGCGACACCAGCGCGAAGGCGCCGCCGAGGCTGACCTTCGGTGCGCGCCAGGCGAACAGGGTCAGCGACGAGCCGACGACGACGGCCAGGAACAGCAGGATGAAGATGCCGCGCTTGGGGTCGGACGCGAAGGCATGCACCGAACTCAGCACGCCGGAGCGGACCAGGAAGGTGCCGAGCAGGGACAGGGAGAAGGCGCCGATGGCCAGCAGCACGGTCCAGTTCTTGAAGCTGCCGCGCTTCTCGGTGACCGCCAGCGAGTGGATCAGCGCGGTGCCGACCAGCCAGGGCATGAAGGAGGCGTTTTCCACCGGGTCCCAGAACCACCAGCCGCC